>DATMQV010000096.1:0-2314 GCA_035566615.1 Xanthobacteraceae bacterium
GGCGGGAAAATACCGGCAATTTCGTGCAGCATCTTCGAGTCTCACAAGGCTCTCTGAAGGAGCTGGAAACACATCTTCTTTTGGCGGAGCGCGTCGGAATCCTCCCGGTGCTCGATTTGCAGACAGTTCTCGTTCAGTGCGAGAGCTTGGGCAAAATGCTTCGTGCGTTGTTGCGGTCACTGCAGGACAAGTCCGCGAAATGATTCCATTCGCCATTCGCCATTCGCCATTCACTAAGGCGCGGAGCGCCTCTCAATGAACGAACAGAATCTTCGCAACTTTACCATCAACTTCGGTCCCCAGCATCCGGCCGCGCACGGCGTGCTGCGCTTGGTGCTGGAACTCGACGGCGAGGTGGTCGCTCGCGTCGATCCGCATATCGGACTGCTTCATCGCGGCACCGAGAAGCTGATCGAGCACAAGACCTATCTGCAAGCGATCCCGTATTTCGACCGGCTCGACTATGTCGCGCCGATGAATCAGGAACACGCGTTCTGTCTGGCGGCGGAAAAGCTGCTCGGCATTGCCGTGCCGCGCCGCGGACAACTGATCCGGGTTCTTTACTGCGAGATCGGCCGCATCCTGTCGCATCTTCTCAACGTCACTACCCAGGCGATGGACGTCGGCGCGCTGACCCCGCCGCTGTGGGGCTTTGAAGAGCGCGAAAAGCTGATGGTGTTCTACGAGCGCGCCTCCGGCTCGCGGATGCATGCGGCGTATTTCCGGATCGGCGGCGTCCACCAGGATCTGCCGCCGAAACTGATCGACGATATCGAAGCCTGGTGCGAACCGTTCCTGGGTGTGGTCGCCGATCTCGAACGGTTGCTCACCGGCAACCGCATCTTCAAGCAGCGCAACGTCGATATCGGCGTGGTCACGCTGAAGCAGGCCTGGGAGTGGGGTTTTTCCGGCGTGATGGTGCGCGGCTCGGGCGCCGCCTGGGACCTGCGCAAGGCCCAGCCTTACGAATGTTACGCCGAGATGGATTTCGACATTCCGATCGGCAAGAACGGCGATTGCTACGACCGCTACTGCATCCGGATGGAAGAAATGCGCCAGTCGGTGCGCATCATGAGACAGTGCATCGAAAAGCTGCGCGCCGCCGACGGGCAGGGACCCGTCGCAGTCGAGGATAACAAGATCTTTCCGCCGCGCCGGGGCGAGATGAAGCGCTCGATGGAGGCTTTGATCCATCACTTCAAGCTCTACACCGAAGGCTTTCACGTGCCCGCCGGCGAAGTCTACGCTGCGGTCGAGGCGCCGAAAGGCGAGTTCGGCGTCTATCTGGTCGCCGACGGCACCAACAAGCCCTACAAATGCAAGATCCGCGCGCCGGGATTTGCCCATCTGCAGGCGATGGATTTCATCTGCAAGGGCCATCTGCTGGCCGACGTCTCGGCCATTCTTGGCTCGCTCGATATCGTGTTCGGAGAAGTCGACCGGTGATCGTCATGCCGCCCATCCAGTTTGACCGGACTACCGGCGTGCTCGAGGGCGCCAACGCGTGGGAGCGGTTGGCGGCGCTGGCTTTGTCATCGGGCTCGAAGGTGGCATCGACGTTTTCGCACCGCGGTTACAACAGCTGCGCCAATCTTCTGCGCAAGACTCTGCCCCAGCGCGACATCGCGATCCGGCTAAATTCCGATGCGACGTTCGAATTTCCCTATGGCGACGGTTACTGGAGCAAGCTGCTCAACCGCTCGTTCTCCTACGAAGACGAACTGGAATTGCTGTTCCGGGATTCCGTCGGCGTCGACTACACGCTGATCGATTGCGGCGCGAATTTCGGTTATTGGTCGGTGCTGATCTCGAGCATACCTTACGGTTCGCACAAGGCGATCGCGATCGAACCGTCGTCGCAGAATTTCGTCAAGCTTGCGAACAATTCCGAAATCAACGGCAACCGTTTTGAGGTTCTGAAGTGCGCAATCGGGGCGGCGCGCGGCACCGCGCGGCTGTCCGGCACCAAGCATGAGGCGTTCAGCATTGCCGGCAACACGAGTGGCGGCGGCGAGGACGTGCCGGTCATCGCGCTCGATAATTTACTCGATGACGGCAAGATTTCTCCTGATGGAAAATACCTGATCAAACTCGATGTCGAAGGCGTCGAGATCGAAGCCATCAAGGGCGGCAAGCGGCTGTTGCAGGGCGACAGCGTGTTGCTGTGCGAGGAACACGGCAACGATTCGAACCATACCGTGTCGCGCTATATCCTCGAACAAACCCCGCTCAAGCTGATCGTCTACGATCCGCGCACCAATCGCCTGGAAACCGTGAGCGAGCTTTCGATCCTCGACCGTATCAAGGTTTCATC
>DATMQV010000097.1:0-6456 GCA_035566615.1 Xanthobacteraceae bacterium
CGCGACAGCATGGCCGCCAATTCGTGGCGGATCAGCTCGCCGACTCGCAATTGGCGCTGCGAGCCGCCCGCCGGTTGAGCGCGATGGTGGTGACGTGACATCTTTCTTGCCGCCAGTCGTGCGCGGGCTTAAGCCCGCGCACCTCCATTCCATTGACAATGAACGTGTTTATCGGGATTGCCGGCTCGCCGGCTTCAACGATCGCACGCGAACGTGAGACTTGAACTCACAGCGTCCGCTGCACGGTCTCCACGCGATAGCACTCGATTACGTCGCCGACTTTCATGTCCTGGTAGTTCTCGAACGCCATGCCGCATTCCTGGCCGGCGACGACTTCGCGGGCGTCGTCCTTGAAGCGCTTGAGCTGCGAGAGCTTGCCTTGATGGACGACGACATTGTCGCGAATGAGCCGCACATTGGCGCCGCGCTCGACCACGCCGTCGGTCACGCGGCAACCGGCCACGTTGCCGACCTTGGAGACCTTGAAGACTTCGAGAATCGTCGCGTTGCCGAGCATGGTCTCGCGCAGCATCGGCGCCAGCAATCCCGACATCGCCTTCTTCACGTCGTCGACGAGATCGTAGATGATGTTGTAGTAGCGGATCTCGATGCCGGCCTGTTCCGCGGCTTCACGCGCCTCTTTGTGCGCGCGCACATTGAAGCCGATGACCGCGGCGCCGGACGCGCCAGCGAGCGTCACGTCGGATTCGGTGATGCCGCCGGCTCCGGCGAAGATCACGCGGGCGGCAACCTCGTCGGTCGAAAGCTTCTCCAGCGCACCGACGATGGCTTCGATAGAGCCTTGCACGTCGCCCTTGATCACCAGCGGGAATTCCTTGCGGCCCGACGTCTTGAGCTGACTCATCATCTGCTCGAGCGAGCCGCGCATGCCGGTTTGCCGGGCGGCCGCGATCTCGCGCTTCTGCCGCGCGCGGTAATCGGCGATCTCACGCGCCCGCGCTTCGGTCGCCACCGCCGCGAGGCGGTCGCTGGCCTCGGGCGTGCCGTTGAAGCCCAGGATCTCCACCGGCATCGACGGGCCGGCGGCCACCACCGCGTGTCCGGTGTCCGACACCAGCGCGCGCACTCGCCCCCATTCCGAGCCGGCGACGACGATGTCGCCGGGGCGCAGCGTGCCACGCTGCACCAGCACAGTCGCCACCGGGCCACGGCCGCGGTCGAGCCGCGCCTCGATCACGGTGCCTTCTGCCGCACGGTTCGGATTGGCCTTGAGCTCAAGCACTTCCGCTTGCAGCGCGATCACGTCGAGCAGCTTGTCGAGATTGGTCTTCTCTTTTGCCGAGACGTCGACTTCGAGCACCTCGCCGCCGAGCGACTCGACCTGAATTTCGTGCTGCAGCAGCTCGGTGCGCACGCGTTCGGGCTTGGCGTCCGGCTTGTCGATCTTGTTGATCGCCACAATGATCGGAACCTTCGCCGCCTTGGCGTGATGGATCGCCTCGATCGTTTGCGGCATGACGCCGTCGTCGGCTGCCACCACCAGCACGACGACGTCGGTGATTTTCGCGCCGCGGGCGCGCATGGCGGTGAAGGCCGCGTGGCCGGGCGTATCGATGAAGGTGATGCGTCCACCCGACGGCGACGTCACTTGATACGCGCCGATATGCTGGGTGATGCCGCCGGCTTCGCCGGCCGCCACTTCGGTCGAGCGGATGGCGTCAAGGAGCGAGGTCTTGCCGTGGTCGACGTGGCCCATGATGGTGACCACGGGCGCGCGCGGCTGCAGGTTCGCCGGATCGTCGGGCGCGTCGAACATGCCTTCTTCGACGTCCGACTCGGCGACGCGCCGCACGGTGTGGCCGAGCTCCTCGGCAATGAGCTGGGCGGTATCGGCGTCGATCGTATCCGTGATCTTCGCCATGTGACCCTGTTGCATGAGGATGCGGATCACGTCGACCGCGCGCTCGGCCATACGGTTGGCCAGCTCCTGAATAGTGATCGTCTCCGGGATCGTCACTTCGCGCGCAATCTTTTCCTTCGGCTCGTCGCGGTGACCGGTCATGCGCTGGTTGCGGCGACGGAACGAGGCGACCGAGCGTTCGCGGACCTCGTCGGCGGAGAGCGCCGTCACGACGGTGAGCCGACCGCGGCGCTTCTCGGCGCCGACGCGCGGCGTCTTCGGCGCCGGTGCCGGGCGCGCGGCGACGCCGCCGCGCCGCGGGGTGCGCGGAGCTTCCTCTTCGTCGGCTTCAAGCGTGGGTCGGGGCGTGGCCGCCGACTTGAGCGGCGTCGCGGTCTCTGCGCCGAACCGCTTCTTGGCGACTTCGTCGGCCTTGCGCTTGGTCTCTTCGTCGTGCTTGCGCCGTTCTTCTTCATCGCGCTTGCGCGCTTCGGCCTTTGCACGGTCGGCTTTCTCGAGCTCTTCACGCGTCTGCCGAATCCGCGCTTCCTCTTCGGCGATCTTGCGCTCTTCCGCCTCGCGCAAACGCGCGTCGGCGAGCGCGTGTGCGCGCGCGCTGCGCTCTTCCTCGGTGAGCGTACGCAATACGACGCCGGACGGCTTCGCCGGGGCGGCCGCAGACGCAGCCGATGTCGGCGTGCTCGACGGGCTCCTGGCAGAGGTAACGTTGCGCTTCGGCGCGGGCGCGGCACTGCGCTCGACAGGCGCCGGCGGCTCCGCCTTCGCCTCGCCCGGACCGACGCGACGCTTCACCTTCTCGACAACGACCGCCTTGCTGCGACCATGGCTGAAGCTCTGACGCACGACGCCCTGTTCGACGCCGCCGCGCTTGAGCGTCAGCGTCTTGGTCGAAGTGACGCTCAGCTTCTCGCCGCTATTTTTGTTCGTCTCAGTCATACGCGTTCATGTCTCCGGCCGGCGTTACTTCGGCGCAGCCTTTCCGGCCTGATGTTGCTGATCGCCGGTGCGAAACCGCTCTAGGCGCCGGCAGCGCGCCAAAAAGGTTTCGCTCGCAGGTCCGGCGAGCAGGGCAGCATGTACCACATTTGGGCGGTTCAATGCCAAATCCAATTGCGCCGTGGTCAAAAATCCGATCTCCGCGGGCGGTACCCCTGACCGGTGGCGGTTGGCTCTGGCCTGGAGCTTGCGTACCCCGTCGGCGGACGCTCCCGCCGCATGAAGGACGGCAATAACCTCTTCATGTTCCAGGGCGGCTTCCGTTTTGGCGAAGCCGGCCGCGACCGACCCGGCCTTTCCGGCCATCGCCAAAGCATCGAGAACCGCGCGTTCCAGGAGCCGTTCCGTCCGTTCGGCGAGGTCCGCGGGGAGCCGGACCTCCCGCTTGAACCCACGGCTAAAGACCTTGCGCTTGATCGCCTCGCCCAACGCCTCCCGGCTGGCCGTTATCCATAGGCCGCGGCCGGGCAACTTGGTCTTGACGTCGGGGACGGCTGCGCCGTCGGGGCCGACCACGAACCGGATCAGCTCGGATAGCGGGCGGATCTCCCGGGTCACCGCACACATGCGCGTGCGTTCGCCGGCCCGGGGGCCGCGGTCAAGTTCGACGGAGCTTACGACTTCTTGCATTCCGGCGATCATGCGCTCGCTTCATTGTCGCAGGCTTCGCCCGAGCATGATCCGGAAAGGTGGAGACCGGTTTTCCGAAAAGATCATGTTCAAACAAAAAGCTAGAGCGGGATGCTGATCCAAATATAACTCATCCCGCTCTAGGCCTGAGCTTCGGCGACCGGGGTTTCTTCCGCGGCGGCCGGCGGGGCCAGATCCGCTTCACTCACCCAGCCGGCCTTCAGGCGGGCCTGCATGACCATGGATTCGGCCTCCTCGCGCGACAGATCGAAGCCGTCGAGAATGCCGGCTTCGCGCACGGTCTCGCCGTCCTTGCGCTCGGTCCAGCCGACCAGATCGTCGGTTGCACAACCGGCGAGGTCCTCGACGGTCTTGATGCCGTTCTCGCCGAAGCGGACCAGCATCGCGGTCGTAACGCCGGGCACTTCCTTGAGCTCGTCGGCGACGCCCAATTCCGTTCGCTTGGCGTCGAGTTCGGCCTCGATCTTGGCGAGATAGTCGCGCGCGCGCGTCTGCAATTCGGCCGCGGTGTCTTCATCGAACCCCTCGATGCCCGCGATCTCCTTGGTGTCCACGAACGCGAGCTCCTCGACCGAGGTGAAGCCTTCCGAGGCGAGCAATTGGCCGATCACCTCGTCGACATTGAGCGAGTCGATGAACATGCGGGTGCGATTTTCGAACTCGGCCTGGCGGCGCTCGGATTCTTCCTGCTCGGTCAGGATGTCGATGTCCCAGCCGGTCAGCTGCGAGGCGAGCCGCACATTTTGCCCGCGGCGGCCGATCGCGAGCGAGAGCTGCTGATCGGGCACCACCACCTCGATGCGCTCGCGTTCTTCGTCGAGCACCACCTTGGCGACTTCGGCCGGCGCCAGCGCGTTCACCACGAAGGTCGCGATATCGTGCGACCACGGAATAATGTCGATCTTCTCGCCCTGCAGCTCGTTGACCACCGCCTGCACGCGCGAGCCGCGCATGCCGACGCAGGCGCCGACCGGATCGACCGAGGAATCGCGCGAGACAACCGCGATCTTGGCGCGTGAGCCGGGATCGCGCGCCACCGCTTTGACTTCGACGATGCCGTCGTAGATTTCCGGAACTTCCTGCGCGAACAGCTTCGCCATGAATTTCGGATGCGTCCGCGACAGGAAGATCTGCGGCCCGCGCTGCTCACGGCGAACGTCATAGATGAAAGCGCGAATGCGGTCGCCGTTGCGGAACACTTCGCGCGGCAGCATCTCGTCGCGCCGCACGATGGCTTCGCCGCGGCCCAGATCGACGACGACATTGCCGTATTCCACGCGCTTGACGATGCCGTTGACGATATCCTCGATCCGTTCCTTGTATTCTTCGTACTGACGGTCGCGCTCGGCCTCGCGCACCTTCTGCACGATCACCTGCTTGGCCGATTGCGCGGCGATGCGGCCATATTCGAGCGGCGGCAGCGGGTCGGCGATGGTGTCGCCGATCTGCGCGGCCGGATGGCGCCGGCGCGCATCTTCGAAGCTGATCTGGAACGACGGATTTTCGACTGCGTCGACCACCAGCATGTGGCGCGACAGATGCAGCTCGCCGCTTTTCGGATCGATCTCCGCGCGCACTTCGGTCTCGCTGCCGTAGCGCGAGCGCGCCGCCTTGGCGATCGCGTCCTCCATGGCGCCGAGCACGATCTTGCGATCGATCGCCTTTTCGCGGGCGACTGCGTCAGCGATCTGCAGCAGTTCGAGTTTGTTGGCGCTTACCGTCGCCATGGTCAGTCTCCTTTGCGTTGGTTGGCGCGCCGGTCTTGGCCGGGTGCGCCGCCCACCTGTCCGTGTTGATGATCCTGTCGTTCGCGATGCTTGTGCTGTCGTCCGCTTGCATGCGGCCCGGCAGCGCGTTCTTCAAGCTTCTCGCCGTGTTTGCTCCGCCGCAGCGATTCGGCGATCAGCGCGTCGGTGAGAACAAGCCTTGCTTCGGCCATATCGTCGATCGGCAGCAGAACCTCCGGATTGTCGCCTGCCGCCGGATCGGTGCGGCGCAGCCGCACCCATAGGTCTTGCGTGCCCAGAAGCTCGCCGCGGAAACGCTTGCGGCCGTCGAGCGGCGCCAGCATTTCGATATGCGCGACATGGCCGGCATAGCGGTCGAAATCCGAGCGTCGCACCAGCGGCCGGTCGATACCGGGCGACGATATTTCCAGCCGATAAGCGCCCTCGATCGGATCGCTGGCATCGAAGACCGGCGAGAGTGCACGCGAGGCGACCTCACAATCCTCGATCGCCATGCTGCCGTCCGGCCGCTCGGCCATGATCTGCACGGTGCAACCGGCGGCGCCGGAGACGCGCACGCGTACCAGCCGATAGCCGAGATCGGCGAGCACCGGTTCGGCGAGAGCGGCGACACGCGCCGCCCGTCCCGGCTCGGTGATCAGCCGCGGCTCTTCGGCAAAGGCTGTCGGCCCGTCGTTCATGCTGCGAAACTTTGGTCCTTACGTAATCGTCCGCAACGGAACTGTCGGCCCCTAGGTAATAAAAAAGAGCGGGTCCCGGGGGGCCCACTCTCACAAACCGTTCGGATCAGCCGACCGTTATGAGGTATCCGTTATGATCGGATGCGCGGAATATAGCCTTTCCTCAAAACGTTGCAAGGGCCGTTCAGGGAACGGTAATCGGTCGTCGGTAATCAGAAACAGGCCAAAAGGCTTAACGATTCCTGATTACGACATGGGTGACACCCTCTCCCTGATCCCGGAACTGGAAGACGTCGTTCAGCGCGGCTCGCGCGCGAAGCGCCGCGAAATCCTGCAACGCATGACCGCGCTCTTTCTCGACGGCGCCGGTCACTACAATGATGCGCATGTCGGTCTTTTCGACGACGTATTCTCGCTGCTCATCGAAGAGATCGAGAGCAAGGCGCGCGCCGAGCTTTCGCGGCATCTTGCTCCGCTGACCAACGCGCCGGTCAATGTT
>DATMQV010000098.1:0-4387 GCA_035566615.1 Xanthobacteraceae bacterium
GGTCCTCTGCGAATTTACAGCGCCCTTCCGCTTTCGGAAGCGGATGGCGCGCTGTCGTTTGCGCGAACGCATTCGCGCGCAACAGGGGTGCGAGCCCCGTCTTGGAGCCAAAAGGGCGCAAGCCCGCGGGGCCAAAGGGCGCAAGCCCGTCTTTGGAGCAGGTAACGAATGCCGACGGTCAATCAGCTCATTCGCAAGCCGCGGGTGACGCAACACGCGAAGAAGAAAGTGCCGGCCCTGCAGCAGAGCCCGCAGAAGCGCGGCGTCTGCACGCGCGTCTACACGACGACGCCGAAGAAGCCCAACTCGGCGCTGCGCAAGGTCGCGAAGGTGCGGCTGACCAACGGCTTCGAAGTCATCGGCTACATCCCGGGCGAGGGCCATAACCTGCAGGAGCACTCGGTGGTGATGATCCGCGGCGGCCGCGTGAAGGACCTGCCGGGCGTGCGCTACCACATCCTGCGCGGCGTGCTCGATACGCAGGGCGTAAAGAATCGCAAGCAGCGCCGGTCCAAGTACGGCGCCAAACGGCCGAAGTAAGGAAGAGAACGATGTCCCGCCGCCACAGCGCCGACAAACGCGAAATTCTGCCGGACCCGAAATTCGGCAATGTCGTGGTCACGAAATTCATGAACTCGGTGATGCATGCCGGCAAGAAGTCGGTCGCCGAGGGCATCGTCTATGGCGCGCTCGAGATGATCGAGGGCAAGACGCGCGGCAACCCGATCAGCGTATTCCAGCAGGCGCTGGACAATGTCATGCCGTCGATCGAGGTGCGCTCGCGCCGCGTCGGCGGCGCCACGTATCAGGTGCCGGTCGAGGTACGCACGTCGCGGCGTCAGGCGCTCGGCATCCGCTGGATCATTTCCGCGGCGCGCGAGCGCAACGAAAAGACGATGACCGAACGGCTCTCCGCCGAGTTGCTCGATGCATCGAACAATAGGGGGAACGCCGTCAAGAAGCGCGAGGACACACACCGGATGGCGGAAGCCAACCGCGCATTCTCGCACTATCGCTGGTAACGCCGGCGACAGCGAAGGAAATTTCCCCATGCCCCGCACACATCCGATCGAGGACTATCGCAACTTCGGCATCATGGCGCACATCGATGCTGGCAAGACCACCACGACCGAGCGCGTCCTCTATTACACCGGCAAGAGCCACAAGATCGGCGAAGTGCACGACGGCGCCGCGACCATGGACTTCATGGAGCAGGAGCAGGAGCGCGGCATCACGATTACCTCTGCCGCGACCACCGCGATCTGGAACGGCAAGCGCCTCAACATCATCGACACGCCCGGCCACGTCGATTTCACCATCGAAGTGGAGCGCTCGCTGCGCGTGCTCGACGGCGCGGTATGCGTGCTCGATTCCAATCAGGGCGTGGAGCCGCAGACCGAGACGGTTTGGCGCCAGGGCGACCGCTATAACGTTCCGCGCATCGTCTTCTGCAACAAGATGGACAAGATCGGCGCTGACTTCTTCCAGTGCCTGAAGGACATCGTCGATCGTCTCGGCGCCAAGCCGGTCGCCATTCAGCTGCCGATCGGCGCCGAAAGCCAGTTCAAGGGCATCATCGATCTCGTCCGCATGGTCGGCGTCGTTTGGGACGAAGAGACCCTGGGTGCGAAGTATCACGACATCGAAATCCCGGCCGATCTTGCCGAGCAGGCGAAGGAATATCGCGAGAAGCTCGTGGAGGCCGCGGTCGAGCTCGATGACGACGTGATGGCCGCTTATCTCGAGGGCAAGGAGCCCGACGTCGCGACGCTGAAGCGGCTCATCCGTAAGGCGACCATTGCCAGCACGTTCTTCCCGGTGCTGTGCGGCTCCGCATTCAAGAACAAGGGCGTGCAGCCGTTGCTCGACGCCGTGGTCGATTATCTGCCGTCGCCGGTAGACGTGCCGCCGATGAAGGGCATCGATTCCAAAGGCAACGAGGTCGAGCGCAAGCCGTCGGACACCGAGCCGATGTCGCTTCTCGCCTTCAAGATCATGGACGACCCGTTCGTTGGCACCATCACCTTCTGCCGCATCTACTCGGGCAAGCTCGAGAGCGGCACCGGCGTGATCAATTCGACCAAGGACCGCAAGGAGCGCGTCGGCCGCATGCTGCTCATGCATGCGAACAACCGCGAGGACATCAAGGAGGCTTATGCCGGCGACATCGTCGCGCTGGCGGGGCTTAAGGATGTGCGCACCGGCGACACGCTGTGCGATCCGCAGAAGCAGGTGATCCTGGAAAAGATGGAATTCCCCGATCCGGTCATCGAGATCGCGATCGAGCCGAAGTCCAAGGCCGACCAGGAAAAGCTCGGCGTCGCGCTCGCCAAGCTGGTGGCCGAGGATCCTTCGTTCCGCGTCCACACCGATCAGGAATCCGGCCAGACCATCATCAAAGGGATGGGCGAGCTTCATCTCGACATCAAAGTCGACATCCTCAAGCGCACCTATAAGGTCGACGCCAATATCGGCGCGCCGCAGGTCGCCTATCGCGAGAAGCTGACCCGGCCGGCGACGGTGACCTACACGCACAAGAAGCAGACCGGCGGTTCCGGCCAGTACGCCGAAGTCAAGATCGTGGCGGAGCCGCTGCCTCCGGGCGGCGAGAACTTCGTGTTCGAGAACGAAATCGTCGGCGGCGCCGTGCCGAAGGAATTCGTCCCCGGCGTCGAGAAGGGACTGGAGTCGGTGCTCGGATCCGGCGTGCTCGCCGGCTTCCCGGTGGTCGATCTGAAAGTGTCGCTGGTCGACGGCAAGTTCCACGAAGTGGATTCGTCGGCGCTGGCCTTCGAGATCGCCGCCCGCATGGCCTTGCGCGAAGCGCTGCAGAAGGGCGGCGCGGTCCTGCTCGAGCCGGTGATGAAGGTCGAGGTGGTGACGCCGGAAGACTATACCGGCTCGGTTATCGGCGATCTGAATTCGCGGCGCGGCCAGATTCAAGGTCAGGACATGCGCGGCAACGCCAACGTCATCACCGCGATGGTGCCGCTCGCCAACATGTTCTCTTACGTCAACAACCTGCGCTCCATGAGTCAGGGGCGCGCCACGTTCACTATGCAGTTCGATCACTACGCTGAAGTACCGAAAGCGATCGCTGAAGAGGTGCAGGCAAAGTTCGCCTGATAGCAGTCGCAGGAATTAGAGAGAGTCTGAACGGAGAGCCTCATGGCCAAAGAAAAATTCAACCGCACCAAGCCGCATTGCAATATCGGCACGATCGGGCACGTCGACCACGGCAAGACGTCGTTGACCGCGGCGATTACCAAGGTCTTGGCTGAAAAAGGCCAGGCCCAGTACACCGCCTACGATCAGATCGACAAGGCGCCGGAAGAGAAGGCGCGCGGCATCACCATCGCCACCGCTCACGTCGAGTACGAGACCGATAAGCGGCATTACGCGCATGTCGACTGCCCCGGGCACGCCGACTATGTGAAGAACATGATCACCGGCGCGGCGCAGATGGACGGCGCCATCCTGGTGGTGAGCGCGGCCGACGGCCCGATGCCGCAGACCCGCGAGCACATCCTGCTCGCCCGTCAGGTCGGCGTGCCGGCGCTGGTCGTGTTCCTCAACAAGGTCGACATGGTCGACGATCCGGAATTGCTCGAGCTCGTCGAGCTCGAGGTCCGCGAGCTGCTGTCCAAGTACAATTTCCCGGGCGACAAGATCCCGATCGTCAAGGGCTCGGCGCTGATGGCGCTCGAGGACAAGGACCCGAAGCTCGGCAAGGAAGCCATCTTCGAGCTGATGAAGGCGGTCGACGATTATATCCCGCAGCCGGAGCGGCCGAAGGATCAGCCGTTCCTGATGCCGGTCGAAGACGTATTCTCGATCTCCGGGCGCGGCACGGTCTGCACCGGCCGTATCGAGCGCGGCATCATCAAGGTCGGCGAGGAAGTCGAGATCGTCGGCATCAAGCCGACCACCAAGACCACCGTGACCGGCGTCGAGATGTTCCGCAAGCTGCTCGATCAGGGTGAGGCTGGTGACAACGTCGGTTGTCTGCTGCGCGGCACCAAGCGCGAAGAGGTGGAGCGCGGGCAAGTCCTGTGCAAGCCGGGTTCGGTGAAGCCGCACACCAAGTTCAAGGCCGAGGCCTACATCCTCACCAAGGAGGAGGGCGGACGCCATACGCCGTTCTTCACCAATTACCGGCCGCAATTCTACTTCCGCACCACCGACGTGACCGGCGTGGTGACGCTGCCGGAAGGCACCGAGATGGTCATGCCGGGCGACAACATCGCCATGGAAGTGACGCTGATCGTGCCGATCGCCATGGAGGAGAAGCTCCGTTTCGCCATTCGCGAAGGCGGCCGCACGGTCGGCGCCGGCGTGGTGGCGAGCATCATCGAGTAGGGGATCGTAACGTCGTCATGCCCGGCCT
>DATMQV010000099.1:0-10102 GCA_035566615.1 Xanthobacteraceae bacterium
CATCAGGACGGATCGGGCTGGCTTTACGCTTTGTATGCCATCCTGTGGTGGATATTGATCATCGCGAGCCTCGGGCTTGCTTATCCGTGGGCGCAGGCCAACCTGCAGCGCTACATGATGCGCCACACCAGCTACGGCAAATTGCCGGGCCGTTTCGAAGGCTCCGGCTGGCGCCTGTTTCTGCGCGGCATGCCGCTTTGGCTCGCGTCCGTCGGGCCCTTGCTCGTGGCCGCCGGCTTCGTGGCTGCGCGGATTGATTGGCACGCTTTCGACCTCGCAAATCCTGAAGATGCCAAAGACGGCGCGTTTGCTGTCATTGGCGCCGATCTCGTCGGGAAGCTCGGCACCAAGACGCTCGTGGGCATCGGCATCGGCGGAATCGCCGGCAGCGTTCTTGTTGCCGTTCTTGTCTATCCGGTATTTCAGGCGATCGTTTATCGCTGGTGGCTCTCCGGTTTGCGCTTTGGCGATATCGCCGTCACGTCGCGGCTGCGCATCGGCCAAGTTTATCTCATCTACCTGCGCTACATCGGTCTTGTTTGGTTGTTCATGATTGGAGCTTCCATTGGCATCGGCGTTCTGGCCTCCGCCATCTTCGCGTTGCTAAGCGCCGTCCATATAGCGGGCAGCCAGATACCCGGCCGCGATGTGATCGGTGCGGGGATCGGTGTCCTGTTCTATGCCGCCTTTGCGCTCGGGATTTCGGTCATGCATCAGGTTCTGATCACGTTCGGGCTGTGGCGCGCGGCCGCGCAATCCGCCGAGATTTCGGATGCGCCGATCCTGGATACCGTCGAGGCGAAAGCGGGCCTGAGCTCGGCGCTCGGCGAAGGCCTGGTCGATGCACTCGGCTTCGGGAGTGTTTAAGCCACCGCGATGAGCATTGCCGCCGATACGCTCATGGTTCCGGCTGCTCCCGTTCGCGGCCCGGCTTTCTATTTCAACGGCGTCACCAGCAAGCGGCACGACGTCATTGTCGAGACCGCCGCGAATTCACTGCGCATTATCGACGACGATCAACAATACGTCGTCGACGAGTGGAACTATGGCGATCTGCGCTCGCGCTCGGCGCCGGAAGGCATCTTGCGGCTAGGCCGGCGCGGGGAGGCGGCGCTGGCGCGGCTCGAGATTCGCGACGCCGCGCTTGCCGCTGCCATCGAAGTGCGTGCGCCCGCGCTGGATCGCGGCGGCGCCGCCGACCGCCGGCTGCGCCAACGCGTGGTCGTTTTGAGCCTTGCGGCGATCGCCTCGCTGGTGTTGACGGCGATCTTCGGCATGCCGGTGCTGGCCAACAAGATAACGCCGCTCATTCCGCTCCCCATGGAAAGGAAATTCGGCGAGGCGATCGACAAACAAGTCCGCCCGCTGCTCGATACCGGCAATCGCGGCGCGGCCTTCCAGTGCGGCACCGCTCCCGGCGAGGCGCAGGGGCGGAAATCGCTCGACAAGCTGGTCCGGCAGTTGGAGACGGCCGCAACCGTGCCTTACCGGGCGCGAGTCGAGGTGGTGCGCCGGAAACAAGCGAATGCGTTCGCCTTGCCGGGCGGCCACGTCTACGTGTTCGAAGGGCTATTGGCGAAGAGCGAGACGCCGGACGAGCTCGCCGGCGTCATCGCCCATGAAATGGGCCATGTCGTGCATCGCGACGGCACCCGCGCCGTGCTGCAGAGCGCGGGCCTGTCGTTTCTGTTCGGCATGACGCTCGGCGATTTTGTCGGCGGCGGCGCCGTTGTGATCGCGGCCAAGACCGTGCTGAGTTCGTCTTATTCCCGCCACGCCGAAGCCGCGGCCGACCGCTATAGCGTCGAATTGATGCAAAAAGTCGAAGCGGACCCGAAAGCTCTTGCCGCCATCTTGTCGCGCATCGCCTCCGATAAGGATGAGGGCGTGGCGCTTTTGCGCGACCATCCGGAGACCAAGGAGCGGATCGCCGCCATCAATAAAGTGACGGTGGACGATCCGCCAAAACCGCTATTGACGGGGGCGGAATGGAAGGCGTTGAAGGCCATATGCGGATCATCGCCTGGCGACGGCAAGGGCGATAATCAGTTAAAATCGTCCAATCAGCCCAAACCATCCGGTCAGCCGAAGCCATGATTCTAGCCGCAACCACGAAAGCGAACTTTGATGGCGCGACGCCGCATAACTGAGCAGCCGCCGTCGCGGCTTGCCATCTGGTCGCGGCGGATCGCGTTGTTTTCGCTCGTGGCGACGTTCATCGCGATCGTCGTCGTGCGTTCGGGCGCGCTCGAAATCGTGCCGGCGCTGTCAACGCTCGGCGGCGCGCTGGCGCTCGCCATGCTTGCGATCCTGCTCGCGTTCGGGGCGGCGGTTTCGATCTGGAAAGACGGCGTCGGCGGCATCGGCGAAGCCGTCACCGGCCTGCTGATCGGGCTCGTGCTGATCGCCTACCCGCTCTATGTCGGCGTCAAGGCCTACAAGCTGCCGGCGATCTATGACATCACCACAGATCCGATCGACCCGCCGCGATTCGATGCGATCGCGCGGTTGCGGCCGCGTGACGCCAATCCGGTCACCTATGCGGGCCTCTATACCGCCGAGCAGCAGCGCACCGCCTATTCCGACATCGAGCCCGATATGACCAGCGTGTCGCCGCAGGAAGCCTACGACGCGGCGATGAAGGTCATCACCAAGCGCAAGTGGCATGTGGTCGATGCCCGCCCGCCGCAGGGCACCGCGCCGCGCGACGGCCTGATCGAGGCGATCGCGCGTACGCCGATCCTCGGCTTCCGCGATGATGTCGCCGTGCGCGTGCGCGCCACCCACGAGGGCGCACGCATCGATGTTCGCTCGGCGTCGCGATACGGCCGCCACGATCTCGGCGCCAACGCCGCGCGCGTGCGCGCCCTGATCGAGGATATCGACGACGTGCTGGCAACGCCCGCCAAAGGCGAGAAACCGGAGAAGCAGGCGCCGGCGCCGAAGGCTCCGCCTCAGCCGGCGGCCAAAGGTGCGTCGGCTAAGCGGTAAGTGCCGGCGAGCGACGGTGTGCCTTCCGTGGCCACGACGCCGCGTGCCACCAGATCTTCGAGATGCGCCAGCACGGAGAGTGCGGCCGCGCCAGTCAGCCGCGGATCAATGCCGATATAGATCGCCCGCACCAGCGTGGCGATATCGGCGGCGCCCTTGGCAAGCCGCCGCAAGATCGAAACCTCGCGCGCCTGCCGGTGGCGGATATAGCTCTGCACGAAACGCGGCGCGTCCTGTACCGCCCCGCCATGCCCGGGCAGGTAGATCGTCTCGTTTCGCCGCGCGAGCTTTTCCAATGAAGCCATATAGTCGCTCATCGCGCCGTCGGGCGGCGCCACGATCGACGTCGACCAAGCCATCACATGATCGCCGGAAAAGATCAGGTCGGCTTCCCTCAGCGCAAAGGCCATATGGTTTGCCGTGTGCCCGGGCGTGGCCAGCGCTTCGATCGTCCAGCCATTGCCGGTGACGACCTCGGTATCAGCCAGCGCCACATCGGGCCGGAAATCCATATCGGCGGAGGCATCGAGGCGCTTGGCCTCGCCGATATTGAGCGGCCGCGCCGGCCGGTGCGGGCCCTCGGCGTACACAGTCGCGCCGGTCGCTGTCTTGATCTTCGGCACCGCGGGCGAATGGTCGCGATGGGTATGGGTGACAAAGATCGCCGTCACGGTCTCGCCGCGCACTGCATCGAGCAGCGCCCCGATATGGGCATCGTCCTCCGGGCCGGGATCGATGATCGCCACCTTGCCGCGGCCGACGATGTAGCTCACCGTGCCTTTGAATGTGAACGGGCTCGGATTGTTGGCCACAATGGCGCGGACGCCCGGCGCCACTTCGCTGGCGCGGCCGGGCACTAGATCGAAAATCTTGTTGTATCGGATGTCCTCGCTCATTCCTTGATGTCGCACATTAGCCCGCCTGCCCGTGGCGAGGCGGCGGCTTCCATGTGCGAAGAAGTTCGGGAAAGCGCAATAGGGCTTTGCTGGAGCGCGATCTTTTCGGAAACCCGCATCCGCATTCGGATCATGTCCGAAGGGCGAGGCTTGCGTGGCATTCTGCTGGAGCGATCGGCACCGCCCGCCCAAGGCCGACGGTGCCGATCCCCAAAAAAGGATGGAGCCCCGGTGCCGGGATCGCCGGGGCTCCAAGCAATCTCATTCAACATGAGCCGCGGCAGCTTCAAGCCCGCTCAAGCCGGTGTAAATTTTCCCTTGTAGCAGAGCCAGAAATGCCAAAATGCGGGGATAATCTCGCACGGGCTTGAGCGGGCTTGCGCCGGCTTGCTAACGGGTATGTGATTAGCCAGGTGTTAGCCGCAGCGAAATCTCACCCCGCGCGAGGGCTGAGAGAGGGCGCTCATGACCGAAATCTCACATCAGCAGAAGCTTTTGGTTAACGCGGCTAACAGCCACGAGACGCAGCGCCGACCGCGGCGCAAGGTGCTCACCGACGCGATGGTGGCCGCGTTGCCGCGCCGGCGAGATCTACTTCCATCCGGACCCCGAGCTGCCCAAGCACGGCGTCCGCGTCTATCCGGAGGGGCCGGCCCGCTATTACGCGGTCACCCGTGAGCCCCTCGGCAAACAAGTGTGGACGAAGGTCGGCAGCGCCGCTGAGATGCTGATCGCCGAGGCCCGCGAGATCGCGCGGGTGGTTATTCGCCGTGTTGAGCAAGGTCTGCCGGCGTTTGAGCCCGCCAAGCCGAAGGCCGACAGCGTCGCCGTCGTCACCGCCGAATGGCTCAAGCGCCACGTCGACAAGAACAAGCTGCGCAGCGCGCTCGAGTACCGGCGCATCATAGGCCGATATGTTTTGCCGCTTTGGGGCGAGCGCGCCTTCGAGGAGATTCTGCGCAGCGACATCGCCAAGCTGCTCGACCACATCGAGGACAATCACGGCCCGCACCAAGCCGACGCTGTGTTGTCGGTGCTGCGCATGGTGGGCAGCTGGCAGCGCGATCGCTCCGACGACTACGTGTCGCCGTTCGCGGGTGTCAAGCGCCGCGTCGCCAAGCAGGACCGCAAGCGCCAGCACAAACTGAGCGACGCCGAGATCAGGGCGATGTGGCTCGCCGCCGACCGGGCCGGCGCCTTCGGGGGCTTGGTGCGGCTCCTACTGACCACCGCGCAGCGCGTGGATAAGGTGCGCACCATGCGCCGGCGCGACGTCGCGCCCGACGGCACCTGGACGATTCCAACCGCGCCGCGCGAGAAAGGCAACGCCGGCGCTTTGCAACTGCCCAAGCTGGCGCTCGACGTCATCAACGCGCAGCCGCGCATCGCCGGCAACCCCTATGTGTTCGCCGGCAACGGCGACGGCCCGAGATCGTTCGAGCATCGCCACAAGCTGGCCTTCGACGCACTGAGCGGCGTCAGCGGGTGGCGCTTGCACGATTGCAGACGCGTCGCACGCTCGTTGATGAGCCGCGCCGGCGTGCTCAACGACCACGCCGAGCTGGTGCTCGGCCATGCCCGGCGGGGCGTCGAAGGCACCTACGACTTGCACCCGTACGACAGCGAGAAGGCCGACGCCCTGCGCAAGTTGGCGGCGCTAATCGAGCGCATCCTTCACGGGCCCGCCGGCGGCAACGTCGTGGAGCTGCGTGAGCCGGCAGGGGCGTCATGAGCCGGCGCAGACGCAACGAGCTTTCGGCCGACGGCGTCAAGGATGGTCAGCGCGTGATTGACGCGCTCGACCTAGCTGTCATCCACGAGATGATCGCAACCTTCGCCGCCGTCGAAGGACGCTTCGAACAGATACCGACGCCCCCGCCACGCTCCGACGCTTGGTTCGTCGAGCAGGAAGCAAAGAGCACCTCGGCAGAGGCAATGCGGCCCGATGCGGACCGGACAAGCATCGACCTCGTACGCTGGCGGGCAGTGCGACAAGCCCACAAGGCCGGGCTGCCGTGGCGCAAAGCATACGAGTCGGCCAGCGACACACTAAAAGGCCATGGCCCGCCGTTCGCTGGCTCATGGTCGACAATGAAACGGTCGCACGACACGATCCAGCGCTACCGCAAAGCGACCAGGACAACGAAACAGCCTTAACGTTGTCCTAGGATAACAAATGCCCTCTTGAGGTTGCCCCGGACGGGCGTGGTACGGCTCTCAACGAAACAAAATTTTGAGAGGAGCCCGCCACGCCAATGTCATCTGAAACCGAAATCGGCGCGCGGCGTCTGCCGAGCTACGTGCGCTTTCGCGATCTGAGAAACGCCGGCATCGTCGACAATTGGGAGCAGCTCGGCAATCTGGTCGCCGACTATCACTTCCCGCCCGGTATGTTGCTATCGCCGAATACGAGAGTTTGGGACATTAAAGACGTGCGCGCCTGGCTCGCCAGTCGGCCGAGTGAGCGCAAAAAGGTCGTCGCCGCATAAAGCGGAAACGCCGCCCCGATTGAGGGCGGCGTTCGCATTTCCGGGGTAGGCAGGTTTGCGGCGCAATCGTGTGGCTGCATGCCGCTCTCAAAAGAGCAGAGCGCAGCGATACGCCGGGAACGCGTCAAGAGCGCCGAGGCACCGAAAGTGAATTTGGTCGCATCAATTCGAAGACATCAAAACCCTGAGCGAGCGCGAGTACGCCAACGATATCAGCGATGTCGATGACGAACGATGGGGCGCGCGAAGGGGCCGAAGCCGGGTTTGGCGAATACACCGACAAGATGTGCGAGAGGCTGACGCCGACGAACACGACGACTTTCAGATCGAAGACGACGAGCGGAATGCGACGGACCAAAATGTCGAGTAAGCCATCATCATCGCGAAACAACAAGATCGAGGGCGTCTCGCTTGATGACTTTCACGCCTACATGCCGCGGCACAGCTACATCTTCGCACCGTCGCGCGACTTGTGGCCCGCCACCAGCGTTAACGCCCGCGTGCCGCCGATCATCGGACCGGATGCCAAGCCGATCCCGGCAGCGAAGTGGCTCGACGAACACGCGGCGGTCGAGCAGATGACTTGGGCACCGGGCCTGCCAATGCTGATCGAGGACACGCTCATCTCCGCGGCTGGATCGAGCGTCCCGGCTGCACGGTATTCAACCTGTATCGCGCGCCGAGCCTCAAACCGAAGGCCGGCAACATCGCGCCGTGGCTGAACCTTGTGCGCAACCTGTTTCCGAACGAGGCCGATCACATCATCATCTGGCTGGCGCATCGCGTGCAGCGACCGGACGAGAAGGTCAACCACGCGCTAGTGCTCGGCGGCAAGCCCGGCATCGGCAAGGACACGATCCTTGAGCCGATCAAGCAAGCGATTGGACCTTGGAATTTTGCCGACGTGTCACCGAAGCAGGTGCTTGGTCGCTTCAACGGTTTTCTGAAGTCGGTGATCTTGCGCGTCAACGAGGCACGCGATCTCGGCGAGTTTGACCGCTACGCTTTTCACGATCACATGAAGGCTTACATCGCCGCGCCGCCCGACGTGAACCGGATCGATGAGAAGAACATCAAGGAATACTACGTCTTCAACGTGTGCGGCGTGATCATCACCTCGAACCACAAGACCGACGGCATCTACCTGCCCGCCGACGACCGCCGCCACATGGTGGCATGGTCGAACTTGACCAGTGATGCTTTCGCCGCCGACTACTTTCGCGAGCTATATCGCTGGTACGGCAACGGTGGCTACCAGCACGTCGCTGCCTATCTGGCCGCGCTCGACATCACCGGCTTCGATCCGAAGGCACCACCCCCGAAGACGCAAGCGTTTTGGGAAATCGCCAACGCCAATCGCGCACCCGAGGACAGTGAACTCGCCGACGTGCTCGACGAACTCGAACAGCCAGCAGTTTGTTGCGACTCATAACATGCCTCCGGCGTTTGCTGAGTATCGTAGGCGTTCACCATTTCGTCCCAGCCCGAAGACTGCCACCGCTCGCATGGTGGCGACTAAAGCGGTGGTTTGTCGATGTGTAAGGCATCACCATCCCAGCGATAGAGACTACCAAACTTGGCCTCGCAGACACGGACGGCTTTTTCCAGCATGGCTTCAAACACCGGCTGAAGATCGCCGGGAGAGCTGCTGATGACCTGGAGAACTTCCGACGTCGCTGTCTGCTGCTCCAAGGCTTCCGTGAGGTCGGCTGTGCGCTCGGTGAGGTCAGTCGTGCGCTGACGCAATTCGTTGAGCAGCCGCGCATTCTCGATGGCGATGACGGCTTGGGCGGCAAAGTTCGTGACCAGTTCGATCTGTTTGTCGGTAAAAGGACGAACCTCCTGACGGTATACGGTGAACGAGCCGATTAGTTCATTGTCCCTCACCATCGGGACGGCCAGAGCCGTCCGTCCACCTGCCAATTCAACAAGCTCAATAACACCTGGA
This sequence comes from Xanthobacteraceae bacterium, assembly GCA_035566615.1. GTDB lineage: Bacteria > Pseudomonadota > Alphaproteobacteria > Rhizobiales > Xanthobacteraceae > BOG-931. The sequence continues at coordinate 8,325 of DATMQV010000099.1, forward strand.
CTGCTGCGTTCAATGTACTCTGGTGTTGTTGCCGCATCGATCACGTGGCTGGCTGTTTTGGTCGTCACCATGCGATCGATAATCGGGTGCTGACCAGGGACAAGAGGCAAACGCCTGCGTGCTTCGGCTAAAGCGGGCGGGGTATTGTGGGCTGCGACGGTGTAGCGCACCGTCCTGCCAGCGATAGATATTGCCAAAAGTGGCATCGCAGATGCTCACGGCTTTCTCCAGCATGGCTGCGAATACTGGTTCAAGATCGCCGGGAGAGCTGCTAATGACCTGCAGCACTTCCGAGGTCGCGGTCTGCTGATCGAGGGACTCGCGCAGCTCATCGAATAGCCGCGCGTTTTCGATGGCGATCACAGCTTGGTCGGCGAACGTCGTCACCAGCTCGATTTCGCGCTGCGTAAATGAGTCCACTCGGGGGCGGGCGAGGCCAATGACGCCGATCGGTTCGCCCTCGCGCATCAGCGGCACGCCAATCATCGAACGACCGCCTGAAATTTTGACCGCCGCTTTTTGCTCATAAAGTGGATCAGTCCACGCATCTTCGATCTGAACGACTTTGCGGCTCATGGCGGCACGGCCGACGACCGTCCCCGGCCCCGGGGAGATCGGTGTTCGACGCTCATGTTCTAGATACGCCGGATCGAGGCTGTAGCCGGCCGCAAAGCGGTAGACTCCACAATCCAATCGGAAGATCACAGACACGTCCGCGCGGCAAAGCTGCGACGCGGTTTCCACAACGCTCTGCAGAATCGCGTGTAGTTCGAATTTGGATCGGCTGATTGCGTTAAGGACCTCCGCTGTCGCCCTCTGCCGATCGCGCGCCTCCTTCAGTTCACGGGCCAGCCGCGCGACCTTTGTTGCGGCGGATGAACTGCGAGGGCGCAGCGCCTTTGGCGTAACGCGGGTCTTGCGCGCTCCCGTCTTGCGACGTTGCGCTTTTGCCGGTTGGCCGCCTGCTCTGGAGCGCTGTCGCATTGCCGCCCCTAGGCTCAGAACAAAGGCACCTCGCAAGTTAGCCTAGCACATTTGGAAGGGCCTTGGCGTGGTCCGCAGCGGGTATGACAGTCCATAATGGAAAAGTCTAAAACTGGAAAATGCTTCTAATTCATCTCCGAAAGGCGACCTCGGAGGTAAATTCACTCACAAAGATCGCACGCGAGTCACCTCGCCGCTTGCAGTCGCTCAACCGCGCCGAAATTCCGATCAATCTCATCGGCCGTGCGCCGTCTCGTCCGGGTCGAGAGACATCTGGCGGCCGTCCTCGCTGTACTACCGAACCGTTCCAAACCAATAATTGCCTCCGGCCGGCGCCCGGGTCTGGGGCGCTGGCGCGCCAGGCCCTGCGCGATACTGGCCAGCCGCAGCACCATTGCGACTGGATCTGTCTCGCTCGCGGCGGGCGTGACGCGGCCCGGCCGGGTCCTAAAGGGGATAAGGGCGATCAGGGCGCTAAGGGCGATGCTGCGCCGACAATTCTCGAATGGGTGCTCGATTTCGACAATTATCGCGCAATTCCACTGATGTCAGATGGCTCGCCCGCGCCGGTGTTCAAGCTGCGCGGCTTGTTCGAACGATTTTTCGACGAGACGGCGCATGGCCGATGAGATTGATCGGAATTTCGGCGCGGTTGAGCGACTGCAAGCGGCGAGGTGACTCGCGGGCGATCTTTGCGAGTGAATTGACCTTCGAGGTCGGCTTTTCGAGGTAAATCGGCAGCATTTTCCGTCGACTCTTCGGTTTCGGACTCCGAAGACGATATTGCTCGGCTT
>DATMQV010000100.1:0-12958 GCA_035566615.1 Xanthobacteraceae bacterium
TCCTCTATTGGATGGACCGGGCGCGTCGCGATCTCGTGATCCAAGCGCCCCATCACTATCCGGAGCGTCGCGGCACATTTGCGCTCCGCTCGCCGGTGCGGCCCAACCCGATTGCGGTTTCGGTGGTGAGGTTGCTTAACACTCACTGCAACGAACTTTCGGTAGTCGGGCTCGATTGTGTCGACGGCACGCCGCTCCTCGATCTGAAGCCGTATTTCGCTGCCACCGACTCCGTCCCGGATGCTTCGGTTGGCTGGCACGCTGCAACCAAGCGTTGAAACGCCGTCCCTCAACATGGTCGTCATGAAGGGCGGCCACTGGTGCGACCGGGTGTCGCTACCTAACTGTTTGGTTCGGTCAAACACTGATGCGGCGCCGGGGCGCTGCGAAAACCTTCTCGTTCAGGATCAGACATGAGCAGATTGCCGACGCTTTTCATCCCACATGGCGGTGGGCCGTGCTTCTTTATGGATTGGGACCCACCCGATACCTGGGCGCGGATGGCGGACTATCTGCGCCACGTACCCGAAGAAACAGGCTCCTCGCCGCCAAGAGCGCTCGTGGTCATTTCCGGTCATTGGGAAGAGTCCGTCGTCACCATTCAGAACAATCCGGCTCCCGCGCTCCTTTACGACTATTACGGCTTTCCGCCGAACACCTATCAGATCAAATTCCCCGCGCCTGGAGCGCCGGAGGTGTCTGCGCGCGTCTCAGAGTTGCTCGAGGCGGCTGGCATTCCTTGGAAATATGATCATGAGCGGGGCTTCGATCACGGCGTTTTCATTCCGCTGAAAGTCGCGTTCCCGAACGCCAACGTGCCGATCGTGCAGGTATCGCTGCTGGCCAACATGGACGCGGCCGCGCACCTGCGCATCGGGGAGGCTTTGGCGCCGCTGCGCGATGAGGGCGTGCTCATCATCGGTAGCGGCATGACCTACCACAACATGCGCACCCTGATGGCCAGCATGCGTCGCGGCGCCAATGGCCGAGGCGCAGACGAGGGCTCCCAACGTTTCGACGATTGGCTGGAGGAGGTTCTGACCAAGGCTCCTCCGGAGTCGCGGGCGTCGGCGCTGGCCTCGTGGGATAAGGCGCCCTCGGCGCGCGATGCTCATCCGCGCGAAGAGCATTTGTTGCCGCTCCACGTCGTGGTCGGCGCGGCCGGCGACGATGCCGGCAAACGGACCCTCAAGGACGTGGTCATGGGGGCCGTGGAATCGGCCTTCCGCTTCGGGTAGCGCTTTTGACACAACCAATTGCCGCGGCAACCGTCGCGATATGATTGGTACGGCTCTGGCGCTCTAAAACAGCGCCGGCGCCTCGCCAATGCGCAACATACCAAGATAGATCGCGCCGTTGACAAAACGCAGCGGCAACAGGATCGCGGGCCGATTGTCGATCGCGGTCGGTTCGCCCATTTTCTTGAGGTTCTCGATCACGCTCGCATTCGCGGTCTCGCGAATGGTCTCACTCAATCCCGGCACCAGCCGGTCGACCGTGCCGCTTCCGCCGGACAGTTGATCGATGCCCTGTCCGATCATCCGGTCGATGCCGAGCCGAGGAACGATCTGCTCGATGCCGACGATGGCGACACGCACCACGCCGTTGAGCTTGCCCTCCGGGCTGAGCCCGAGCGTCCCGGCGCCAACCACGACGGCATTGGCCTGCGTGAAGCGCAATGATTTGATCTCGATGCCCCCGCCGGCCGCCTGGATTTCGCGCATCCGGTCGGCCCAAGGCTTTGGCGACATATCCGTCAAGCCGCGGACGATCGCATTGATGTCGCCGTCGACCGGTTGCCCGAGCAACGGATGAAAACTCGCGGACGCGCCTTCCAGATGCAGGGTGATGTCCACCACTGGATGATCGCGCGGCGAGCCTTCCGCGATGCGTCCGTGAAAATCCGCGCGCTTGGCGTTGAACAGGCTCTCGCCGCCATTAGCGCGACCGAGGTGCGGGGCACTGAGCTCAATCGAAAGAGTATCGGGATAAGGAGGCATGCCGCTCACCACGAGGCGCGCTCGCGTCCAGTCTGCGGTCAGGCTCGGCGGTTGTCCGGTCGTTGCGATCGTCAGCGGTCCGGTCAATTCGCCGACCAGCCGGGTCGGGCGATAGACCTCGGCAACAAAATCGAGCGCCTTCGCGCCGATCGAGTACGGCGGTTGGCTATTCTTGATTTCGGCGGTCACGTCGGTGCATCGCGCCCTGACGTCGAACGGAAATCCGCCGATCGTTTCTGAACCGCACGAATAAGCCCGGCCCGCCGCCGCTTCGCGCTCAACCCAACCGGCGAGCGCGCGGTCGGCGACGGAAGCGGAGACGTACCAGAGCCCGCTCCAGAGTGCCGCGAGCAGAATGACGGCCGCGACCGGCGCCCAAATGGGCCAGCGTCGGGGCGGCACCGTCCGCGCGCGCGACGTTCCCCGCGCGCGTTGCTCGGGTGGTTGCATCATGCTTAAGGGGGACTGGCCCGGCATGGTTTCTCCTTCGCCTGCCGAGTGCGGCGTTTCAAAGACCAATTTGTTCCGATACAGAGTTTTCATCGCCTTGGCGGCGCCACGGTGGGGTTCTAGCGCAAATGCAGGACGTTATGGGACGAATTTTGCCGTTTTGGATGAAGCGAATGGCTAGAGCGCGTGCCGTCGAGGACCAAAGGCGGTGAAGGAATTGCTCGATAGGCACAGCCCCGAAGATCTCTGGGTCTTCGGCTACGGATCGTTGATGTGGAATCCGGGCTTCGACTTCGTCGAAAGCGTGCCGGCACGGCTCATCGGCCTGCACCGAGCGCTGTGCGTTTATTCGTTCGTGCATCGCGGTACGCCGGAGCGGCCCGGCTTGGTGCTGGGGCTCGACCGCGGCGGCATGTGCCGCGGCATTGCCTTTCGGGTCGCTGCGGCGGTGCGTGAGGAGACCGTCGCCTATCTGCGCGGGCGCGAACAGGTGACGACGGTCTATGTGGAAACGATGCGCCGGATCGAGCTCGAGGAGGAAGCGCGGCGGCAGGTGCGGGCGCTGTGCTTCATCGTCGATCGCAGCCATGTGCAATATGCCGGACGGCTGACGCTTGCGGAGTGCGTGCATCACGTCCGGCAGGGTCATGGCCGCTCGGGTCCCAATCGCGATTATGTGCTGGAGACGGTGCAGGCGCTGGAAGCGCTCGGCTATCGCGAGACCGATCTGCATTTGATCGCCGAACGGCTCAAGGGACAGCAATCAGCCGTGAGCTGAGCGCTCGCCTTCCGCGACAAGCCGGGCGGTCGCTTCCTCGGTCGCGTTCTGCAAGCGCTTCAGGAATTCGCGTTTCTCAAGCCCGGGCGGGATCGGATCGAGCACTTCGGCCAGGACGGTGCCCGGATGGCGCCGCAGCGAGCGGCGTGGCCAAAACAGTCCGGAATTGAGCGCGATCGGTATGCAGGGCAGCCCAAGCTCGGCATAAAGGAAGGCGACGCCCGGCAAGTAGCGGGGCTTTGCGCCCGGCGGACGCCGCGTGCCCTCCGGAAAGATCACGATTTGCCGGCCACGCGCAGCCTCCCGCCGCGCCGCCGCGGTCATGCTGGCGAGTGCCTTGGCGTGCGAGCCGCGGTCGATCGGAATCATCCGCGCCTTGGTCGCGAGCCAGCCAAACAAGGGCAGCCACATCAGCTCACGCTTGAGCACATAGGTCGGATCGGGCAGCAGCATGAACAGCGCAAACGTCTCCCACAGCGATTGGTGTTTGCAGGCGACAATGCAGGGCCCGGTGGGGAGTTTTTCGCGCCCGCGCCATTCGACCTTGGTACCGCACACGACCTGCAGAAACCACAAGGTGCTGCTGGCATAGCGGCGCAAGACGCCGTGCAAGAATGAATAGGGCAGCAGAATCGTCGGCAGCGCCACGATCATGCGGATGGTGATGTTGACGTAGAACAGCGCGTTGAAAAGCAGAGAACGCGCGACGATTGCGGTATCGGAGGAGGACACAGGTTACCCGAATTACTGGACGTGTTTGGGCGGCCGCAAGCCGGCAAGCTGCACGCTCTCGGTCTCGGCGGTCGCGCTGTCAAAGCGCATGCGCAAATGCGCGTACAGGTATTTGAAATATTCAGAAAGGACCAGCCGCGTGGTTGCGCCGTTCGACCACCAGGGTTCCAGCCGCAGCCGATCGGAGACGACGGGAAAGGGAATGAGCGTAACGTCCGGAAGCTGGTGGGAAATCTCGGCGAGCGCACGCGGCATGTGATAGGACGACGTGACGATCACCAGCGAATGAAAGCCGCGATCGATCGCCCAGCGGCGCGTCTCCACGGCATTACCGAGCGTATTGATGGCTGAATAATCGAGATCGACGCAGCACTTGAGGAGCTTGTCGTAACCCGCGGTCTGGCGCGCGATATCGGCGGTTGTCGTTCCGGGATTGACGCCGCTGATTAACAGCCGCTTGCCGCGGCCGGCGGCGAGGAGCTCCAACGCGTCGGCGACGCGAGATGTTCCGCCGGTCAGCACGACGATACCGTCGGCTTTGCGGTCAAGCACGACTTCCTCGTCCGGCAATAGCCAAAGGAAGGCGAAAAAGCCGAGACCAAGCGCGACGAGCACGAGCAGAACGAGCTTGCTAAAGATCGAGCTGAATCGTCGCCTTTTGACTGCGCCACTTAGACTGAGCATCGCCGCGCGCGTCCCCCCGCGCCCAGTATCGTTACGGCCCCATCGCCATTTTACGCTGGCCGCCTGCCGCAGCAACCGGTCCCAAGATCGACTTTTCAGTCGATGGACCGGAGTGTGCGGTTGACGGTGCGGCGCGACGCGAATGCCGTAACCAAGGCCATGAATACAATTTGCAGCAAAATCGCCAGATAGCCAGCTACCCCGATGGAAAGATTGCCGAACAGGCCGGCGATTTCATCGCCCGCGGCCGTTCCGGAGAACCAAGTTTTGGCCACTTCCAGTAGTGCGAACAAGAGAATGGCCACACCGCCGCCGATGGCGCCTCCCTTGAAGCCAAGGATGAGGAAATGCCGCTGGAATTGATGGGAAATGAAGCTGTCGGTGGCGCCAACATAATGCAGCACTTCGACAATCGGGCGGTTGGTGGCCATGGTGCCGCGCGTGGCAAAAGTCACCGAAAGCACGGTTACCGCCCACACCAGGGCCATGACAGCGATGCAGGCGAAAACCGCCGTTTCCGCTATGGTGCGCATCCGGTCGATCCAGCGGCGATGATCGTCCAGACTCGATGTGGGGACCCGCGCTGCGAGCGCTTGGCTTAGCGCCGCGAAGTCGGGCCGCGTACCGGCGGCGATCTTTACGACAATCAGGCGCGGGATCGGCAGGTCATCGAGCGAGAGTCCGCTGCCGAGCCATGGCTCGACCAGCCGCGCGGACTCTTCCTTGGTGAATGCCCGTATATCGGCAATACCCGGCGTCGCGCGCGCGATATCGGACGCCGCGCGCACGTCGGCGTCGATGTTGCGTCCCGGCACTGGCCGCACCTGGATGGTGACCTCGCGGCTCACCTCCGATTGCCAGTCGCTCGCCGCGCTCACGACCAGCATGGCGACCCCGGTCGTGAGCGACGCGAGAAACGTCATGATGGCAACGACCGCCGTGAGGGACCGCCCGGCGATCGAATCCTTTGGCACGATCGGGGCGGTGCCCCGCAGGCTCCGTACGACCGAGGGCAGCGCGTCGAACTCGTCCCACGGCTCCGCGATGACTTCGACCGGTTCAGTCGTAGACATGCAGGCGACCTTCGTGCAGGACCAGTCGGCGAGCGTCGTACTCATCCATCAGGGCGATGTCGTGTGTGGCGATGATGACCGCCGTGCCGGATTTGTTGAGTTCGATGAAGAGCCGCAGCAGCCGTTGACCGAGATTGGGATCGACATTGCCGGTCGGTTCGTCGGCGAGCAGGAGTTGCGGGCGCGCAATCACGGCGCGCGCGATCGCGGCGCGCTGCTTTTCCCCGCCGGAGAGGATTGGCGGCAACGCGCCAATGCGATCGCCGAGCCCGACCCATTGCAGCAATTCGACGACTTCGGCCCGGTAGTCTGCCTCTTCCTTGCCCAGAACCCGCAGCGGCAGGGCTACATTCTCGTAGGTCGTCAGGTGGTCGAGCAGCCGGAAATCCTGAAAGACGATACCGATCCTGCGGCGCAGATTGGCGCGGCCATCCTTGCTCAAGGTGGCCGTATCATGATCGAACATGCTGATCAGGCCGCGGGTCGGCCGCAGCGACAATAGCATCAACCGTAGCAGCGAGGTCTTGCCGGCACCCGACGGGCCCGTGAGGAACTGGAAGGATTGCCCATTGATCCCAAAATTGAGGTCGCGCAGCACCTCGGGGCCGAGCCCATAGCGCAAGCCGACATTCTCGAAACGGATCACCCGCCGTCCTCCGAAGCCTCCAAATCATGAACGACGGCCGCGGCCGATTCGCGGCGCCCCTCGACCCTCATAGCACGGTCCACGCGCCGGGCCGCATGGTTTCCAATTCGTTAACGGATCGGCGGTAGTGTCTTGGCGAAGTCGACGCGCCATGATTCGCCGATGCTGATTGTCTGCCCGTCCTGCGCCACATCCTATGATGTGAATCTGGCAAGCCTGTCCCCGAACGGGCGGCAGGTCCGCTGCGTCCGCTGCCGAACGATCTGGCACGCGGAACCTAGCCACGCCGACAAGCTTATGCATGCGGCTGCCGCTCTCGCACCTGAGCGGGATGGTCCGACCGACGGGGCGGAAGACGCTGTCGACCGCGCTGCGGACGAGCTTGCAAGCGCCCGATTGGAGCCGTTCCGCCGCGCTACGGATTCTACCGCGCCGGCAACCGCGCTTGGCCGAAACGGCGAGCCGGCGGAGCAAATCGAACGGGGCTATTCCGATGAAGTCGAAGCGCCTCCGATTGTCCCGGTCGATCTCGACGAGGAGCGGCCGCGCGCCGTGCGCGACCGCCGCGTTCATGCGCCCGAACCGGAAAATTCCGGTGGCGCCCAGGATATCGAGAGCGTCGCGGCGCGACGGTTGCGCGCGACGCGCGGATCACTACGCTGGCCGCTCTCCCGTCTGCAAACCGGGATTCTGGCGCTTGCGTTGCTCGACACTATCCTCGTCGGCTGGCGCAGCGACGTGGTGCGTGCGCTTCCCCAGACCGCATCCTTCTATTCCTTGCTCGGCCTGTCCGTGAACTTGCGCGGTCTCGTCTTTGACAATGTGGCGACCGTCACAGAGCAGCATGAAGGGGTTCCGATCCTGGTGGTCGAAGGCAATGTCGTTAACACCACCCGCAAGAACGAAGACGTGCCGCGCCTCAAATTCATCCTGCGCAACGCGGCGCAGCACGAGATTTATTCTTGGACCGCAGTTCCCGTGCGCGCCTCGCTGCCGCCTGGCGAGGGCGTTGGCTTTCGGACCCGCCTGGCATCGCCGCCCACCGATGCACGCGATGTCGTCGTTCGTTTTGTCAACCGCCGCGACATGGTCGCCGCAAACCGCTGATATCCTATGGCACGCATTCTCATAGCCGAGGACGAAGAGCCACTCCGCGCGCTTTGCGCGCGCGCGCTGACAATGGACGGCCATGAGGTCATGACCGCATCTGACGGAGGAGAGGCGCTCGACGTCATCTCGCGCGCGGACGGAGTTTTCGATCTCTTGCTGACGGACATCCGCATGCCGGTCATGGACGGCATCGCGTTGGCGCTCGCGGCGGCGCGCGATCATCCCGCGCTGACCATTCTGTTGATGACCGGCTATGCGGATCAGCGTGAGCGCGCTCACGGCCTCGATGCAATCATTCACGATGTGATCTCGAAGCCGTTCTCGGTCGCGACTTTGCGCGGCGCGGTGACCGAAGCGCTGACAGTGCGGGCGCGCGGCAACTAAGCAGTGCTGTTTCAGCCTTCGTCCGAACCCGCATAAGGCCGCGGCAACGGCTCGAGCGGCAGATCGGGATGCGACCGGCCGAAATCCGGAGCCGGCGAATCCTGCCCGATCTGAACGATGCCGCGCCGGATCGCGCGCGTGCGGGTGAAATGCGCAAACAGCGCGTCGCCGTCGCCGCGGCGAATGGCGCGCGTGAGCTGCGACAAATCCTCGTTGAAGGTGCCGAGCATCTCCAATACCGCGTCCTTGTTGGCGAGGAACACGTCGCGCCACATGGTCGGGTCAGACGCGGCGATACGGGTGAAATCGCGAAAGCCGCCGGCGGAGAATTTCAGCACTTCCGAGCGCGTTACTTCGGCAAGCTCGTCGGCCGTGCCGACGATAGTATAGGCGATGAGATGCGGCAGATGACTGGTGATCGCCAGCACGAGGTCGTGATGCGCTGCCGGCATGGTCTCGACGTTGGCGCCCAACGCGCGCCAGAAAGCCGCGAGCTTTTCGACTGCCGCAGCATCGGCGCCTTCGGGCGGCGTCAGGATGCACCATCGTCCGACGAACAATGTCGCGAAGCCGGCATCGGGGCCGGAATTCTCCGTGCCGGCGACCGGATGGGCGGGGACAAAATGAATCCCATCGGGCAGGTGCGGAGCCATGTCGCGGACGACCGCGCCCTTGACCGAGCCGACATCCGAGACAGTTGCGCCGCGCATCAGATGCGGTCCGATCTCGGCGGCCACTTCGCCGCAGGCCCCAACCGGCACGCACACGATCACGAGATCGGCGCCGGCGACCGCGGCGGCGCTGTTTTCTACGACCTGATCGGCGAGCCCGAGCTCGGCGACACGCTGGCGCGTCGCGGCGGAGCGGGCGGTCGCCACGATCTCGCGCACCGTCCCCTGCGCCCGCGCCGCGTGGGCAATCGACGAGCCAATCAGGCCGACGCCGATCAAAGCGAGGCGGTTGTATAGCGGCGCCGGCCGGCTCACGCTGAATTCCTTGTATGGGTGGCTTCGCGCGCCATTAACATTTGCATCATTTGCGCAAAAATTCCTTCAGCGCGGCGACCACGAGCCGGTTCGCTTCTTCGGTGCCGATGCTCATTCGCAGCGCATTCGGGAGCTTGTAGCCGCCGACTTGACGCAAAATGAGTCCGCGCGCGGTGAGAAACGCATCGGCGTCCTTGGCGGTGCGTCCCTTTGCCTCCGGGAAGTGGATGAGCAGGAAGTTGGCGACGCTCGGGGTTACCTTGAGCCCGAGCGTTTCGAACTCCTGCGCTAGCCATGCGAGCCAGCGATCGTTGTGCTCGCGCGCGCTCTCCTGGTGTGCGTGATCTTCGATCGCCGCGATGCCGGCGGCGATCGCCGGCCCATTGACGTTGAACGGGCCGCGTATGCGGTTGATCGCGGCAACGACATGCGGCGGACCAAACATCCAACCCAGACGCAAGGCGGCGAGGCCGTGGATTTTGGAGAAGGTACGGGTCATGACCACATTGTCGCTCGTGGCGACAAGCTCGATGCCGGATTCGTAATCGTTGCGCCGTACATATTCGGCATAGGCCGCATCCAGCACGAGCAGCACCTGCGGCGGCAGGCTGCGATGCAGCCGCTTGATCTCATCGAAGGAGACGTAGGTGCCGGTCGGATTGTTCGGATTGGCGAGAAAGACGATCTTTGTCTTCTTCGTCACCGCTGCCAAGATCGCATCCACGCTTGCGGTATAGTTCGTTTCCGGCGCGATCACCGGTTTCGCTCCGGTGCCGAGCGTCGCGATCGGATAAACCAGAAAGCCGTGCGTTGTGTGGATCGCCTCGTCGCCGTCTGCCAGGTAGGCGCGCGCCAGCAGGTTCAACAAATCATCGGACCCGGCGCCGCAGACGATACGGCCGGGATCAAGCCCAAAGGCGCGGCCGATCGCCTCGCGCAGCGCGGATGCCGCGCCGTCGGGGTAATCCTCCAAATGCGCCGCGACCTTTTTGTACGCCTCGATGGCGTACGGGCTCGGCCCAAGCGGCGTCTCGTTGGACGACAGCTTGAAGACCTTCGCCACGCCGGGGGCGCTGCTTTTGCCCGGGACATACGGCTCAATGTCGAGCACGCCGGGACGCGGTTGGGGATACACGCTCATCGCTCTTCTCTCGTCGCTCCCTCGACGGGGAGTTCTTTATTTGGAGGGCACCGTATAGCGGCTCGCATGGCTGCCGACGAGAGCCTTCGAGCGAATGGACGCGCCGGTGCCGCGCAAGGCCTCAGTGACGGCATCGATGCCGCCGCAGGCGACCGAGATCAGCAAAGCCGCACCATCAAAGGCGCGATCGGGAACCGCGATCGCGTCGGCAAGCCCGGCCAGGCTATCGACCGACATCGCACTCCAGCCGGAGACGCGCATGCTCCACACTTCCGTCTCCGTTACCATGGCGTCGGCGGTCACGCGTGAGATGACGAAAACGGGGAGACCGGCCGGGTGGTCGGCGCGTTCGACAAAGGGCAGTCGGGCGATGATCTTTGGGGCGGTGTCGAACTCCAACGCAGTCCACCATGGGCCCGCGCCCGCGATGGCGAACGCCGGCACCAGGCCAAGATCGCCGGTCGATTCCGTCACCGCCTCGACCACGCTCGCCGCCCCCACATGCGGCACCAGCGGCACAGTAAAGCCGAAATGAAAGCGCGCGGAATCGCGCATCAAAGCATCGCCGGCGGAAAGGTCGGCATGGGCAGAGAAGGGCGCCTGCACGTAAGTGAAGGTCGCAATGATCACACGCCAAATGCTCTCGACCGTGTCGAGCGGCAAATTGCCGTGGTGGCGCTGCACAAGCCGGCGCATCATGTCGGCTTCGCGCGCTGGCCGGAACGCCGAGCCGGATTCCTGGATCTTTTTGACCGCGATTAACCGATCGATGATCTCACCGCGCTCGATCAGCAACGCATGCATGGCTTCATCGATGCGATCGATGTCGCGGCGCAGGTCGGCGAGAGAAAAATCTTGCTGGCGCGGCTCTTTTGGCATGGTCAGGCCCGGCGAACGGCTCGATTGATAGGTGCCAGGACGGCGGAAATCAAAGAAAACATTGACTCCGCCCGCCGGCAGCCTATTTACGCCGTTTTGACTGCTGTTTGGGTAACTGCCAGAGTCCGGGAAGTATTATGGCAGAGCTGGGCACGACCCTCGATTTGGCTGACCGTAGGCGCGAGGCGGATCATCCGCATTCGCTGATCGTGCGTTTCCCGGCGAACAATCCGTTGCGGTTGGATGCCGGGATAGACTTCGGGCCGTTACAGATCGCTTACCAGACCTACGGCAAGCTGAACGCCGAGCGCAGCAATGCCGTTCTGGTCTGCCATGCGCTGACCGGCGATCAGCACGTCGTCAACGACCATCCGGTCACCGGCAAGCCGGGCTGGTGGGAGACCATGGTGGGACCGGGCCGGCCCATCGACACCGACCGCTATTTTGTCATCTGCCCGAACGTGGTCGGCGGCTGCATGGGCTCCTCAGGCCCCGCCTCGACCAATCCGGCGACCGGTATGCCCTATGGCCTCGATTTCCCGGTCATCACCGTGCGCGACATGGTACGCGCGCAGGCGATGTTGCTTGACTATCTGGGCATCGACTCGTTGTTCGCGGTCGCCGGCGGATCGATGGGCGGAATGCAGGTCCTGCAATGGGCGGCGAGCTATCCGCAGCGGGTCTTTGCCGCGCTGCCGATCGCGGCCGCCACCCGACATTCGGCGCAGAACATCGCCTTCCACGAGGTCGGCAGGCAGGCGGTCATGGCGGATCCGGATTGGCGCGCCGGGCGCTATTTCGTCGAGGGCATCAATCCCCGGCGCGGCCTCGCCGTCGCGCGCATGGGTGCGCACATTACTTATTTGTCTGATGCCGCCTTGCACCGGAAATTCGGACGCCGTTTCCAGGACCGCGACAATCCGACATTTTCGTTCGACGCCGACTTTCAGGTCGAGTCGTACCTGCGGCATCAGGGCATCACGTTCGTCGAGCGCTTTGACGCTAATTCCTATCTCTATCTGACGCGCGCCATGGACTATTTCGATCTCGCTGCCGACTATGACGGCGTGGTCGCCAATGGGTTCCTGGGCACACCGACGCGCTTCTGCGTGATCTCGTTCACCAGCGACTGGCTGTTCCCGACGCAGGAATCGCGCGCCATCGTGCACGCACTCAATGCCGCGGGCGCGCGCGTCTCCTTTGCGGAAATCACGACCGACAAGGGGCACGACGCATTCCTGCTCGACGAGCCGGAATTGTTTGCGATCGTGCGCGGTTTCCTGGAAGGGGCGGCGAGGGCGCGCAGCCTGCCGCCGGCGCGGAAATGATGCACGCTCGGGCGCCGGACGGCGTGGGAGTAGATTGATGCTCATGCGGCTGAAGCACGACCTCACGATGGCGGAAGCCGCGCGCGGCCAGGGCGGTTCGCGCGTTGACTTGCTTGTCGTCGCCGACATGGTCGAGACCGGTGCCCGCGTGCTCGACGTCGGCTGCGGCGACGGCGAACTGCTGAGGCTTTTGGAAACCCGCGGCGTGGATGGCCGCGGCATCGAGCTATCGCGCGAAGGCGTGAACGAATGCGTTGCCAAGGGCCTTGCGGTCGTGCAAGGCGACGCCGACACCGACCTCGAAAACTATCCTGCCGATGCGTTCGACTTCGTGATCCTCTCGCAGACTTTGCAGGCGACGCGCCAGCCGCGCGTCGTGCTCGAACACATGCTGCGGATCGGGCGGCACGCGATCGTGTCGTTTCCCAATTTCGGCCATTGGCGCATCCGCCGGCAGATTGCTCTCGGCGGCCACATGCCGCGCACCGAAAATCTGCCATATGCATGGTACGAAACGCCGAACATCCACTTTTGCAGCATCAAGGACTTTCGCCTGCTCTGTCAGGTCTCGGGCGCCAAGATCGAAGAGGCAGTCGCGCTCAATGCCTGGGGCGGACGCATGCGGCTGAAAATGCCATGGTGGTTCTGGAACCTGTTCGGCGAGCAGGCGGTGTTTCTGCTGAGCAGAGGCCGCTGACGGGGATTGTCGATTATCCGGTTCCCTGCCGGCTCAAATCGCGGCATAAGGATGCGGCCATAATCGCTGT
>DATMQV010000101.1:0-31425 GCA_035566615.1 Xanthobacteraceae bacterium
TCGATCAGTTCGAGCAGATCTACGCCGATTCAGCGACCTCGGCGCGCGTCATGGCGTTGGTCGTGCACCCCTACATCATGGGCGCGCCGCACCGTCTGAAATATTTCCGCCGCGTGCTCGAAGCGATCAGCCAAAAGAGCGATGTGAAAGTCTGGACCGGCGCACAGATCGCGGATTGGTATCTCGCCGCCGGGTCGAAAGCGCCGTGACGGTTGAAAGCCACACGTCCGCCAAGCCTCCCGTTAAGCCGCGCGGCGGCGCGGCCGGTGACATTCAAGCCAAGCTGATGCTGGTCGCGCTCTGTTTGCTCTGGGGCGTCACCTGGCCGGCAATGAAAATCGCGCTTGTGGAAATTCCGCCGCTCAGCATGCGCACGCTGACGGCCGCAGCCGGCGCCGTCACCTTGCTGGCCATCTGCCTTGCGGCGCGCACGAGGCTGCGCGTTCCAACCAATGCCTGGGGTCATGTCGTCGCCATCGCGTTTCTGAATATCGGCGCGTTCAGTCTGTTGACCGCTTACGCGCAGGTGGCTGCGGCCACGTCGCGGGTCACCATCCTCATCTACACCATGCCGATCTGGGCTGTTTTGTTGGCTTGGATCGTGTTGCGCGAAAAGCCCAATGCGCGGCAGCTGCTTTCCGTCGTGCTGTGCGCGCTGGGGCTCGTGGCCTTGATCGCTCCGGTAGCCGCAACCGGCGTGCCCCTGGGGCTTCTGCTTGCCGTTGCGGCGGGTGCGAGCTGGGGCGCCGGCACGGTCTATGTGAAATGGGCGCGCCTCGATATCGATTCGTTGGCGCTTGCCTTCTGGCAATTGGTGGTCGCTTTCATTCTGATCGCCGCCTGCCTCCTGTTGTTCGACGGCCGGCTTGACATCGATCGCGCCCATGCCCCGGCGCTGCTCGCGACTGCGTTTTCGGGCATCGTCGGCAGCGGCATTGCATACGCCATGTGGTTTGCGATCGTGCGGCGCCTGTCCGCGGCGACCGCCTCGCTCGGCGCACTCGGCATTCCGGTCGTCGGCGTGCTCTCGACCGTGCTGATCGTCGGCGAACGCCCGACTACGACCGACCTCATCGGCTTTGGACTGATTTTTGCCGCGTCAGCCTGCGTTCTCTGGGCGCCGTCGGCCGCCGCGCGCCAACGGAAAGCGCTTACGCGCTGATCCGCCGCGCCAATTCGGCGATGCGGGCCACCATCGCATTTTTCGGATCGGCGAGCGCGTCGATCACCGTGAAGTGGTTGCCCGGCAATTCGGCATAGCGCGTTTCCGCTTTTGCTTGTCGCCAGGCGTCGGCCATGCTGCGGCTCTGGCGCTTGAACTCGCTCGATTCCAGATCGCCGACCGCAGCATCGAGCACACGTCCCGGCGGCACGGTCCAGAAGATCGGCGAAATGCGCCGCGCCTCTTGGTCGTCGAGCCGAAAATCCTGGTTCATGCTGGTCTTCGTCAGCGGCGTGAGATCGAACACGCCCGAGATCGCATAGCCCACCGGCACCAGGTCGGACGGCACTTTCGGCCAGAGCTTCTGCCAATCGGTCGCGACCATGGCGGCGGTCAGGTGTCCGCCCGCCGAATGGCCGCACACCAGCATGCGGCGATTGAAGCGCTGCCACAGCGACGCGCAGGCGCGTCGGATTTGCTCGACGATGTCGGCAATGGTGACGATCGGGCACAGATCGTAGCCGACCACCCCGACCGCGAAGCCGCGCTCGTTCAGCCCGCGCGCCATATGGCTGTGGAACGACGGATCCATGGCGCGCCAATAGCCGCCATGGATGAAGATCGCGAGCGGCGCGCTTTCGCCCGCCGCCGGGAAAAACAGATCGATGAATTGCCGTGACGAATCGCCGTAGGAAAAGCCGAGCTCGGCCCTGCCGGCTTTCAGCATCTCGGCGCGATAATCCTCGGCCGCGCGCGCCCAGCGGGCGAAAATCTCCGGATGGTCCGGAATGGTCAGGCGGGGACTATATTCGGTCTCGAGATCGAGGTCGGCCATCGGCCTTTGTCTCCGGTCGGAATGTAACATTGCGGGCGAGAGCGTAGACAAACTCTGGACTACCTCGCGGCGGGTCGCAAATGGGAATGGACGAGCTGTAGGCACCGCCTCCGCTCAAGGAAGGGGTTGGTTCAGCGGCGACGAAGGGTTTGTGAGGGTAATAAACCGAAGCGGGCGCGATAGTCGGCGGCAAAACGGCCCAGATGGAAGAAGCCCCATCGCGTTGCCACTTCGGTCACATTGACCGCGCCGGGGTCTGCCAAGCGAAGCTCATCATGGACTTTAGAGAGCCGCCGTTGCTTGAGCCAGGTCATCGGTGCCACCCCGTGACAAGTGTGAAAGCCGTGATAGAGCGTGCGCAGACTGACCCCCGAACTCGCCACCACGCCGCAAATGCCAATCGGAGAGCTCAGGTTTTCCTCCATGAAAGCCTCGGCGCGCTTGACATACCACGACCGGCCGGACGGCAGGATACGTGTGGGCAGATCAAAAGATTGCACCAGCATTGCCACCAGCGTCTGTACGGCCGGTCGAGCGTTCTGGCCGTAGCGCAAAAGGCTGTCAGGGCGACGTGACTCCGCGTACAGAAACTCGACGTAGTGACCGAGAGTTGTCCCCCGGCCGGTCAATGGAACGATATCCGGAGCAACGGTCGGCAGGTCGACGTCGCCGCCGGCGAGCACTCGCGCCTGAAACTCCAGATCACGCGCGTCGGTACTGATGACCAGGATGGTGCAGTCGGCCGAACAGCGCATGTGGAACGGTTTTCTAGGAGGGACGATCTGTGCGCTCCCTGGCGTCGTGCGATACCCCGGACCGGCGGTACGCGCGTCGAACGCGCCGGTAAGCGGGATCTGTATCAGAAATCGCGATTGTCTCTCGTCGACGTCGATGTCGACCCTGTTACCGTACGCCAACGTCGTAAAGGACAGCGCGCCGAGCGAGTCATGGCGCAAGCGCGCATCGTAAGCTGCGGAGTCGGCGGTGAGTTGGAACGGGCAGAACAATCCGGCCATCACCTGGCGGATTTTGTCGACATTCGCCGTGCGGAGCTCGAATGACCGATCGGACATGCGCGTTTTCCACGTCCATTTGAACCGATCGCAAAATCACGATCAACTCTCGATTGGCGGCCGAAACTTCTTTTTTTGCAACTGAGGGACAAAGCTTGCCGCGAGCGGATAGCGCCCCGCGCCGTAAGTCCTATCGTTCGGCAACCCCATCCCCGGAGGTTGTCGATGAGAGAGTTACATCCGAAACCCGTGCTTGGCGGGCACGAGTCAGTCAAGATTGCCGTTGCACAGGTGCCATCCGCTTTCCTTGATCGAAAAAAGACCATTGCGCGGGCATGCGCAGTCATCCGCGAGGCGGCGCAGAATGATGCCGCCCTGGTCGTCTTTCCGGAGGTTTGGGTCAGCGGATATCCCTTTTGGAGCGAGGGTTGGGACTCTCAGATACCTGCCTGGATCGACGCGCGCATGCGCTTCCGCGAGGCGGCACTTGTCATCCCCAGCGACGACACAGATCGCCTCAGTCAAGCGGCGCGCGAAGCCAACATTTATGTTGCGATTGGCTGTAACGAACTCGACGCGCGCCCCGAGGTGGAGACCATCTACAACACGCTCCTTTTCATCGGTCGCGACGGCAAGCTCATCGGGCGTCACCGCAAGCTCCAGCCGACATTCTGCGAGCGTTTGTTCTGGGGCCAGGGCGACGGTTCCGATCTGTTCGTGCTTGACACCGACATCGGTCGTATCGGCGGTCTGATCTGCGGCGAGAACCTGATGACGCTCGCGCGAGCAGCAATGATCGCCCAGGGCGAGCACATCCACATTGCCGTTTATCCCGGCGCATTCGCCCTTCACACCGGTCCGCGTCTCCAGGAGGCCGATAAGGAAGGCCTGTTCTGGGGGCATGCCGCAACGCGAGCCCACGCAATCGAGGCCGGCGCCTTCGTCGTGTGCGCCTGCGGAACACATGCCGAGGACGATGTGCCCGACGATTTCCCCTACAAGGGCCGCATGAACACCGATTGGGCGCACGGCGGAAGCTCGATCATCGCGCCTCTCGCCGTACCGCTCGTTGGTCCGGACTATGACAGTCACATTATCTACGCCGACTGTCAGGCGGCGATGATCAAGGCGACAAAAGCGATCGTCGACACCGTTGGCCACTATGCTCGTCCCGACGTTCTTCGGCTACTGGTGCGCAGGAATGACGCGTGGGCGCCTGCCAGCACGCGCTTTGCTCCGCCGCGAATTGATCGCGCCATGCTGGCTCCGGCGGCGGATCCACGGTGGAAGAACTCGCCGAGACGGTGTTCGCGCGCGGCTGATTACAGCTCTTTCGTGTCACGCGATTGGGCGGCCGCGGAAGGCCGCTCGAGGCAGAGAGAGTAGCGGTTGGCTGGCTGCCGTCGAGCCAGTGAGCTGCCAACGACGCCGATCGCGGCGCATATGTGCGGCTCCGCTGACCGGAGCTCAAGCACGACTGACCAGACTTTCGCGGCCCACGACTTGGCGCGTCAGAAGGAGGCGACATTGACGAAATACGTTCGGCCTAGTTTGGCGTTCCCTGCTGGGCGCACGCTGGTGGAATACGATCGTGTTCATCGCAGCTGCTACACCGACCAAACGATCTTCGAGGAAGAACTCAAAAATATCTTCTACAAGACTTGGATTTATGCGGCCCATGAATCTCAGATACCCAAGCCCGGCGATTACGTCGGCTTTATGCTTGGCCGCCAGTCAATGCTTGTGGTGCGGGGTGCGCAAGGCGAGGTCAACGTCCTGCACAATCGATGCCCCCATCGGGGGGCCGTGCTCTGCAATGAACGGAAGGGAAACACGGGCGGCCTGTTCACCTGCTCGTATCACGCTTGGCAGTTCGGCCTCGACGGCAAGCTGGCCGCATGGCCCGCACCGGACGGCTATAAGGAGACGCGGGTTTGCAAAGGCGATCCCGCAGCGGACATGAAAAGCGCCGCTCGCGTCAGTTCCTATCGCGGCTTTATTTTTGCGAGTCTTTCCGAAACGGGACCAAGTCTTGATCGGTGGCTTGGTAATGGGCGTCGCGCGTTCGACGACATGTGCGATAGAGCCCCCGACGGTGACGTGGAAATCGTGAATAGCTGCTTTCGTATTGTTCAGAACAATAACTGGAAGATCTTCCTCGAGAATCAGCTGGATGCGGTGCACGCATCGATCACGCACATATCGGCGGCTAAAGCCGCGACCGACACGGAAAAGGAAATCAAGGAAGAAACCGGCGAGGATGCGCCATATTTTTACAAATATATTTCATCGCTGAGCACCCCTCTGCCGCGCTGGGCGACGCTGGAGACGCGGGCATATCCGTATGGGCATTGCCTGCTCGGAGGCTACCTTGGGCTTCGTCCGACCGATCCAGATTCGGTCTTCTATGAAAACATCATGCGGGAAAAGTACGGCGCGGAAAAAGCCGAGGAAATCCTCTCCCGCGACGTCCATCACATTCTGATTTATCCGTGCCTCTCCGTTCAGCCCGCGTTTCAGCAATTGCGCGCTATCCGGCCGCTCGGACCGGACAAAACATTGACTGAGCTCTGGCATTTCCGCCTCAAGGGCGCGCCCGAACCAATCTACCGGCGCTCGCTCGCGTACTACAATTTGATCAACTCGCCCTCGACGCTGGTCAATGCCGACGATCTGATCAATTTCTGGCGCTGCCAGGAGGGATTGATGGGCGAAGAGGCCAGCGAGTGGGTCAGCTTTCATCGCAATGCTGGCCAAGACATAACTTCGAGCGAAATGACTCGATCGGCAAACGGCCTCAGCGAAATGCCGATGCGCGAGATGTTTCGCGCTTGGTCCGAATACATGGCGGAAGGAGCGGAAAATCTCGGCTAGTCGGGCGATTATGACCCCTTCCAGGACCGATTTTGAAGCGAACTTGGCTTCGCCTCGTTCGTTGAAAGAGGACGTCGAACAGTTCCTCTACCGGCAATCCGAGTTCCTGGATAACCGCAACTGGGACGCCTGGCTGGATCTTTTCGCCCCGACCGGCATCTACTGGATAGCGGCGCATCCCGACGACCCGTCTCCGGACGGCCGGCCATGCATCTGCTGCGAAGATCGCTATCTCATGCGTACGCGCATCAAGCGCTTGCGCAATCCCAAGGCCTGGTCGCAGCTTCCACCGCACCGCACCAGCCATGTCGTGTCAAACGTCTCGATTGTCGAAGCGGGCAGCGAAAGTGGAAGTATTGTCGTTCAATCGCGGTTTCACATGGTGGAACTGCGATGGGATAAGCAGCGCTATTTGACGGGACGCTACCGGCACCATCTCGTTCGGGCCAACGAGGATTTCAAGATCAGCCTGCAAAGGGTCGACTTGTTGAACTACGATGCGCCGTTGGACTATGTGCTACAGTCGTGGGTCTAGGATAATCCCGTGTGTGTCCGGAAGGTCACTCGTCGGCTGATGGCGATCGTTTGGCCGCAGTGTGGAACCCTAGATCGGGCCACGCGGGCGACATGACCGATCGGAGCGCAGGAAGTGAAAGTCGGCGGCAAATCCATGCGCGCCATCTGGCTCGAGCCGGATGGCTGGTCGGTTGGCGTCATCGACCAGACGGCGCTGCCCCATCGCCTGGTGACCTCGCGGCTGACGACCCTGAAGGAGGCCGCGCACGCGATCCGCGCGATGGTGATTCGCGGCGCGCCGCTGATCGGCGCCACGGCGGGCTACGGCATGGCTCTCGCGTTGCGCGAGGACGCCTCCGACGAGGCGCTGGAGCGCGCTTACGCGATGCTGCTTGCGACGCGCCCAACGGCGATCAACCTCAAGTGGGCGCTCGACGAGATCGTGGCCGTAGTCCGCAACCGGCCGCGCGCGGAGCGAACCGCCGCCGCCTACCGGCGCGCCGCCGAAATCTGCGAGGACGATATCGCCATCAATACCGGCATCGGCCAAAGCGGTCTGCCGCTGATCGAGGCGATTGCCGCGAAGAAGCAACCGGGCGAACGGGTGAACGTGCTCACCCATTGCAACGCCGGCTGGCTGGCGACTGTCGATGTCGGCACCGCCACCGCGCCGATCTACACGGCGCACGACAAGGGCATTCCGCTCCACGTCTTCGCCGACGAGACGCGCCCGCGCAATCAAGGCGCGTCGCTCACCGCCTGGGAACTCGGCCAACACGGCGTGCCGCACACGCTCATCGCCGACAATACCGGCGGCCATCTCATGCAGCACGGCATGGTGGATATCGTCATCGTCGGCACCGACCGCGTCACCGCCAACGGCGATGTCTGCAACAAGATCGGCACTTATCTGAAGGCGTTGGCCGCGCACGACAATAACGTGCCGTTTTATGTGGCGCTGCCGTCGCCGACCATCGATTTCACCGTCGCGGACGGCATTGCCGAAATTCCCATCGAGGAACGCAGTCCCGAGGAGGTCGCGACCATGACCGGGCGCACCGCCGACGGCCGCATCGAGACCGTGCGTATCGCCCCGCCGGGCACGCCGGTCGCAAATTACGGGTTCGACGTCACGCCGGCGCGGCTGGTGACTGGGCTCATCACCGAGCGCGGCGTACTTGCTGCCTCCCGCGCGGCCCTGGCGAAGGCTTTCCCCGAGCGCGCCGGCGCGGCAGAATGACGGGCTTATCGCCATTGCGAGGAGCGCACGCGACGAAACGGTCCATGGGTCGCAACGGCCGTCTGGATTGCTTCGCTTTTCTCGCTATGACAAAATTGTCCGCCGAAACGTCGGGTGGCGTGAGATGCGTAAAATCGAAGCGCGGTTTTCATCCGTTGTGCCGCTTCCCGGAATCCTGACGATGAGCGTCAATCTTTTGCCGGCGACGCCGCCGGTCGATGGCAGGCAATCGCCGACCGCGCTTGCGATCGCGCGCGGCACCACGCGCTATCTCCATGCGCTCGGCTATTGCGTGGTCAGCGAGTTGCCGCTGCCGTCCGGGCGCCGCGCCGATCTGGTCGCGCTCGGCGGCGATGGGGAAGTTCTGATCATCGAGATCAAATCGTCGATCGCCGATTTCCGCGCCGATCAGAAATGGATGGAATACCGGCTGCATTGCGACCGGCTGTTCTTCGCCACCGTGGTCGATGTTCCGCGCGAGATTTTTCCGCAGGACGCCGGACTGATCGTCGCCGACGCTTTCGGCGCTTCGATCGTGTGCGAGGCGCCCGAGCACCGGCTCATTCCGGCGCGCCGCAGGAACGTGATGCTGCGGTTTGCGCACGCCGCCGCGTTGCGGCTGCAGGCGCTGGCCGATCCGCACCTCGCCAACGGCGCGGAGTTTTAAAACCGCGCGCGACGCGCGGCCGACACTAATGACGGAACGACAATGGTGTCGCAGCTGCGGTTTGCGCAGGCACGGGCAGCCGCTCGGCCTCGGCCACGGACGTGGTGAATCGCTTCACCCCGGTGTCATCGAAGACGAAGAGCGGCACGGCCCGCGCCATTGCGTTGTCCTCAACCAGGACCAGGCGGCGATTGTCGAGCATCACCCACGTCTCGTCGATGCGGGCGGCGGCGACCGCGTGATCGATCCGATTCGCCAGATCGCGCACGATGACAAGCCGGACGTCGCTTTCAGGAAGCCCGGCTTCGCGCAGCGCCACATATTTGGCAATGGCGTAGTCTTCGCAGTCGCCGCGGCCGCTGGCGAGCGTGGCGAGCGGGGCGCTCCAGCGATCGGTGACGCCCCACTGGGCGAGATCGCTGGTCGGCCGGATCGCCATATTGATATCGCGGTTGATCACGCCGACACGGGCACGTCCGTCATGCGCGCGGCCGTCGGCGATGACGTCGAGGAATTTCTTCGCCGCCGCCGGGCAGTGCGCGGCGTCGGTGCGACAGCGGCCGAGGATTTCGCTTTCGCTGCGAATGTCGGCGACGAGTACGTTCCACTTGTCGAGCACTTCGCCGTCGGTCACCGGCGTCGCGTCGAGAGCGAACGGCTGCGCCGGCATCGGCATCTGCGTTGAATGCTCCTGCGGCTCGCTGGTCGGTGCCGGCTGCTGCGGTGGCGGCGCCGGCTGCGGCTGGAGCGCATCCGTCAGCGCCGAGAACCGGCTGGCAAAGGTTGCGATCTCCTCCGTGCCGGCGTTCGGAGCCGACTGGGCAAACGCGCGATCGAGCAGGACGATACCCAACAAGGCGAGCAGCACGGCCAAGCCGTGCAGAAACTTAATCAGCATTCGACGCCCCTGACGGCACGGACGTTGCGCCGATGAGCGCTCGCCCGGCTCTTTGATCTCAGAGGACGCGAATACCGCCATCGTGCCCGCTATCGCGTTAAAGCCGGTAGCGGGATGGCGGAACTCTCGATAACAGCGTGCAGAAAGTCTTACGCCCGCGCGAACAGTTTTAATGTTCGATGAACACGGCCACGCAGACGCTGCGACGTTCCAACAGGTGAGCAAAAGGCGCCACCGCACAAAGCCGTAGGCCCGCGCGGTTCTGTACACGCCCAGGCTTTTGCGTTTAAATGGGAACAGTTCAAAATGTAACCAATCACATTATCTGGAGGAAACGATGCGCCGGATGCTGATGCGCTGCGGAGCGGTGTTTCTCGGGCTTGCGCTTGCGGCCGGCGCGGCTTCCGCCGAGGACAAGACCGTCGAGCTCAAGCTGTCGCATTGGGTTCCGCCAACGCATCCGCTGCAGAAGGCGATCGAGGACTGGGGCGCCGATGTCGAAAAGGCCTCCGGCGGAACCATCAAATACAAGATCTTTCCGGCGCAGCAGCTTGGCAAGGCGTTCGACCATTATGACATGGCGCGCGACGGCATCGCCGATTTCACCTACGTCAATCCCGGCTACCAGCCCGGCCGCTTCCCGATCATCGCCGCCGGCGAGTTGCCGTTCCTGATCGGCGACGTCCATGGCGGCATTCGCGCCATCGACAGCTGGTATCGCAAATACGCCGCCAACGAGATGAACGGCGTGAAGTATTGCTTCTCGTTCATTCTCGATCCGCTCACCTGGCATTCGAAGACCAAAAAGATCGTCGTGCCCGGCGACATCAAGGGCATGAAGATCCGGCCCTCGCAATCCACCGTTGCCGCCTGGGTTACCTCGCTCGGCGGCACCAACGTGCAGGCAAGCGCCACCGAAGTCCGTGACGTGATGGAAAAAGGCGTGGCCGACGCGGTGAATTTCCCGTGGGGATCGATCCCGCTGCTCGGCGTCGACAAGGTGACCAAGTATCACATGGAGGCGCCGCTCAACACCGTCATGTTCCAGTGGCTGATGAATCCGAAGACGTATGCGGCGATGTCGCCGGCGCAGCAGAAAGTGATCGACGATCATTGCTCGACCGAATGGGCCGCCCGCTTCGCCGATCCCTGGGCGGACTGGGAGCATGCGGGGCTCGAGAAGATCAAAGCCATGCCGGGCCACGAGGTCTACAAGATCACCGACGAGCAGCTTGCAGAATGGCGCAAGTCCGCGGAGCCGCTGCATAAGAAATGGGCCGATGCGGTGCGCGGCGCCGGCGGCGACGCCGACGCCATCATGAACGAGCTGAAAGCATCGCTCGCGCAATACAACGCGAATTATTGATGTGATCGCGGCCATCATGCATGTTCGCGCCGGACCTCAGGAGCGCACATGAGTGAGCCGGCCGGTGGTGGAGCAGGCGGCGATGATGTTCAGCCGCCGCCGCGCAGTTCGCGCGGCCCGATGAACTGGTTCATCGACGTCATCGAGCTTGTCGCCGCGGGCTTTATCGGCATCGTCGCCGCCGACATCTTCATCTCGGTCATGCTGCGCTATTTCTTCAGCGTGCAGATTCCGGATGCCTACGACTTCGGCCGGCTGCTGCTCGGCATTCTGATCTTCTGGGGCATCGCCGCCACGAGCTATCGTGGCACCCACATTACCGTGGACCTGCTCTACGCCAATGTCGGCCCCCGCCTGCAGCGCGTCATCGACGTGTTCGCCACGCTCGTTCTCTTGTTCGTCGTCACGGTGCAGACCTACACGCTCTACGACAAGGTCTGGACCACGCGCGCCGATCACGTGCTTACCTTCGACCTGCGTCTGCCGGTCTGGCCGTTTTTCCTGGTCGCCTGGCTCGGCGACATCTCGGCCGTGCTGCTGATCGCCATCCGCACCTACCGGCTGATCTTCCAGCCGGACGAGTTCGGCGCGCAATATCAGATCAAGCCGGTCGAGTGAGCGCGATGAGCAGCGATGCGATCGCCGTTCTCGGATTTGTCGCGCTGTTCGTGCTGATGCTCCTGCGCGTGCCGGTCGGCATGGCGATGGGGCTCGTCGGCGTTAGCGGCTTTGCCTTTCTGGTTAACGGCGATGCGGCGCTGAAAATCATCGGTCACACCTCGATGCGCACGGTGACCGACTACACCTTCGGCGTCATCCCGATGTTCCTGTTGATGGGCGCGTTCGTCTCCAATTCCGGCATGAGCCGCGAATTGTTCCGCGCCGCCAATTCCTTCGTCGGCCATTTGCGAGGCGGGCTCGGCATCGCCACCATCGCGGCCTGCGCCGGCTTTGCCGCGATCTCGGGCTCCTCGGTCGCGACCGCCGCGACTTTCGCGACCGTCGCCTACCCGGAGATGCGCCGCTACAACTATCCGCAATCCTTCGCCACCGGCGTCATCGCCGCCGGTGGCACGCTCGGCGCCATGCTGCCGCCGTCCACGGTGCTCGCCGTCTACGGCATCATCACTGAGCAGGATATCGGCAAGCTCTTCATCGCCGGCATCATTCCGGGCCTGCTCGCCGCCTCGATGGATATGTTGACGGTGGTGGTGATCGGCTGGCTGCGGCCGGATTTTCTGCCCGTGGCGCCGCGCCATTCCTGGAAGGAACGGCTCATCGGCCTGCGCGACATCTGGGCGATGCTGCTTCTGTTTATCTTCGTGATCGGCGGCCTCTATGGCGGGTTGTTCACGCCGACCGAGGCGGGCGGCGTCGGCGCGACCGGCGCGCTGATCATCGGAGTCATCCGCGGCAAACTCGATGGCCTGCAAATCCGTCGCTCGCTCCTGCAAGCCGTGCGGACTGCCGCCGCGGTGCTCACGGTGCTGATCGGCGCGCTGCTGTTCGGCTACTTCCTCACTGTCACGCAGACCCCGCAAAAGGTCACGGCCTTCCTCACCGCGCTCGGGCTCGGGCGCTACGGCGTGCTGGCGCTGATCATGGTGATGTACATCGTGCTCGGCTGCCTGATGGACTCGCTGGCGATGATCATCTTGACCATTCCGATCATCTTTCCGGTCATCATGCAGCTCGGGTTCGACCCGATCTGGTTCGGCGTCATTATCGTTATGACCGTCGAGCTCGGACTGATCCATCCTCCGGTCGGCATGAACGTGTTCGTGATCAAAAGCGTCGTGCAGGAGGTGACGTTCTCGACCATCTTCCGCGGCGTGCTGCCGTTCATCCTCACCGACCTCATCCGGCTGGTGATCTTGATCGCGTTTCCGATTCTGGCGCTCTGGCTGCCGTCGCATATGTGATGCTCGATCAATACCCGTCATGGTGAGGAGCGGAGCGACGAAGCAATCTAGTAGGAGCTTTCCGAAAACTGGATTGCTCCGCTTCGCTCGCAATGACGGCCGCAACGAAAGGAGCCTGCCATGCTTCGCCTATTTCTCATCGCCGCGACGATCGCGCTTGCGCCGGCCGCTTACGCCGCCGACGCCAAGCAGATGGAAGAGAACAAGAAGGTCGTGCTGCAGCTCTACGAAGCCGCCATCAACCAGAAAGACTTCGAGGCGGCGTCGAAATTCTTAGGCCCCCGCTATATCCAGCACAATCCGCGCGCCGCGGACGGACCCGAGGGGCTCAAAGCGTTCCTCGCCTTTCTGCGTGAGAAATTTCCGGACTACCACAGCGAGATCAAGCGGGTGTTTGCCGACGGCGACTATGTGATCCTGCACGTCCACAACGTGCCGACACCCGGCAGCCGCGGCAACGCCATCATCGACATCTTCCGGCTGGAAAACGGCAGGGTGGTCGAGCACTGGGACGTGCGGCAGGAAATTCCCGAACAGGCCGCCAATTCCAACACGATGTTTTAGCTGGTGGGAATGTGTGTTCCGGGCGTGGCGCGGTACCATAAGCGCGCGCTTGCGCGCCACGGTGATGTGCTGCAGAACCGGGACCTTTAGGAACAACCGAGTGTGCAATGATCCCGGATCAGCGATGCACCGCATACGCGCTGCATCGCATCCGGGATACGTGTGATGTGAAAGCTAATTCCGGCCGCCGCCGGCCAACACGGCGCGGGTAGCACGGTCCGGGCCGAAATCGTCGACGCTGTCGATGGCCAACAGATCGGCCAGCCGCGTGCGCGCCCGGTTCACGCGGCTCTTGATGGTGCCGACCGCGCAGCCGCAGATATTCGCCGCGTCCTCATAGGAGAAGCCCGAGGCACCGACCAGGATCAGCGCCTCGCGCTGATCGGACGGCAGTTTGGCCAGCGCGGCGCGGAATTCGCTGAACTCCACCCGGCCGGTCTGCTCGGGATGCGACTTGAGGCTCTCGGCATAGCGGCCGTCTGCGTCTTCCACCTCGCGCCGCCGCTTGCGGTATTCCGAGCGGAAGAGGTTCCTCAAGATCGTGAACAGCCAAGCCGGCATGTTGGTGCCGGGCTGGAAGGAATCGATGTGAGCGAGCGCGCGCAGCAACGTCTCCTGCACCAGATCGTCGGCGCGATCGATATTGCCGCACAGCGAGATGGCGAACGCGCGCAAACTCGGCACCGTCGCCAACACTTGGTCGCGTATGGCCGGGTCTAGTTTCATGCCGCCCCATCATCTTGTTCGCCGAGCCGCCGAACCAAATCGGCGATATGTGGTGGTACTCCTTCGCGGACGACGTCGTCGTACATCGCTCGCAGTTGCTGGCCGATGCGCGCTTGCACTTCGCGGCCGAGCCGTACCTCGCTCTTGCGGTGGGTTGCTGGCTTGCCCATGTCGTCCTGGGCTTCCGGCTTGTCCGAATCCGGCGCCGGCGGTTGAATGTTAACTGGCTTGCCGCTCATTTTCGTCCTGCCCCCATCGCCGCGTTCCCAATGGTGCAAAAGGCATAGTCCCCGCGTCTGCTTCACCAACGCGCGGGTTAGACGTTGGTTCCGGGCTCCGGAACTATTTTTGGAACTTTCTTTGCCGGGTGGCGTTCTAGCCGATAGCTTTGGGTAGCCGGAAGGGGAGGGTGTTCCTTGTCGACCTCGCAAGCCGTAGTGCAGCATCTACCGTTTTTGCGTCGGTATGCCCGCGCGCTCACTGGCAGCCAGGCGTCTGGCGATGCCTATGTGGCGGCCGCCCTCGAATCCCTGATCTTGGAACCCAAGTCTCTGGAATCACTGCCAAATAAGCGGGTGGCCCTCTATCACCTGTTTACCAAGATTTGGAATTCCGTGACGCTGAACGGCAAGGCGGACGCCACCACAGCGCCCCATCTGACGCCGGACCTGCACATCACCCAACTCACCCCGCGCCCGCGGCAGGCCTTCCTGCTGGTGGCGCTGGAAGGCTTCTCCGAGGATGAGGCGGCGCAGATTCTGGAGGTCGACCTTCCGACGCTGCGCGGCTTGGTCGAGGAATCAGGCCGCGAGCTTGCGGCCGAGATCGCGACCGACGTCCTGATTATCGAAGACGAGACCTTCATCGCCATGGACATCGAGGCTCTGGTCGAAAGTCTCGGCCATCGGGTCATCGGCGTCGCGCGCACCCACAGCGAGGCGGTCGCGCTGGCCCGTCAGAAGCGGCCCGGCCTCATCCTGGCCGATATCCAGCTGGCCGACGGCAGTTCGGGCCTCGATGCCGTCAACGAACTGCTGGCCTCCTTCGAAGTGCCGGTCATCTTCATCACCGCCTATCCGGAGCGCTTCCTCACCGGGCAGCGGCCGGAGCCGGCCTTCCTGATCGCCAAGCCGTTCCAGCTTGCGGTCGTCTCCGCTGTCGCCAGCCAAGCGTTGTTCTTCGGGCGCAAGGCACGGCCGCGCGAGCGGCAGGCGACGGCGTAAGTCTTCCGATCGTCATTCTCTCGTCGCGCCGGATCGCGGCGCTTTCGCCGCGCGACCCACATTCATCATCATTCATCTTCGCTCCTGTGATGATGAATTCGGATCGTGGCGCGCCCCGCCGAACGTACTGACGCCGCAAAATTCCGAACCACGTTTTCGCAAAGAATGACGCGCCGCAAAGACTGTTGCCGCCCAGAAATAATTAGGGCGCAGCCGATCGGTCTATCGGCTGCGCCCAGAGTGACCGGCCAAGCACGGGGGGAGGGGGGAAAGGATGGCCGGTCGCTTGGACAAGCCGCGGCGCTTTTGTTTGTTCCTCCGGACTGTTCCGCTCTGAAGCGCATCCGAAAACGGCTGCGCCGCGCTCGATCCAAAAAGCGCATGCTGCAGCAAAAAGTTAGAGCGCAATCGACGCCTAACCGACGCGCGTCGCGCTCCCTCGCCTCACGCAAGTGTGAGCGTGCGCAGCACAAGCCGGTGAAAATAAAGCGCCGACGGAACTTGCACGCGCACGTTTCGTTCTGTTCCCGCGCCACCTGTTGACGGTGCGTCGGGGAAAAGCGGGGAGTGAAATCGGCGGAGCGCCCAATGGGACGCATTCTGTTTGTACGCATCGTAGCTGTGGTTTCGGGTCTGTTGGTTGCAAGCTTTATCGCCTTCCCGTCCTCTCCGAGCACCGGCTTTCTTTCTTTCACGCCCGCCGTGTCGGTCGATCGCGCCCTGAAAGGCGATCGGCTGCCGCTTTTCGCGCCTACGGATAAAACCGAGATGCCAGTGCCGTCCACGCCACCATTGCGCGAGAAGATTCCGGTCGGCTGCGATCACGCCTTTAGCCCGGTCTCCTCGCCACGGCTGGCCAACGTGTTTCAGCGCTGCACTGTGTAACCAAAATCCGCGCAATTTGATCAAAAAACACTGCAATCTCTCGCGCTGAACTTTTACTTCCATCGGTCATTGATGGCGGAACGCGTAAGTCGGAGTTTCGCTGATGTCGGGGGTTAATCTGCCGCAGCGCGCATGGACGGTGTTGGCCGGTGCGGCGTTTGTTACATTTTTCGCTACGTCTTGCGCTACGTCCGCATTGTCGCAAACGCTCTTTGGCGGTTGGTTTGAGCGCGACCGCGTCTTGTTTGGACAGTCTGCGGCGTTCGGTCAGGTGGTGCCGCAAACCGAACAACCTAATGCGGACGGCGAACTTGCTCCGGCGTTGCAGCGTCAGATCGTGCCGTATCCGGGGAAGGAGCCGGCCGGCACGATCATCGTCGACACGCCCCACACTTTTCTTTATTTGACGCTCGGCGGCGGCAAGGCGGTTCGCTATGGCATCGGCGTCGGGCGTAAAGGCTTCACGTGGTCGGGCGTCGAGCGGATATCGCGCAAATCCGAATGGCCCGATTGGATCCCGCCGGCGGAAATGATCGTCCGTCAACCTTATCTGCCGCGCTGGGTCGGCGGCGGCCCGGGCAACCCGCTCGGCGCGCGCGCGCTTTATCTCGGCAACACCGATTATCGCATTCACGGCACCAACAATCCGGCCTCGATCGGCACGCAAGTCTCCAGCGGCTGCATCCGCATGCGCAACGACGATGTCATCGATCTTTATCGCCGCGTGTCGGTCGGCACGAAGGTGATCGTTCTGCCCGGCGATCAGCGCAACGTGGCGAGTGATACGCCGGCCGCTGGCCGCCCCGATGTGGCGATTGGGCACAACAGCGCCGCCGGCGTGATAACGGCGCGGATCGCCGCTGGCCCCCGCGACTTGGGTATTTATTCGCGCGGCGCGTGGAACGAGAATCTCAATTCACGCGCTCTTTATTGAGCGAGCGCGCCGCGCAACCAAACGGCGGTGTGCTGGATTGACTGCCGGCAAAAATGCCGGTGCTCGGCTATTCGATGACTGGAGCCTGATCCGCAAAAGTGGAAATCGCTTTTTCGAAAAGATCACGCCCCGCCAAAAAGGTAGAGCGCCAATCGATTCAATCTGAAGCGATTGCGTGTGAGCCTTCGCGATAGCCGCTTTTACCGCTTGGTTTCTCGTTTGGGCTTCGACACTTTTCCTATTTGGGCTTCGCCCGTTGGCGTAAACGCACACACGGATACGCCATTTTTGGCCCACGCATTCAAACATGCGGCCCTTGACCGGCGCCGGGATGAGGTCGAACTGTAAGGGCATGGAACGGCCCGATCTCAAAAGTGTGTCGGTCGTGCAACCGGAAGGGGCTCCGGACCAGGTTGCGGCAGGCTTCTTTCCGCATTTCGCCACGGTCCGCAGTGCGCTCGAAGCCGGGCGTATCGGGGTATGGTCGTGGGATCTCGCCACCAATACCGTCACATGGTCGAGCAACATGGAGGCCATCCATCGCCTGGCGCCCGGCACATTCGACGGCACCTACGCTTTCTTCGAGCGCGATGTGCACGAAGAGGATCGGCCGCGCGTTGTCCAAGCCATCAAGGACGCGCTGCAAACCGGCAAGCCCTACTGGGTCAGGTATCGGGTGATCCCGGGGCAGCAGCGCGAGGATTGCTGGATCGAGGCGTCGGGCCAGGTGATCTTTGAGCAAGGCGTCGCAGTACGCATGCTCGGCATCTGTCACGAAGTCACCGAGCGGATCCGGCTGCAGGAGGAGCTGCGCAGCCGCGCCAAGCAGCAAGAAGCGCTGGCGCAGCTCGGCGAACGGGCGCTCACCGAGACCGACATCGAGCGGCTGCTCAACGACGTGGTGAGCACGGTCGCGCTGACGCTGCCGGTCGATTTCGTCAAGGTGCTGGAATTGATGCCGGGCGACGCCGACCTCCTGTTGCGCGCCGGCTTCGGCTGGAAGCAGGGCTGCATCGGCTCGATCGTGCTGTCGAAGGAGCGCGACGATTATGCGCGCTATATCCTCGGCGCTTCCGTTCCGGTCGTCAGCACCGATTTCAATGCCGAGACGCGCTTTACCGTTCCACATTATCTGCACGCGCACAGCTGCGTCAGCGGCATGAGCACGATCATCGCCGGTCCGGACGGCCGTGCTTACGGCGTGCTCGGCGTTTGCACCGGCCGTCGCCGCGAATTCACCGCGCAGGATTTGTCGTTTCTCGCCGCCGTCGCCAACCTCGTCGCTGGCGTCATTCAGCGGCGCCAATTGGAGCAGCGCCACGAGCTGATGATCCGCGAGCTGCGGCATCGCTCCGGCAATCTGTTTTCGCAATTGCTCGCGCTGTTCTCCCAGACCGCGCGCAGCTCGCGCAACATGGCCGAGCTTACGACCAACTATCAGGCGCGCGTCATGGCGCTGGCGAACGCGCACCGCCTGATCACCGAAGCCGGCTGGAAGTCGACGTCGCTCAACGAGCTGCTTCGCCTGGTGCTCGGGCCGTTTCTCGATCGTACGTCGTTCGTCGGCCCCCATGTCGATCTGGAGCCGGATCCGACATTCAGCCTGAGCGCCGCTTTGCACGAGCTTGCCTCCAATGCGGTCAAGCACGGCAGCCTGTCGACGCCGCACGGCCGGCTTGAGCTGAGTTGGTCGGTGGCGCCGACCAGCCGGGGGATGACGCTGACCTTCGATTGGATCGAGCGGGACGGCCCGCCGGTGCGCCGGCCGCGCCGCTTCGGTTTCGGCTCGCGGCTGATTGCGCTCGTGATCGAGCGGCAGATGAACGGCGAAGTCCATTCCACCTATACGCGGGACGGCTTCACCATCCGCATGATCGTGCCGCTGACCCATGAGCGCTGGCCAACCCGAGCGGTGGACGCCGCGACCCGGTCGGAAGGCGCATAGAACCGACGGAACACCGCGACCCGCACGTCGTTGATTGAGGCATTGCGGGGGTCCGCGCGACCTTGGCCGACGATCGCTCCAGGCGGTGCGCTGCACCGCATTCTTCACCCAGCCGCTCGCCGGAAGGGCGCGCGGTGACGATGAAATGCCTTTTCCGGCGCGTCTTGCCCGCCGCCCTGGTCGCGTTGGCCGGGCTCACCTCCGTCGCCTATGCGGTTGAGCCCAATGCCTCCGGTCGTTCCGAAGCGCTATTTTTTGCGCAACTAGGCCTTTTGCTGCTGATCGGCCGCGGACTCGGCGAAATCATGCAGAAGCTCGGCCAGCCGGCCGTTATGGGCCAGCTTCTTGGCGGCGTCCTGCTCGGTCCGTCGATCCTCGGCCTGGTATGGCCGGACTTTCAGCACATGCTGTTTCCCGGCACGCCCGAGCAGAAAAGCATGATCAATGCCGTGTCGCAGCTCGGCATCCTGATGCTGCTTCTTCTAACCGGAATGGAAACCGATTTGCGTCTTGTCCGCCGCGTTGGCCGCGCGGCGATCGCGGTCGCCGCGGCCGGCGTGACCTTGCCCTTCATCTGCGGCTTTGCGCTCGGCGAAATGCTGCCGGATTCGATCCTGCCCAACCCGCAAGCGCGCTTCGTCTCCTCGCTTTTCCTCGCCACCGCGCTCTCGATCTCCTCGATCAAGATCGTCGCCATGGTCGTGCGCGAGATGAATTTCATGCGCCGCGACGTCGGCCAGATCATCGTCGCCTCCGCCATCCTGGAAGACTCCAGCGGCTGGATCATCATCGCGATTTCATTCGGGCTCGCGTCATCCGGCACGATCGATGTGCGCTCGGTGACTTTCGCCATTCTCGGTACGCTGTTGTTTCTGGCGTTCAGCCTCACCGTCGGCCGGCGCGTCGTGTTCTGGCTGATCCGCTGGACCAACGACAATTTCGCGAGCGAATACGCGGTCATCACCGTCATCCTGTTGATCATGATCGTGATGGCGCTGATCACCTACACCATCGGCGTGCAGACCGTGCTCGGCGCCTTCGTCGCCGGCGTGCTGGTGGGCGAATCGCCGATCCTCACCCGCCACATCGACCAGCAATTGCGCGGCCTGATCGCCGCCTTGTTCATGCCGGTCTTCTTCGGCTTGTCGGGATTGAGCGCCGACCTCACCATCCTGAAGAATCCCAATCTGCTGTTGCTGGCCGTGGGCCTCATCGTCATCGCGAGCTTCGGCAAATTTGCCGGCGCCTTTGTCGGCGGCAAGCTTGGTGGATTGAACCGCCGGGAATCGCTGGCGCTTGCCTGCGCCATGAACGCGCGCGGCTCGACCGAGGTGATTGTCGCCTCGATCGGGCTTTCGGCCGGCGTTTTCAGTCAGAACCTCTACACCCTTATTGTCGGCATGGCTGTGATCACCACGCTCGCGATGCCGCCGATGCTGCGCTGGGCGCTGCGGCGGCTGCCGCTCAGCGAGGCGGAACGCCAGCGGCTGGAGCGCGAGGAGCTCGACGCCCGCGGCTTCGTACCGAATCTCGAACGCCTGTTGCTCGCCGTCGACGGCAGCCCCAACGGCACCTTCGCGTCGCGCATTGGCGGCGCCATTGCGGGTTCGGGCGTCAAGCCGACCACCCTCATCCAGCTCGGTCCCGGACGCTGGCCGGGCCGCGCGGCCGAAAAACGCCAGCAAGAGTCGGAGCGAAAGGTTCAGGAGGCCGCCGAGAGCACCGTCACGCTGGCAACGCATCCGGACGAGCAAACACGCGGCGCGGTCGAGGTGACCGCGCGCGCCAGAAGAGCGGCAAGCTCCCGGGCCATCGCCAACGAGGCGCAGAAGGGCTACGATCTCCTGATCGTCGGCATTGAAAACATCCGCGGCCCCCGCGGCGGCTTCAGCCCGGAGATCACGCGCATCGCCGACGGCTTCGATGGTCCGCTTGCCGTGGCTATCGCCGGCGGCGATCTCGCCCACGGCAACGAGCCGATCGGCCGAATTCTCATTCCGGTCAACGGCACGGATGTCTCCCGCCGCGCCGCCGAAGTCGCATTTGCGCTCGCTCGCTCCGGCGGCTCGCGCGTGAGCGCGCTCTATGTGGCGAGCGGCCGTGCCGACGGCGAGCGGCGCGGCCGCATCCGTCGCGGCGCTGCGTTACGCCGCAACGAAGAGGCCGTCCTCAAGGACATCGCCGAGCTCGCGGACCGCTACGACGCGCGGATACGGACCGCGCTCCGCCTCGATGTCGCCCCCGAAGATGCGATCCTCAAGGCCGCCGAACGCGGCGGTTACGACTTGATCGTGCTCGGCGTCACGCGCCGGCCGGGCGAAACCTTGTTCTTCGGCAACACCGCGGCCGCCGTGCTCGATCGCTGTGAGACGGCCATCCTGTTCGTGGCGAGCTGAAGCGATGCCGGCTTGCAGTCCGCTCTGATCTGCGACACCGTCCCCCGCCATGGCAGAAACAATCGTCAGCATTCCATCGGCCGGCCTGCGACTGCACGGCGCGCTCGGCACGCCGGCGGACCTGCAGTCAGGGGAACGGCGTGCCGCCTTCGTCGTGCTGCATGGCTTCGGCACCAACAGCGACTCCGAGGGTGTGCGGCAGCCGACCCGGGTGCTGAACGAATTCGGCTATGTCACGCTCCGCTTCGACATGCGCGGCTGCGGCCGGAGCGAGGGCGAGTTCGGCCGGGTCATCTGTCTCGAACAGGTCGAGGATCTCGGCAACGCGCTCGATTTCCTCGCCAGCCACCCGGCGGTCGATCCCGATCGCATCGGGGTGATCGGCTCGAGCTTCGGCGGCGCGGTCGCCGTGTATGCGGCGGGAACGAACCCGCGCATCGCCGCGGTCGTCTCCAACGGCGGCTGGGGGCACGGCGAACGCAAATTTCGCGGTCAGCATGCGACGCCGGAAGCCTGGGCCAAATTCACCGCCATGCTGGAGGAAGGCCGCGCTCATCGCGAGCGCACCGGCAAGTCGCTGATGGTCCCGCGAGACGCCATCGTTCGGATCCTGGCGCATGTGCGCGAGCGTCTGGACAGGCAGAAAGTCGAGATGCTCGCCGCCAATGCGGTGGAAATGTTTCCGGCCGAGACGGCGCAAAGCATGCTCGACTTTCGCGCCGAGGACGTGGTCGGCAAGATCGCGCCGCGGCCGCTCCTTCTGATCCACGCGGCCAACGATTCCGTGACGCCGACCGAACAGTCGATCGCGCTGTTTGAGCGCGCCGGGCAGCCGGCCGAGCTGCATCTGTTCAGCGGCGTCGACCACTTTTTGTTCAACGAAAATTCCGCGCGGGTCTGGAACGTGCTGCGCGGCTGGCTCGACACCTACTTTCCGGCGCGCCTGTGACCCGGAATGCCGCGATCATATCGATAGCGAGAGAATAAGCGCGTGAGCCAAGACAAGATCATCGTCGGGCACGAGGACCTGTCCCGCTTCATTCGCGCGGCGCTTGAAGGCAAGGACGCGCGCCCCGAGGACGCGGCCGTGGTCGCCGACGGATTGGTCTGGGCCAATCTGCGCGGCATCGACGGACACGGCATTTCCCGCTTGCCGTTCTATCTTCGCATGATCGAGCGCGGCGAGATCGATGTCGCGGCAAAGCCGACGCTCGACCAGGACCGCGCCGCGACGTTCGTGCTCGACGGCGGGCGGGGCTTCGGCCCGGTGGCGATGATGCAGGCCATCGCGCTTGCCACCGAGCGCGCCGCCAAGGCCGGCGTGTGCTTCGGTCTCGTGCGCGACACGACCCACACCGGCGCCATCGGCCGCTACGTGCAGTGGATGGCGGAGCGCGGCTGCGCCGCGATGATCGTGGGCGCGGGGCCCGCTTTCGTCGCCTATCACGGCGCCCGCGTTGCAAGCCTCGGCACGAGCCCGATCGCGATCGCGGTGCCGCGCGGCGACGGCGCCATCATTCTCGACATGGCGACGAGCGCCATCTCCAACGGCACGATCCTGCAGGCCCGCGCCACCGGCGCCTCGCTACCGTCGAACAGCGCGCTGACCAAGGAGGGCGAGCCGACCACCGATCCCAACCGCGCCGAGATTTTGCTGCCGCTCGGCGGCGCCAAGGGTTCGGGGCTCGGCTTCATGTTCGAGATGCTCGCGAGCGTGCTCGCGGCGGCGCCGATTCAAGCTAGTGCGCTCGGGCCGGAGCGACGCAAATCGCTGTCGCAGAACATCGCGATCCTTGCGGTCGATGTCGCGGCCTTCCGGCCGGTCGCCGATTTTGCGCGCGATGCAGATGCGCTGGCAGCCGTCATCAAATCGCTGCCGCTTCAGCCGGGCTTCGACGAAATCCGGCTGCCGGGCGAGCGCGCCGCGCGCACGGAAGCCGCGCGGCGAAAGTCCGGCATTCCTATTTCCGAAAAACTGTGGGAGGAACTTCGCGCGATGGCGGCGGCGAATAACCTTTCGCTTCCAGAACGTCTATCTCCGCCGACCAATTGACGCCGCGCCGCCAGGCACGTTCATTTCAATTCTTCATCCGGAGTTTCCGCCATCTTCGCCAGATGACGCAAAAGTCCCCTTTTGAGCGGCTTGTTTTCGCGGATTGGGATAGAAAGCCGAACGACAGCGCCGAGCAACCGTAGATGTGAGACTGCCATTAATACGCAGGAGCCGCCAGCCGCGCCGTTCGACCAAGCGCGCAAATTCGCGGCCGGAGATTGGTCATACGGCAATTTCCAGGATCCGTTCTTTACCGTCGTGTTTTGGCTCGGCTATCTCCACCGACAGGCACCCTTCGATCGCCTCTCGGATATTGCGGAGGAGTTCTTCCATCGTTTCGCCTTCCGTAGCGCAGCCGGAATCGCAGGTACTTCTGCCCAAAAGCCGCCTTCCTCCGCCTCGTGCACAACAATCTTGATCTTCATGTTCGTCTCCGTGCGGGCAAAATAGGCCGTTGGCGATAGAACCCAAGCGCGCCTCACGCCTCCGCCAGCCGCAGCCCGATCAGCCGGTCGAGCGCGGCGTGATCGGCGAGCAATGACGCCGAAGCGCCGTGGTAAACAATGCGGCCGCGCTCCAGCACGATCGCATTCTGGGTCAGCGATAGCGCGATATCGGCATGTTGCTCGACCAGAATGAACGCCATCGAGTCTTCGCTCGCCGTGCGCTGGATGGCGGCGGCGAGTTCTTCGACGACGATCGGGGCCAGGCCTTCGAGCGGCTCGTCGAGCAACAGCAGCGCCGGATTGGTCATCAGCGCGCGCGCGATGGCGAGCATCTGCTGCTCGCCGCCGGAGAGCTGATTGCCGAGATTGCGCCGCCGCTCGGGGAGCCGCGGAAACAGATCGTAGATTGCGGCGAGATCCCAGCGGCCGGGGCGGGCGGCGACGTTGAGATTTTCCTCCACCGTCAGGGTGGTGAAAATCTCGCACTCCTGCGCCACCCAGCCGATGCCGGATAGGGCGCGGCGATGCGGCGGCCGCCGCGTTATATCTTCGCCGCGCCAGGCGATGCGGCCGCGCGCGATCTGCGTATAGCCCATGATGGTGAGCATCAGGGTCGATTTGCCGACGCCGTTTCGTCCCAGCACGGCGAGGCTGCCGTGCTCCGGCAAGGCGAGGCTGACGCCGTCGAGCACCACGGCGGAGCCATAGCCGGCGCGCACGTCGTCGCATGCGATCAGCGGTTCAGCCATGCGCGATTTTCCCCATCGCGCGGCCGAGATAGACCGCGCGCACCTGCGGATCGGAAGCGATCTCGTGCGGCGTGCCTTCGACCAGCACGCGGCCGCCGACCAGCACGATCACGCGCGAGGCAAAGCGAAACACCAGCTCCATGTCATGCTCGATGAACAGCACCGTGATTTCGCGCGACAGCCCGGCGATGGCGTTGAACAATTCGGCGCTGTCCTCGCGCGGCACGCCGGCGGCCGGTTCGTCGAGCAGCAGGACCTTCGGCCGCGTCGCCATGGCGAGCGCGATTTCCAAGAGGCGTTGCTGCCCATAGGCAAGCTCGCGGGTCGGTCGATGACAGACGGCGGTGAGCGAAAGCGCCGCCAAGATGTCATAGGCCTCGTCGATCTCGTGCCGGTAGGCGCTGACCTTGCGCCACCAGGTGCGCACGGCGCGTGTGCGTTCGCATACCGCGAGCGTCACCGATTCGAGCGCGGTGAGATGCGGAAACAGCGCATTGATCTGAAAGGTGCGAACGAGCCCGCGCTTGACCCGCTGCTCAGGCGGCAGCGCGGTGATGTCGGCGCCGTCGAGCGCAATGCGTCCGGCGTCCGGCCGCAGCATCCCGGTCATCAGATTGATCAGCGTCGTCTTGCCGGCGCCGTTCGGACCGATCAGCGCATAGCGCGCGCCGGCGGGCAGGGTCAGTTCGATGTCGGAAGCAACCACCAGCGAGCCGAAGCTTTTGTAAAGGCCGCTGGCGGACAGCGCGATCTCGCTCACGGTTTTTCCTTCGCGCGCGGCGTGAGCAACGAAAGGCCGCCGAGGATGCCTTTCGGCAGCAGCATGACCACCGCGATGAGAATGAGCCCGATCCAGAAATACCAATATTGCGGATTGAGCCCGGAGAATTGATCGCGCGCGATCATGTAGACGGCGGCGCCGATGAGCCCGCCATAAAGCCGGCCGGTGCCGCCCAGGATCAGCATCACCAGAACGTCAGCCGAGCGTTGAAAGCCTAAGACTTCGAGCGAAACTGTTTCTGTCGTTTGCGCCAACAGAGCGCCGGCGATGCCGGCGATCGCCGCGGCGATCGTATAGATCGTGCGGATATGTCCCCGCGTCGCCGCGCCGATAGCCGGCATGCGGGTCGCGTTTTCGCGGATGCCGCGCAGCGCCAACCCGAACGGCGAATGGATCAGCCGCCGCGCAACCAAAAAAACAACAAACAAGAGCGCGAGCGAATAACCGTAGGCCGTGTAGCCGTAAAGATCGAAGCGGAAGCGGCCGAAAATCGGCCAGGTGTGGATGCCTTGCAGCCCATCGGAGCCGCCGGTGAGCCAGCTTGCGCTGTTGGCGATTTCCTGCAGCAGCAGCGCAAGCCCGAGCGTGAGCATGATCAAGGCCAGATGCCGGAAGCGCGCGATGATGAAGCTCGTCAGATAGCCGAATATGCCGGCGGCGAGCGCGGCAAGGACAAGCCCCGATAGCGGCTCGCCGAAACCCCATTTGGAGAGCAGCCCGGCCGTGTAGGCGCCGACGCCGAAATAGGCGGCGTGGCCGAGCGAGACGATGCCGCAAAAGCCGAGGATCAGATCGAGCGAGAGCGCAAACAGCGCGGTGATCGCGATCTGGCTCGCCAGCACCAGATAGGACGGCGTCAGAACAAACGGCAAAAGCGTCGCCAGCCAGAAGGCGACCTCGCCCCATTGCCAGCGGATTTGCGCCTGCAGATAGTCGCGCGGTGCCGCAAGCGCCTGATCAGTCATGCGCTAGCGCCTCCCGAACAAGCCGAGCGGCCGCCACATCAGGAGCACGATCATCACCAGATAGATGAGAACCGAGCCCATGGCCGGTACGTAATATTTGCCGGCAATGTCGCTGACGCCGAGCACCATGGCGGCGGCGAAGGAGCCGGCGATCGAGCCAAGGCCGCCGACCGATACGACGATCAAAACGTAGATCAGATACGTAAAGGCGAACGACGGATCGAGCCCGACCATCGCGACCGCGAGCGCACCGCCGAGCCCGGCAAGCCCGCTGCCGAGCGCGAACGTGATGGCGAAGAGCATGTCGACATTGATGCCGAGCCCGCGCGCCATGCGCTGATTGTTCACCGCCGCACGCACCTGGGCGCCGAAGCGTGTTGCCTCAATGCCGGCGATCAGCGCTATGGTGATCAAAACCGCGACTGCGATCAGAAACAGCCGGTAGGCCGCGAAATTCAATCCGGCGAACACGAACGAGCCGCGCAGATACGCCGGCAGCTGCAGCGGCTGCTGATCGGTGCCGTAGATATAGGCTGCGGCCGCGATCGAGACGAACACCACGCCGATTGTGAGCAGGCATTGCTCGAGATCGCTGGCGCGATAGAAGCGGCGGAAGAATACGTCTTCCAACACGACGCTGGCTGCGGCCGCCGCCACGAAGGCGACCGGCAAGGTCGCGAGAAACGGCCAGCCGAGCGCATTCATCAAAGTCACAGTCACATAGCCGCCCAGCATGGCGAAGCTGCAATGCGCCAGGTTGACGAAGTTCATCATCCCGAGCGTGACCGACAGGCCGACCGAGAGCAGGAACAACAGCATCCCGTAGGCCAGCCCGTCGAACAGCACGCCGAACACTGGAGGCATGAGCGGCAGCCCTCGCGGCTTAGAGCATGATACGGAAAAGTGGAAACCGGTTTTCCGAAAAGATCATTCTCCACCAAAAAATTAGAGCGCGGATTGATTCGATCTGCAACGATTGCGCTCTAGACTTCGCTCAGTGCTTCATGCGCTCCTTCACCGGGTCCTTGACGTTCTCGACCTTGTCGATCTCCACGTTGAGAAGCTGATCGCCGACTTTCTCGACCTGGAAGATGTGCACGGTCTGGATGACGTCGCGGGTTTCCGGATCGATGGTGAGCGGGCCGCGCGGGCTTTCCCAGCTCATGCCCTTGGCGGCGGCGATCAGCGCTTCGCCGTCGGCGTTGCCGTTGGTCTTTTTCAAAGCCTCGTAGATGAGCCGCGTGCCGTCATAGCCGCCGATCGAATAGATGTCCGGATTGCGGTGAAACTCCTCATTGTAGGCTTTGACGAATTCATGATTGAGCGGCGAATTGATGTTGGAATCGTAGTTGCTGACGGTGATGATGCCGAGCGCGATCTCGCCCATGCTTTTGCGCGCGCTTTCGAAGGCGAGCGAATCCTGTCCCATCACCTTGATCTTTGAGGGATCGATGCCGCGCTCGGCCAAAGCCTTGCCGACAGCGGCGGGCTGGGCGCCGCCCGGGATCCAGATATAGATCGCGTCCGGATTGGCATCCTTGGCGCGCTGTACGAAAGCGGAGAAGTCCGGATTGGCGACCGGGAAGCGCACCGAGCCGACGATCTGACCGCCGGCTTCCTTGAAGCCGGTATGGAAGGCGCCTTCGGCATCGATGCCGGGGCCATAGTCGGACACCATCGTGTAGGCGGTCTTGACGCCCTTCTTGGCCGCCCAAGTGCCGAGCGTCTGGTTGAGCTGCGGCGTGGTCGTCGACGTGCGGGCGATATAGGGAGATTTTGTCGTGATGATTGAGGTGGCCGCGTTCATTACCACCATGAACTTCTTGGCCTCGGCGGAAATGTCGGCGACCGCGAGTGCGTTCGGCGTCAGCGCAAAGCCTGCGAAAATGTCGGCGTGATCGCGCACGATCAGTTCCTGCGCCAACCTTTTGGCGAGATCGGGCGCCACCCCGCCGACATCCTTGCGGATGAATTCGAGCTTCTTGCCGGCGACCGTGTCGCCGTGCTGCTTCACATAGAGCTTGATGCCGCTGTCGAGCTGAATGCCGGTGTCGGCGAACTGGCCCGAATACGCATTGATGATGCCGATCTTGATAGTGTCCTGAGCCAGCGCTGGACTGCCGGCAAAGGCGAACGCTGTCGCCAATCCCGCAAGGCCGCACAGAAGTTTTTGCATCGATTCCTCCCCGTTTTTATCGTGCTCAGGACATTAGAGCATGATCCGGAAAAGTGGGTACCGGTTTTCCGAAAAGATCATGCTCCACCAAAGATCTAGAGCGCGATAACGATTCAACATTCGCCATCGCGCGCTAGTCGCGCATATCCTCCTTCAGCTTGGCGGCGAGCGCAACGCGCTCTTGCGCCGCTGCCGGCAAGTGGGCCGTGGCCCTTTTCAGCGCCGGAAAATCAGGTCACAAGAGGCGGTCCAGGAAAAGGCTTTCGCATGAACCCGCAACCGAACGGCGCCGAAACCGTCGACCAGGACGAAGTGGCCCGCTTCTCGCGGCTCGCCGGCGAGTGGTGGGACCCGCACGGGCCGATGGCCACTTTGCACAAGTTCAATCCGGTCCGGCTGACCTACATCCGCGACCGCACGGCCGAGCATTTCGACCGCGATCCGAAGACCCTCGATAGCCTTTCGGGCTTGCGCTTCCTCGACATCGGCTGCGGGGCCGGCATCCTGTGCGAGCCGCTGGCGCGGCTCGGCGCGTCGGT
Organism: Xanthobacteraceae bacterium; assembly: GCA_035566615.1. Classification (GTDB taxonomy): domain Bacteria; phylum Pseudomonadota; class Alphaproteobacteria; order Rhizobiales; family Xanthobacteraceae; genus BOG-931. Next base: position 28,876 of record DATMQV010000101.1, read on the forward strand.
GGTCGGGGCCGATCCTTCGGCGAAGAACATTGCGGTGGCGCAGGCCCACGCCGCGCAGGCGGGCGTTGCCATCGATTACCGCGACACGACCGCGGAGCAGTTGGCCGAGGCCGGCGAAAGGTTCGACGTCGTGCTCGCCATGGAAGTGGTCGAGCATGTCACCGATGTCGGCCTCTTCATCGCGCAGACGGGCGCGATGGTGAAGCCCGGCGGGCTTCTGTTCGTCGCCACGCTCAATCGCACAGCAAAGAGCTTCGCGCTCGCCATAGTCGGCGCCGAATACATCTTGCGCTGGCTGCCGCGCGGCACCCATCGATGGGACAAGTTCGTCACGCCTGACGAACTCGAGATTGCGATCGAGCGGGGCGGGTTGCATGTCACCGGCGAAAGCGGCGTCATCTACAATCTTATGGCCGACCGCTGGCAGCTCTCGCGCGACGCGGACGTCAACTACATGGTGGTCGCGGAGAAGCCGGCGTGATGCACGGCCGTCTCGAAGTGACGCCGTTCTTCGAACGGCGGTGCCGGGCCCTGGAATTCTGATCGCAATGACATCGTCTTGGCTCTGGGTCGTCTTCACCGTCATCGCCGCCTTCATGCAGACGCTGCGCAACGCCATGCAGCGTGAGCTGACCGGCAAGCTCGGCACGGTCGGTGCGACCCATGTGCGTTTTCTGTTCGGCTTTCCGTTCGTGATTGTTTTTCTGCTCGGCGTCATGCTGGCCACAGGCGCGTCCCTGCCGCGGCCGGGCCCTTTGTTCTGGCCGTGGGCGATCCTCGGCGCCTTCGCGCAAGTTGCCGCCACCGCGCTCATGCTCGCCGCCATGGGCGAGCGCTCGTTCGTCGTCACCATCGCTTACATCAAGACCGAGCCGATCCAGGTCGCCGTCTTCGGCCTGTTGTTCCTCGGCGACACGCTGACGGTTCCGATGATGACCGCCATTATCGTCGCCACCTCAGGCGTGGTGATCATGTCGACAAAAATCCCCCACCCTTCAATCCCCCGCAAGCGGGGGAGGGAAGGGTGGGGGCTCGGCGGCATCCGGCCGACGCTGATCGGGCTCGCCTCCGGCGGCATGTTCGCGCTTTCGGCGATCGGCTTTCGCGGCGCCATTCTCGATCTCGCCCTGCCCAACTACGTAATGGCGGCGACGTCTACGCTCGCGGTCGGCATCGCCGTGCAGGCCGTGGTCTTGTCGGTGTATCTGGCGCTGCGCAGCCCCACGGTTCTGTTTGCGATTTTTCGCGCGTGGAAGCCGTCCCTGTCCGCGGGCCTCGCCGGCGCGGTCGCCTCGCAATTCTGGTTCTTGGCCTTTGCGCTCGCCACTGCCGCAAGTGTGCGCACGCTGGCGCTGATCGAAGTTTTGTTCGCGCAGCTTGTCGCCCGCATCGCGTTCGGCCAGCGCACCTCCGCGCGCGAAGCGCTCGGCATGCTGCTCGTCGTCGGCGGGGTCGCGCTGTTGCTGTGGGCTTATTGATTGCCATCCTCCCCCGCATTGCGGGGGAGGGACCGCCCGAAGGGCGGTGGAGGGGGCCGCTTCCGGCTCGTTTCACTCGCCACCTCCCCGTGCACGGGGGAGGAAAACAAGCCGCTTCAATTAAACTCGTCCGGCAGGACCGGCAGCGGCGCGAAGGCGATGCCTTCCTCGTGCAGCTCCTCGGCCTCTTCGGGCGTCGCCTCGCCGTAGATCGAGCGATGCTCGGCTTCGCCGTAATGAATCTTACGCGCCTGCTCGGGAAAGCGCGGCCCGACATAGTCCGCGTTCTTGACGACATGCTCGCGCAGCTCCTTGAGCTTGTTGCGCAGCTCGCGTTCGACCGGCGACATCATCGCGACCGGCGCAGGGGGAGCGGGCGGTGCGGCGGCGGGTGCCGGCACCGGCGTTGGCGCGGAAGGCTCGTCGGCGGCTTCGCTGCGGCCAAGCCGCGGCGCCATGATCGCCTTCTCGACCTTGGTGGAATTGCAAACCGGGCAGGCGATGAGCGAGCGCTTGGCCTGCTTGTCGTAGGCCGCCGAGTTGGCGAACCAGCTCTCGAACGTGTGCCCCTTATCGCAATTGAGTGTGTAGCGGATCATGGCGACCCTCGCACCGCGCGCAGATGGGTCGGCTCCGCCATCGGCTCTATCACTTCGAAGCGCCGCCCATGCAGCAGCGAGGGGATGCGCGCACGCGCCGCGGCGACTGCGGCCGGATCCACATCGGCGAGAATGATCCCAGGCTCATTGCCGGCCTCGGCAAGCACTTGGCCCCAAGGATCGACCACGAGCGAATGGCCGAAGGTTGCGCGGCCGTTTTGGTGCGCGCCGCCCTGGGCGGCGGCAAAGACGAAGCAGCCGTTTTCGATGGCGCGCGCCCGCATCAGCACGTGCCAATGCGCTTCGCCGGTCTGCTTGGTGAACGCGGCCGGAATCGCCAGAAACGATGCGCCGGCCTCCGCGAGCGCCCGATAAAGCGCAGGGAAGCGGAGATCGTAGCAGACCGTCAGGCCAAGCCGGCCCCACGGCAGATCGGCCAGCACCGCCAAGTCGCCGGGCCGGAAATTGTTCGA
>DATMQV010000102.1:0-9348 GCA_035566615.1 Xanthobacteraceae bacterium
ATTTGGCGCTGCGCGCCGCTTCGGTGCGCGCGGCCGCCAGTGTCTGCGGCGTCGAGACGAAATTGCCGCTACGGTCGCCGGCCGGCGCCGGACGCGGCGCCATGCCGCCGCCGGTCAGCGGCAGCGATAATTCTGCTCCTCTCGCGCGCGCCGCGCGTGGCGGAGAAGATTCGACAAGCGGTGCGGCACCTGCCCGCTCACCTGGCGCCACGTCATCCTCTCCCGCAGTGGGGGAGGGAAAAGCGTCCGCCTTGGCGCCGGTGTGCCCGGCAAACGGCGCTTCCGCCTCGATCGCGCCGGCATCGACGCTGGCGAATTCCGCCACGCGGCGCATCAGGCCGTTGAATTCCATCGCTTTCAGAAACGCGATCAGCCTTTTGTAGTCGGGCTCGTGCACGGCGAGATCGCCGATCGGCACATCGAGCTTCACATGATCGTCGAGCGTAACGAGTTTCTTTGAGATGCGGGCGGCTTCCGCGTGTTCGATCAGCGTCTGCCGGCGCTTCTCCTGCTTGATCTCAGGCGCGCGGAACAGCAGCGTTTCCAGATCGCCATACTCGACAATGAGCTGTGCTGCGGTCTTGACGCCGATGCCGGGCACGCCGGGCACGTTGTCGGTGGAATCGCCGATCAGCGCTTGCACCTCGATGACCTTTTCCGGCGGCACGCCGAATTTCTCGATCACCTCCGCGCGGCCGATCTTCTTGTCCTTCATGGTGTCGAACATGATGACGCCGTCGGTGACGAGCTGCATCAGGTCCTTATCGGACGACACGATGGTGGCGGTGGCGTCCGCCTCGCAGGCCTCGCGCACATAGGTCGCGATAAGGTCGTCGGCCTCGAAGCCGTCCTGTTCGAGGCACGGCAGATCGAAGGCCTGCACGGCTTCGCGCACGTATTTGAATTGCGGTCGCAGATCGTCGGGCGGATCGGGCCGGTGCGCTTTATAGTCCGGATACATTTGCGTGCGGAAGGTCTTCTCCGACTTGTCGAACACCACCGCGAGATGGGTCGGTCGCTCCTCCGGCTTCATATCGCGCAGAAGTTTCCACAGCATGTTGCAGAAGCCGAACACAGCATTGAGCTGGAGCCCGTCGGATTTCCGATTGATCGGCGGCAGCGCGTGGTAGGCGCGGAAAATGTAGCCGGAACCGTCGACCAGAAAGACGTGATCGCCTTTCTTCAGCGGCTTGGCAGCGACCGAAGCGGCCGCCTTGGCGGCGGGCTTGGACTTCTGTGCGGTGGGCATGATGCACTTTAATATATGAATTTGCCGTCATTGCGGAAGCCGCGTAAGCGGCTGTCCGGTATCCATATCCACAGCCGGGCCGGGCTTTAGCGCGGCAGATTCCCCTTAAAGTTCAGGGGTTATGGATTCCGGGGCCGCGGACTTTCGTCCGCGGCCCGGAATGACGATACAAGGCCCCATGGCCTTCGCCTCTCCGCTGCCGATCGATGCCGCGTTGCCGGAACTCACGGCGGCTTTGCGCGCACGCAATACCGCCGTGCTGGTGGCCCCGCCGGGCGCCGGCAAGACCACGCGCGTGCCACTCGTGCTGGCGGAGGAAGCCTGGGCACAGGAAACTTGGGCGCAGGGACCTCCCGATCAGGCTACGGCGCAAAAACGCCGGCGCATCCTGGTGCTGGAACCGAGGCGGCTGGCAGCGCGCGCCGCCGCCGAACGCATGGCCAAAACGCTGGGCGAGAAGGTCGGCGAGACCGTAGGCCTGCGCGTGCGCTTCGGCTCGAAAGTGTCGGCGCGCACGCGGATCGAGATCGTCACCGAGGGCGTGTTCAGCCGGCTTGTTCTCGACGATCCGATGCTCGAAGGCGTCGCCGCCGTCCTGTTCGACGAATTCCATGAGCGCTCGCTCGATGCCGATCTCGGGCTCGCGCTGGCCCGCGATGTACAACAAGGCTTGCGCGAGGATTTGCGGCTCGTCGTCATGTCGGCAACCATCGACGGCGCGCGCGTGGCGAAGCTTTTGGGCGATGCGCCGGCGATCGCTTCGGAAGGGCGCGCCTTTCCGGTGGAGACGCGCTATCTCGGCCGCGATCCGCGCCCGATCGAGCCGCAGATGGCGGATGCGATCGCGCGGGCCGTGCGCGCGGACGCGGGTTCGGTGCTGGCGTTTCTGCCCGGCACGGCGGAAATCCGCCGCACCGCGGCGCAGCTCGAAGGACGGCTCGGCAAGGACATCGACGTTGTCGCGCTCTATGGCGCACTCGCCGGTGACGAGCAGGATCGTGCGATCACGCCCGTCGCGCCGGGCCGCCGCAAGATCGTGCTGGCGACGTCGATCGCCGAAACTTCGATCACGATCGAAGGCGTGCGCATTGTCGTCGATTCCGGCCTCGCGCGCGTGCCGCGCTTCGAGCCGGATGTCGGTGTGACGCGGCTCGAGACCGTGCGGGTGTCGCGCGCGGCGGCCGATCAGCGGCGCGGCCGCGCTGGACGCATCGAGCCGGGCATCTGCTACCGGCTGTGGGACGAGCCGCAGACCGCGTCGCTCGAGCCGTTTGCGCGGCCGGAAATTCTGTCGGCGGATCTTTCGTCCTTCGCGCTCGATCTTGCCGCCTGGGGTTCGACGCCCGAGCAACTTGCTTTTCTCGACGCACCGCCGCGCCCGGCGCTCGCGGAAGCAAAAGCCTTGCTGGCGGAGCTTGGCGCCATCGACGCCGATGGGCGCATCACGGAAGAAGGACAAAAGCTGCGGCGATTGCCGCTGCCGCCGCGGCTTGCGCGCATGGTGGTCGATGCCGCAGCCTTCGGCGCCGCGCTCGACGCCGCCGAAATCGCGGTGCTGATCGGCGAGCGCGGGCTCAGTGGCGACGATGTCGATCTCACCCATCGCCTGGAGAATTTGCGCCGCGACCGCTCGCCCCGCGCCCGCGACGCGCGCGCCATGGCGGCGCGCTGGGCGGACGTGGCCAAGTCGCAAGAGAGGCCGCTTGCTGAGAGGAAGCCATCCCCGCTCGTGGGGGAGGAGGGTCGCGCGGCGGCGGACGAAATAGGACGGATGCACGGACGCCCATCTTCGCTGTCACGCCGCCTCCCGAGCCCCACCCCTATCCCCTCCCCACAGGGGGGAGGGGAAGAGGTCTCGGCTGGCTCCTTGCTCGCGCTTGCTTATCCGGAGCGGATTGCAAAAAACCGCGGCGGCGGGACGGGCGCGTTTGTGCTGGGCAATGGCCGCGGCGCCAACATCGATGTCGCCTCGCCGCTCGCGCGTGAGCCTTATCTCGCGGTCGCCGAGATGACCGGCAGCGCCGCAGCGGGCCGCATTCTGCTCGCCGCGCCGATCACGCTTGCCGAGATCGAAGCGCGTTTCGCCGGCCGCATCGTCGCGCGCGACGAGGTAACGTTCGATCAGGCTAGCGCAAGCTTGCGCGCGCGCCGGCAGCGGCAGCTCGGTGCCATTGCGCTGACCGAACAGCCAATGCCGGTTGACACAAACGAAGAGAGCGCGCGCATCCTCGCGCAAGGCGTTGGGCGGCTTGGAATCGAGCGTTTGCCTTGGAGCAAAGCGTTGCGGCAATGGCGCGACCGCGTCATGTTCTTGCGCGCGGCCCAAGGCGACGAATGGCCCGACGTGTCGGACTCGGCGCTGGCCGCTGACACCGACTGGCTTGCGTCGCTGTTCTACGGCAAGACGGCGCTAGCTGAACTCTTGGCGGACAATTTTGCGTCGGCGCTGACCGCGCGGCTCCCCCGCCCGCTGCAGCGGCGGCTCGACGCCGAGGCGCCGACGCATTTCGCGGCGCCGACCGGCACGCAGGCGGCCATCGACTACGAGGCGGAAGGCGGACCAAAGATCGCGATCCGCGTGCAGGAATTGTTCGGGCTCGATCGCCATCCGGCGATTGCCGGCGGAAAAATCCCGCTGGTGATCGAACTTCTGTCGCCGGCTCATCGGCCGGTGCAGACGACGCGCGACCTGCCCGGCTTCTGGCGCGGCAGCTACGCGGCCGTGCGCAACGAGATGCACGGGCGCTACCCGAAACATCCTTGGCCGGACGATCCGATTGCGGCGCCGCCGACGCGACGGGCGAAGCCGCGGGCTGGACAAGTCTGATCGTGCTGACTTTATTCCGCTCTTTCCCGCGCCAGGGGGATGCGGCTGGCCGTGTCGTTCTGCCGGGTTCCGCTTGCGCGGCCTCGAGGCGGACGAATGTGTGGCAAATTTCACACTCGCCGCCGCTACATCAGAAACGCGCCACCAATACAAATGACAATTTTTGGGCGTAGCCGGTATGATGTCGGCTAGCCTGGGGGCGATGTCGACTCAAGACCCTTCATGAATGGATTGAACCGATACATTGGCCCATTGAAGCGATTCATTGGACCTGGGCTCGTCGTTTCGATGCTTGCCCATGCGGCTCCCTTGCTCGGGGGCGTGCTTGTCGCCGCCTATACCTTGCAGCCACCACCGCCCCAGGCGATGGAGGTGGAGGTGGTGCAGCTGAAAGACGCCCCGGGCTTCGGGCCCATAACGACGTCATCGTCCTCTGCCAACGGCCAAGCGCCCGTCACCCAGGCGCCGCCGCCCAAACCGCGGACGGAGCGCCCAACAGAGCAGCAGAAGACCAAAATGGCGGCTGCCCAGCCCCTTTCTCCGCCAGAAGCGCCGCAGGCCGACCTGATGCGCGCCGAGCTCGAGAAAGAGAACGAGCCGCCCGACGCGCAGCCTACCCCGCCTCAGCCGGACGAACCGACACCGGAGCAACCCAACTTTGCCGAAATGGTAGCGGAGTATACGAAGCAAGGCGGACCGCTTGGCGGCCTCGGCCACGAAGCTGGCGAAGACTTCACCCTACCGTTTCGTGAGCGTCTCATTTCATGTTCGAAGCGGCCCGTTGGCATCGGAGCCAACGACAAGGTCATCATCAGGGTGCACATGGCCTTCAACCAGGACGGCTCGCTTTCGTCTCGGCCCCGTCTGCTCGTGCCGGCCCCGTCGGCGAAGCAGCGGGCGCTGATGGTAAGCGTGGTCGATGCGCTGGAATCGTGTCAGCCATTCACCATGCTGCCGCCGGACAAGTACCAGCTGTGGAAGACGTTGGTGTGGTACGTCGGCTTCCCGGTGACCGCTTTCATCCAGTGACGGGCAGTGTGCTCCGATCGAATGGGCGGCCCAGGGGGCCCGCAGGCCCTACTGCGTCTCGACCTGCTCGGAGCGGTCCGACTTGAAATAGACGTCGACCTGTTCGCCGACGACAAGCGGTCCCGGATTGGGCAGGTCGACCAGCACCTCGAGCACATCGACGTCGCTGAATTTGCGCGGATCGCCGGAATTGATCCGGCTCGGCCCGACGACACGCGCGATCGAGGAAACGCGCCCGTCGAATTCGCGGCCGTGAAATGCGCCGGCGCGCACCAGCACCGCCTGCCCGACGCGAATGCGGCCGAGATCTTGCTCGTTCACCTCGGCGCGCACGCGCAGCGCTGAGACATCGCCGACGCTCATGATCGGCGGGCCTGCCGCCGGGATCGCCAGTTCGCCGTTCTTGGCATCGACCCGCAGCACCACGCCGTCGGCCGGCGCGCGGATCTGCGTTTTCTCCAGCGTCGCCTGCGCCACGCGCCACTCGGCTTGCGCGACGTTGAGCTCGCCTTCCAGGCGGGTCGGCAGCGGCGTGTCGGCGGAAGCGCGCAATTTCACAAGCGCATCGCGCCGCTCGCGCAGGCGATCCTCCGCGCGCGCTAGCGCGGTGCGCGCCGCATCGAGATCGACCCGGCTCGCGCGATTCGCCCGCCAGTCGGCGGTGGTCTTGTCGAGCGCCGCGCGCGCGTCGGCGACAGCGCGCTCGGCGTCGGCCGCCGCATCCTCGGCCTTGCGCCGATCGGCCGAAGCCGCGGGCGCCGACTGATCATTGCGCGCGCGCTTGTGCAACGCGACCTGCGCCTCGGCCTCGGCCACGCGCGCGAGCGCTTCCTCATCGTCGAGGCGCGCCAACAGCTCGCCGGCGAACACTTCCTCGTTCGGCTTGACCAGAATTTCGGCGATGCGCCCGCCCGGCAGCGGCGCCGCGATCTTGATCTCGCCCAAGCGCGGCTCGACGCGGCCGAGCGTCACCGCATCCCAAGTGCCTTGTGCGGAAGAACCTTGGCTGCTCGTGCTTTGCGCCGAGCTACCTTGTGTCGCCGCGCCCGGCGCGGCGGGACGCAGTTCATCGGCGCGCGATCGCGGCGCGGAGTCCGCCGCCATCACCGCAATGCTCGAGGCGATCACCGCCGTGAGCGCCAAACTTTTCGTTGTCGTGGACATGCTGACTCCCCACTTAGCTCGCGTATTTGAGAGGACGAAGGGCGCGGACATTGGCGCCGCCGCGTTGATCGTCGACGATCCGGCCGTCTTCGATGCGAAGGATTCGATCCGCGAACGGCATGATGCGCGGATCGTGCGTGACGATGAACATGGCGCGCGACGGATCCTTGGCGAGTTCAGCCAACACCGTCATCACCGCCTGGCCATTTTCGCTGTCGAGCGCCGCAGTCGGCTCGTCAGCGAGAATGACCGACGGATCACTGACGATGGCGCGCGCGACCGCTACCCGCTGCTGCTCGCCGCCGGAGAGCGCGCGCGGAAATGAGTCGGCCTTGTGCGCCAGACCGACCGTGGCGAGCGCCTGGTTTGCCTTCGCCCGCGCCTCGCGAGAGCGATCGCCGCGCACATCGAGCGACAGGCGCACATTCTCGGCCGCGGTCAGCGTCGGAAACAGATGATAGGACTGAAACACGAAGCCGATATTCTCGCGCCGCACCTGCGCCAATTCTTCGGCGTCGAGGCCGGTGATGGCGCGGCTGCGAATGTTCACGCTGCCGCTCGTCGGCGACAGCATGCAGCCGAGCACAGAGAGAAGCGTGGTCTTGCCACTGCCGGAGGGGCCCATCAACAGCGTCAGTTCGCCGCCGGCGAGCGACAGATTGATGCCCTTGAGCGCTTCGACGCGGCCGGCGCCTGCGCCGAGCGCCATGCGGATCTCGTTGGCTTCGATCATTGTTTGGGTCATTGCGCGAATACCAGGACGGGGTCGATGCGGGTGACGACCCGGATGGCGGCGACGGCCGCGATCGCGCACATGGCGATCGTCAGCACAAACAGGCCGACGCTCAGCTCCGGAGACATCACGATCGGCAGCGCCGCATCGCGCGTCATTTTCACGAGCGACAGATCGATCGACACGGCGATGGAGAAGCCGACCACCGCGCTGATCAGCGCCTGCGCGAGAATGACCTTGAGGATGTATCGGCGCGCCGAGCCGATGGCGCGAAGCGTGGCGAATTCCTTCAGGTGGTCCTTGGTGCTCGAATAGAGCGTCTGCGCGACGATGATGGTGCCGACAATGATGCCGAGAATGGCGCTGCCGAGGAGCGCCGCGCCGGCGCCGGTATCGAATAGCCAGAAGAGGCGCGTGCGATGGCGGAATTCGTTGGGCGTCAGCACTTCGGCGTCGGATAATGTGCCGGCGAGCAGGCTGCGCACCACGGCGGCGTTGGCGTTCGGCGCGATGCGCACGACGTAGTAGTTGGCGCGGTTCGGCGGCACGCCCAGATAGGTGCGGGCGCGATCGAGCGAAGCGAATACATGCGGCGTGGTGGTGAACGAACGGATGCCGTTCGTGACCGCGGCCACGCGCGCTTTCTGATTGTTGATTTCGGCGCGCTGGCGGATCTGCGCGATGCCGAGCTGCTCGAAATAGGAGCGGTCGATCGCGACCGCGTCGGGCGTCGACAGATCGTCGACGGAGCCTTCGATCACGTTCCAGGGCTGCAAGCCGGCGGCGTTGGCGGGCGCGCCGACGACCAGAACCGGAGTGGACGCGCCGCCGTTCGGCTTGCGCCAGGACGCGTAACCGACGACCAGCGGCGTGACCGAGGTGACACCGTCGACCGACAAAGCTTGCAGACGCTGCCGCCCCGACAGCAACGAGGATTCCTCGAAGCTGCGGGTTTCCGACGGCACGATCCAGAAATCGGCATCGGCATGATCGATCATGGTCGTGACCATGCGCTCGAAGCTCAAAAACACGCCGAGCTGAACGGTGACGAGCACGATCGAAAAGACGATCCCAACAACCGTTGCGATCAGCCGAAGACGGTCATGAAACAGATTGCGGAAGGCGAGCGTGAAAATCAGATTCATCGCGCCAAGCAACACATGTGAAATACGCGGAACGCCATGCGTCGAAAAAATCCCCTCTGTCGTGCGGCCATCGCGGCCACGCAAGATGACCCGTTCAAATCAGCGAAAGCTGCGATTAATCGGTCGGCCGCGCTGAAATCCCGCCGTCTAGGCAGGCTTGCGGGCGTTCGCACCGCCCGCGCGGCTCACGACTATGCTGAGCCCGGCGGTATGGATTCTATTCATCCGGGTAACCCTTCGACCACTCGGGCAACCCCTTCCGACCTTCTTTCCAATGTGCGATAGCCGCTTTCCAATGTGCGGCAGCCGCAGATGGTAAACATGCCGATATGCGGCGTGCCGCGGTGTCGGAAAACAATGCGGCGAGAGAAGGGCGGCGGCGCACATTTCGCCGTCAGAAAATAACCACGATCTGGAACCACCGCTAAGGCCCTTTTTTGTCGGTTACTTTCTCTCCATCCCCCGCGATTCCAGTAGATGATCGTTGCCGGATTGGCCAGCATTTGAATTGAGTAAAGCCCAAGATGGTGAATTGCAGAGTTCCGTCCGGATGACGCGGCCGCCTTCGCTTGTCCCGGCCGCACGAACAGCGAATAAGCCGCAGCCAATATATATGCTAGTGATTGGACATGAGCGCATCACCGGATCAGAAACAGCCGATCGTCGAGGCTGCGCCAAGCGACGATCAGCCCGACGAGCTGGCGACCCGCGCTCTTCGTCAACGTATTCGCCAGCAGGAGCTCCTTGCTGAATTGGGTGTGCTGGCGCTTCAACGCACGAGCTTCATCGGCATGCTCAATCACACCGTGCGTGTGACGGCCGAGGGACTGGGCGCTGAATACTGCAAAGTGATGGAATACATCCCGGCCGAGAACCGCCTTCTCGTACGCGCTGGAGTCGGCTGGAGCGAGGGCGTCGTCGGCGTAGCAAGCGTGGGGGCCGATTTGGCCTCTCCTGCCGGCTATGCTTTGCGCACCGGTAAGCCGGTCATTTCGAACCACCTCGAAAACGAGCAGCGCTTCAGGACACCCGACTTGCTCGTCGAGCACGGCATCCACCGCGCGATGAACGTCATTCTCCAAGGCGACGGCGCGCCGTTCGGCGTCTTGGAAGTCGACAGCAAATCCGAAGGCGAGTTCAGCGAGCACGACATCGCCTTCTTGCAAGGTGCCGCAAACATCCTCGGCATGGCGATCGAGCA
>DATMQV010000103.1:0-5281 GCA_035566615.1 Xanthobacteraceae bacterium
GCCGGCACCGAAGTGGACGTGCGGCCGATGCGCTGCCTCGGCAATTGCAGCCGCGGCGCCAGCGCTGCGCTGCGCGCGAACGGCTCGTGGACCTATCTGTTCGGCGGCCTCGATGCGACTTGCGCCGAGGCATTGGTCGAAGGCGCGCGCCTCTTGGCCCGCGCCGCCGACGGCATTCTTCCCTGGCGCGGACGGCCGGAACGGCTCAAGCGCGGCATGATCGCGCGTATCCCGCCTCTCGGATTTCAGGAGATCGACGAATGAACGGCTCGCTCACGCGTGTTCCCTGCACCATCGTCACCGGCTTTCTCGGCGCCGGCAAAACCACGCTCATCCGCCACGTCATTGCCAATGCGCAAGGCCGGCGGTTGGCCGTGATCGTCAACGAGTTCGGCGATGTCGGCATCGATGGCGAAATTCTCAAAGGCTGCGGCAATACCGCTTGCCCGGAGGAAAATATCGTCGAGCTTGCCAATGGCTGTCTGTGCTGCACCGTCGCCGACGAATTCGTGCCGGCGCTCGATGCCATCTTGGCGCGCGAGGGCCTCGAGCATATCGTCATCGAAACCTCCGGCCTCGCGCTGCCCAAGCCGCTGGTGCAGGCCTTCCATTGGCCGGCAATCAAAAACCGCGTCACGGTGGACGGCGTCGTGGTCGTCGTCGATGGCGCGGCGCTCGCTGACGGCCGCGTCGCGCACGATCTGAACGCGCTCGCCGAGCAGCGTGTAACCGACACCGCGCTGTCGCATGACGATCCGATCGAAGAAGTGTTCGAGGACCAGATCGCCTGCGCGGATCTGGTCGTGCTCAACAAGCGCGATCTCATCGACGAGACCGGTCTCGCCAAGGCGCAAGCCGCGATTGCCGACGCGCTGCCGCGTAGCGTCAAGGTGATCACCGCCGCCGACGGCAAGGTTGATCAGAAGCTCTTGCTCGGTCTCGGCATCGGCACCGAGGATGATATCGCCAACCGCCATACGCACCACGACGACGAGGAAGAGCACGACCACGAGGATTTCGATTCCTTCGTGGTGCCGCTGCGCGAAGTTCCTGATCCGGCTACGCTTACCGCCCGCGTCACGGCGCTGGCGAAAGAATTCGACGTGCTGCGCGTCAAAGGCTTCGCGGCGGTGGCAAACAAGCCGCTGCGCTTGCTGGTTCAAGCCGTGGGGCCGCGGGTGACGCATCAATACGATCGACCCTGGGCCGCGGATGAAACGCGCGAAGGGCGGCTGGTGGTGATCGGGCTCAAAGGTCTCGATCGCGCCGCGGTCACTAACGCGCTTTTTGGTTAGCACGGTTTTCGACCATGCATCTCTTGGCCACGACCGCAACTTCTCTCGACGAGATCGTCGAGGCGGTCGATCTCGGCCAACCGCCCGGCGAGATCGCGATTCTGTCGTTCGCCGACAGCGACCTCACCGGGCTCGCGGCCGCATGGGATGCCGAACGCGCCGCGCTGCCGCGCGTGCGGCTCGCGCATTTGCGCGACCTGCGCCATCCCATGTCGGTCGATCTGTGGATCGAGCGCGTCGGCGCGCACGCGAAGGTTATCGTCGTGCGGCTGCTCGGCGGGCTCGACTGGTGGAAATACGGCATCGAACGGCTCTCGGCGCTGGCGCGCCAACGCGGCATCCCACTCGCCATCCTGCCGGGCGAGGATCGCGACGACGCGAGGCTTGTCGCTGCTTCGACCTTGCCCGCTGATGAGCTCGACACACTGCTGCAATATTTCCGCGAAGGCGGCCGCGAAAATCTGCGCGGCCTGTTGCGGCGGCTCGCCGGCCACGCCGGCGCTGAGCTGGAAAGCCCCGCGCCTCGAAGCGTACCGCGCCATACCGGCTATCTGCCCGGACAAGGCGCAGTCGATCTCGACCGCCTCGCCACCGCACTGCAGTCCGGCAAAGCGACCATCCCGATCGTCTTCTACCGCGCGCTGCTGCTTGCCTCCGACACCGCGCCGGTCGATGCGTTGTGCACGGCGCTTGCCGCACGCGGGCTTGCGCCCGCACCGCTGATTGTCACGAGCCTGAAAGATCGCGATGCAGCCGCCTTCTTGCGCGACGCCTTAGCGCGGCTGCGGCCATCCCTCATCGTCACCATGACGGCCTTCGCGGCAGGCGGCAGCGAGAGCGATGCGTCGCCGCTCGATGCCTGCGACGTTCCGGTGCTGCAAGTCGTCAGCGCTACGACCCGGCGCGCGGCGTGGCGCGAGAGCGCACGCGGGCTCGGCGCCGCCGATCTTGCGATGCATATCGTTCTGCCGGAACTCGACGGCCGCATTCTCGCGGGAGCGATTGCGTTCAAGGATGCGCTGCCGGCGCAGGAGCAGCTTGCCTTCACCGCGCTCGCGAGCCGTCCCGAGATTGATCGCGTCGAAATGATCGCCAACCGCATCGCGGCGTTGGTTCGTTTGCAGGCGCGCGCGCGCAGTGAGCGCACCATCGCGGTTTTGATGCCCGATTACCCTGGCGCGCCGGGGCGCAGCGGCTATGCGGTCGGCCTCGATGTACCGGCGAGCGTGCTCGCGCTACTCGACGATCTTGCCCGCGCCGGCTACGCCATCGCAAACGCGCCAACGGACGTGCCAGCGTTGCTCGCCGCGCTCGCGGCCAGCGCGGATGACTGTGCGCTCCCGCTTGCACAATACCAGACGTTCCTCTCTCGCCTGCCACCGGCAGCCGTCGCGCGACTGCAGGAGGCTTGGGGTACGCCGGAAGCCGATCCCGACGTACGCGACGGCGCCTTCCGCTTCCGTGCGCGAAGGTTCGGCAATGTCATCGTCGCCTTGCCGCCGGATCGCGGCCGCGCGGCAGAGCGGCGCGCCGACTATCATGATCCGTCGCTGCCGCCGCGCCATGCGCTGGTCGCGTTCGGGCTTTGGCTCCAGCATGTCGCGTGCGTGGACGCGCTTGTGCATATGGGAGCGCACGGCACGCTCGAATGGCTGCCGGGCAAGGCGGTCGCACTCACGGCCGAATGCTTTCCGGAAATCGTCACCGGAGCGCTGCCGGTCATTTACCCGTTCATCGTCAGCAATCCGGGCGAAGCCGCGCAAGCCAAACGCCGCATCGCCGGCGTGACCATCGGCCATCTGCCGCCGCCGCTCGTCGCCGGCGGCCTTTCCGGCGACGAGCGCGAGCTCGAACGCCTGATCGACGAATATGCGCAAGCCGAAGGGCTTGATCGCCGCCGCCGTGAGCGGTTGGCGAAGCTGATCGTCGAAACCGCGCGGCGCACCGGATTGGCGCGCAAAGCCGGCATCGGCGCCGCCGATGCGGCTGACGACGCGCTTCGCCGCATCGATGCCTGGCTGTGCGATCTGAAAGACCTCGCCATCAAAGACGGCCTGCACATTTACGGCCGCGCGCCCACAGGCTCGGACGATCCGCTCTGGCTGGCGAGCGCCGAAGCGGAATGCGCGGCGCTGCTCGCGGCCCTCGACGGCCGCCGCGTCGCGCCGGGTTCGGCCGGTGCGCCGTCGCGCGGGCGGCGTGACGTGCTGCCGACCGGCCGCAATCTTTTCACTGCCGATCCGCGCACCTTGCCGACGCCAACCGCCATGGATCTCGGCCGGTTCGCCGCCGACGAAATTGTGCGCGCGCATCTGCAAAGCCACGGCGAGTTGCCGCGCGCCGTCGTGATCGATCTTTGGGGCAGCGCCACTCTGCGCACGGGTGGCGAAGAGATCGCGCAGGGGCTCGCGCTGATGGGTTGCCGGCCGCTTTGGGATCATGCCAGCGGCCGCGTGACCGGTGTCGAGGTCTTGCCGACCGCCGCCATGGGCCGCGCGCGCGTCGATGTCACCTGGCGCATTTCCGGACTGTTCCGCGATCTCTTTCCGGCGCAGATCGCGCTTCTCGATGCCGCCGTGCAGGCGGTCGCCGCGCGCGACGAAACGGCCGACGAAAATCCGCTGGCCGAGGCGCGGCGCGCAAGCGGCGCCGGAAGACTAGATCGCATCTTCGGCACCGCGCCGGGCGCCTACGGCTCCGGCATCGAAAATCTGCTCGGCCGCGAAACCGATACCGCAACGCTCGGCACCGCCTATCTCGCGGCCACCTCGCACGCTTATGGCGGCGCCGCCGGCGACGGCAACGATGCATCGGGCGCTTTCGCGCAGCGCGTTGCATCGGCTGACCTTCTGGTCCATCCGAGCGACGATCCGGCGCACGATCTTCTGGAAGGTGCGGAAGACGCAGCGTTCGTCGGCGGCTTCGCGTCGGCGGCAAAAATGCTCGGCCGCCCCGTTGATCTCGTCATGCTCGACGTGACCGATCCGCAGCGTCCCCGCGCGCGAACCTTGTCGGCCGCGCTGGCGCGCATCGTGCGCGTGCGCGCGATCAATCCGCGCTTCATCGCCGGGCAAATGCGGCACGGCTATCGCGGCGCCGCCGAATTGGCCGAAACGGTCGACCGCCTGGTCGCTTTTGCCGAAACCACTGGCGCCGTGGCGAGCGAGTTGTTCGATCTCCTGCACGACGCTTATGTCGCGGACACCGCGGTGCGCGACTTTCTGATGCGCGAAAATCCGCCAGCCGCCGCCGCGATTGCGGACCGCCTCGAAGCCGCACGCCGGCGCGGACTCTGGCACCCACGCCGCAACGACATCGACGCCAACCTCGCGGCGTTGCGCCTCGATCCCTCCCCCCTTGCGGGTGAGGGTAGGGAGGGGGGTCGGGAGGCGACGCGATGATCTTGATCCTTGCACAGACCCTCTCCACCCCCTCACCACAAGGGGGAGGGGAATTCCGCCGCGGCGCCTGCCCCGGACTGTCGGCGCCGATGCCGACCGGCGATGGATTGCTGGCGCGGCTGTTGCCGACGGGGACCATTCCGCTGGATGCATTCCAGGCGTTGTGCGCGGCCGCGCGCGAGCACGGCAACGGCATCATTGAGATCACCGCGCGCGGCAGCATTCAGGTGCGGGGGCTGAGCGCGGCTTCGGCGGTCCGCTTCGCCGCGGCCATCGCCAGGCTCGACATCGCGGCCTCGGACACCATTCAGGTGCTGAGCAATCCGCTCGCCGGACTCGATCCGCAAGAAATCTTGGATGCCGGCGAGATCGCAGCCTCATTACGTCGCGCGCTGACCAAAACGCCGCTCCCCCGATACCTCGCGCCCAAGGTCTCGGTCATCGTCGATGGCGGCGGCGGCGTGTCAGGCCTCGACCACCTCGTCGCCGATGTGCGGCTTCGCGCCGGGCTCAGCGACAGCCAGGCTGTGTTGCACATCAGCGTTGCCGGCGACCAAATAACCGCAATGGCGCTCGGCGCAGTCG
>DATMQV010000104.1:0-7861 GCA_035566615.1 Xanthobacteraceae bacterium
ATGGCAGCCTGTATCCTCGCTATGCTGTTTATCGGCGTTGGCATGGTCTCCACGATCAGGCCAATTTATCTGACACTCGTTTCAATCCATAAGCCGCTCGGTATCGCCATTTTAATGCTCGCTCTGATCCGCTTGGCGCTACGCCTGCGTTATGGAGCGCCATCGCTGCCGGCTGACTTGCCCGAACCGATGAAGCTCGCGGCCGAAGGCTCGCATTACGTCCTCTACGCCCTCATGATCGCTATGCCGCTGCTCGGCTGGGGAATGCTATCGGCGGCCGCCTATCCCGTTGTTTTATTCGGCGGGTGGCATCTTCCAGCGATACTACCGCAGAGCGATAGCCTGCATGCACTTTTGTGGAATGCGCACTTCTATCTCGCCTTTGCATTTTTTGCCGTGGTCCTGTTGCATGTCGCAGCCGCCCTGTTCCACGCACTGGTTCGACGCGATGGCGTCTTTGAAGCGATGGCCTCCGTGTTGCCCGCCGACGAGGTCGCGCCCGCCGAGTCAGATCGCGCGGTATAGGCTGGCGCCCAACGCGACCAAATGAATTGAACGCTGGCGCACGGCACAAAGTCCCTGCCAGGTTGTGCCTGCGAAGCGGAGAGAAGAACAAATGCCAAGAATGGGATTGGTGCGGCGGGGCATTGGGGCCGCTACGCCGAAGCCCGGAAGCTCTTTGACCGTTTGCTCTCACGCTGTAATGATGATGTTTCATTCAATCGCGCGCCCGTAAGAATCAACAATCCGATAGCGGCTAACACAAACGGGCTTTCGGTTTTTGCCCGCTCTGCTTGGGCGAGCGCTCCGCCAAGCCGCTGTAGTTCATCGCCTGTAAGGTATCGGTCGCGCTTCTCTTCGCGGTATTTTTTCACGTGCCGGCATGGATTGCTGCCATCCGGTCGTAGACCCCAGGCCTCGGCCAGGTTCGACATCTTGCTCAGGACTGCCAAACACCTGTTCGCCTGATAAGGGCGATCACGAAGCTGATGGTGAAGCTGAGTGACATCAGCGCGCGTTAGATCAATGACGCGGTGGCGCCCCAGACTGGGGCAAATGTATAAGCTTATTACGCGTCGGTATTCGTCGGCCGTTGCTGGCTTGCAGCTATACGCAACATATTCGGTTAGGAACCGGTCGGCGAGCATTGCGACAATCAGCCCGCTCTTATGATCGTCGCGCTCCACCGCCGGGTCTTTTCCTGCCGCCTTCAGCCCCAGCAAACGAAGCGCTTCGCGGCGTGCTGTTTCTGGCGTCCACGGTGAACCGTGGCGACCGATGGTTATCCAACGCTGGCGCCGGCCGATGCGCATCTTAACGAAGTAATACTTTGCCCCGGAAGTTCGGCAGCGAACGCCAAACCCCTTAATGTCGCAATCCCACAGGAGCAAATTCCGACTGCACAGTGACAGTTGATCGACAGTCCGCTTGGTGATCTTGGTGCTCATAACCGCCCGTATTTTTGGTACTCGTAACGCTCTATACGTTAGTGCTGGCATGGGTACCAAAAACGGCTGGCAACCACATGGCAACCCACAGAGCAAATATGGGCGATGTATCACGATGCGTCGAGAGGCCGAAGACAAAGCAAAAAGATGCGCAATGATGTTCAGCGATGACGGGCGAGTTCTACGGCACGCTAACGACGCTTTATGCGGCCATGAGGAAGGGGCAACTTGATTTCGTACTCAATGCCATTCACGACGATATCGAATTCATCAGCTACTCCCCCATCAAGGTGTTTCCGTTCCTCGGACACCGCCGGGGCAAGCCGGCGATGTCGGAGGCCTTGCACGGCGCGGTGGAGGCGTTCGAATTCATCGCCTGCGAGCCGATCTCGATGGTGATCGAACTCGAGAACGCCGCCGTGATGCTGTTCACCCGCGGCGTCAGCCGCGTGACCGGCCGCTCGGTGCAGGGAATGCTTGCGCATTTCATGCGCTTCCGCGATGGCAAGATCGTGGAATTGCGGGAATTCATGGACTCCCTCCATGCCGCCGAACAGGCGCTCGGGCGCGAGCTGATCGAGGAGCTTTAAAACCTTAGCTTTCGAATACGCGCGTCACCAGCCAATAGCTGCCAAGGACGGTAATCACCGCTGAAAGCGTATAGACCAAAGCGGCCGCGCGCACCGGCTTGGTGCGGTCGGCCGCGAACAGCCGGTCGAGCAGGATGAGCGCCGGCACGACGATCGAAACGATCGCGACCTGCCCGATCTCGACGCCGATATTGAAGGCCGCGAGCGCCGGCACCACCGCGTTCGCCGGCAGGCCCATTTCCTGCAACGCGCCGGCAAAGCCGAAGCCGTGGATGAGACCGAAGGCGAAGGTGACTTTCCAGCGTCCGTCGACATTGCGCGAGAAGAAATTCTCCACCGCCACGAAGATGATCGAGGCGGCGATCGCCGGCTCGACGATGGCCCTCGGAATGACCACGATCTGCAAAGCGGCGATCGACAGCGTGATCGAATGCGCGATGGTGAAAGCGGTGACGACCTTGATCACCGGCACGAGGCGGCGCGCCCACAGCACGATCGCGACCAGGAAGGCGATGTGATCGTAGCCGAGGAAAATGTGCTCGATGCCGGTGATGAGATAGCGCTGCATCGTCGACCAGACCGACGGCGCCGGAGCGGAGATGGTCAGCGTCGAATGGGTGTCGTCGAGCAGCGCCTGCGGCGCATTCTCGCCCGCCCCGATCAGCACGACCTGGCGGGCGGATTTGTCGCTCGCGGTCAGGACGGTCGACCGATAAACCAGGTCGCCCGGCACATCCTGGCAGGAAAACGCGATGCGCACGATCACGCCGTCGCCGTCCGGCATGACTTCCGGCGCCCCGCGCGCACAGTCCTTGCCGTCGGTGCCAGCGACGCTGACATGGGCGCTGACATAAGCGGCGATCGGTCCTGCCGACGCTGCGACCTTCGCCGGATCGGCGAGATCCTTTTGCGCGTCGTAGATCTGCGTGCCGGCGAGGCGGTCGACATCGCTGCCCTTGAGCGCCACTTGCACGGCAACGCTGCGGTCCGGCCGCAACTCGACGCGCGCGGTCGAGAGATTGACCTGGTGCGCTTGCGCCGCGCCTGCCATCCAAATCGCGATGCAGCAGATAAAAATCGCTGGGAGCGTGAGTGACGTCCGGGTCCCTCGCCCGCTCGTCCCCGCCAAGGCGGCGACCCAGCGCTGGATTCCCGCTTGCGCGGGAATGAGCGGAAACCTGCTCACGACCCCGCCCCCACCGCCTTGAGCAGATCGGTGAGCCGCTTGACCTCGAACTCGGCGACGGTCACGACCTCGCCGTCGGGCGCAAGCCGCGCATAGCGATCGAGGCTATCGGATGAGCCGCCAAATTCAACACGCGCCACTTCGGTCGGGTTGTCGCGCGCATAGAGCAAGACGATCACCGGCGGAAATGAGAGGCCGAACTTCGCAAGCTGACCGGCATCGGCGGCGCGGCCGACACGTGTCTCGACGGCGGTCGCGTCGAGCGATTCAAGCGCGGCCGCGATGATGCGGGCTTGCGCCGGATCGGCCATGTGGGCACTGGCGCTGGCCGTGTGCGAATGCTGTCCGGTGTGCCGCAACCAATTGCCGGCGCTATCGCGCTCGAAGCGCGTGAGCTTGCCGCCGGCCACGATCTCGACCGCCCAGACCTGCGCCATCGACACCGGCAGGAACAGGCTCTGTCCGCGGTGCGCCAGTGCCGGCTCAGCCTGCGCGCGCAAGCGGCGCGCCATGTCGCCCGCGACTTGCCACTCGCTGCCGACATGCCGCGGCATCAGATAAACCGTGGGCGATCCGCCGACGCGGACATATTGCGAGGTGCCGACCGGATTGAGCACGCCGAAATTGACCGTGGCCACCGGCCCGTTCGCAGCGCCGAGCATCACGACGCTCGCCGGCGGATCGAGGCCGAATTCGGCAAAGCTCGCCGGCGTCAGCTCGGCGGGCGCAATCTCGCGCGCCGGCTCGCTGACATGCAGAAGCCGCAAGCCGATGTCGATGTGCGAAGCAAGCTCGGCCGGCACCGCCTCGGTCATGCCGTCGATCGTCCAGCCGCTGGCCGCGCGGCGAAAGGCAATGCTCTCCTGCCCAGTGCGGATCTCGACCTGGGCGATGTCGGACGGCTCGCTCGCGACCAGGCCCTTGCCGGCGAAGTGAACCATCTGTTTCAGCTCGGGCCAATGGCCGCTGATGGTGATCGACGCGAGCAGAACGATGAGGAGCGTTGCGGTGAGCGGCGCCACAAGCCGCATGGTGCCGCCGCGTTGGCGCGGCGCCTCGTTCACCGCCGCCTCCACCACACCAAGACGCCGCACAGCAGCGTCGAGAGCGGCAGCAGCACTTCAAGCGCGATGAACACGTCGCGCATCTCGCGGTTGGTGAGGACGATTTCCGGGAGCTGATAGGTTTGCGGCTGGACGCGCGGCATCGTCTCGTCGGCCGCGAGCCAGCGCAGCATCGAGACCGAAAGCTCGCCGTTGGAGACGTAGGGAAAATATTCGTTGCTGGCGAATTTGCTGGTGCCGGCGACCACCAAAC
The DNA here is from genome assembly GCA_035566615.1 of Xanthobacteraceae bacterium. Lineage (GTDB taxonomy): Bacteria > Pseudomonadota > Alphaproteobacteria > Rhizobiales > Xanthobacteraceae > BOG-931. Next base: position 4,542 of record DATMQV010000104.1, read on the forward strand.
GGAAATGCTTATCCGAGGGCGCGCCGGGCCACACCCCTTCGACCGCGACCGCCAGCGCCTGCGCGCCGCGGTCTTCGGCGTCGGGCGTCGCCTGTTCGGCGCTCGCCAGCGCCGTGCCGCCGGCGGCCGCCGGCCGCCGATAGCTGTCTTGGCTGCTCGCGGCGAGAAGCACGGTGCGCACGCCTTCCGGGGGCGGCGTAAGCCCAAGCGGACGCGCTTGGGGAAATACCGTGAGCGCAAGCCGCTCGGTGATCGGATGCGGCGGATAGTAGGGCACCGCCACCTTGTCGAGATCGGTGCGGAAGTGATTGAGCGGATCGATCACGATGGCGGGCTCGGCGCTGAGCCCGACGGCGCCGAGCAAGCGCTTCTGCAGATCCGCACTGACCGGGAAGACCGGATCGAGCAGCAGCAGCAATCGCCCGCCGCTCGCGAGATATTTGACCAGCAGATCGGTCTCGCCGGCGGCAAAGGCGGTGCGCGGGCCGATATCGGCGACGACCGTGCAGTCCGGCGGGATGGCGCTCTCTGACGCCGTCACGATGCCGCGGATCTCATAACCGATCTCCGTGAGCGCAATCTGCAGCCGATCGAGCTGCTCAGGCGCGGCCTCCAGCACGTCGCCGGCGCCGGGTTTGTCGTGGCTGCGCAGGGTCTCGACGTGGCTGTAGTGAAAATGCGCCGACGTCGCGCGGAACGGCTCGTCATGGCCAGTAATGAAGCAGAGGGTCTCGACCCGCTCCTTGAGCGCGCGCATGGCCGCAAAGGCGATGCGCGTCGCGTCGGTCGTGTTCTCGACCAACACCGTGCGGCCGCCGGCTTGCAGCACGGCGGTGTTGTAGGCGCGCACGCCGACATCGCGCGCCAGCCCCGGCTCCTTGTCGAGATCGATGGCGCGGAAGGCGAACAGCGGATGGCCGTGCGCCGCGATGGTGATCAGCTCTTTCGCCGCCAGCGCATTGGGATCGCCGGCATTGTAGAAATAGGTGAGCGACAGCGGCGCGTGCAGATTGGAGACCACCGTCATGAATTGCGCCGGCGGCGTGTTGCGGCCCTCGCGGCTGACGTCGAAATGCACATCGTGCCGGAACAGCGCGACATTGGCGGCGACCACGATGGCGATCGCCGCGGCAGCGACGAGCGCGGTGGTCAGCCACGCGGAAAGGCGCGAGCCGGAGCCGCGCAGCGGCAGCCGCAGCGCCAGCATGAACAGCGCGAGCAGCGCCAGCGTCCAGGCCGCGAACAGCAGGCTGTTGGCGGTATCGTCTGTAAAGCCCGCAAAGCCGAGCCCGCCGAGCGCGATGGCGCCGACCACCAGAACCGCGACCACAATATCGGATCGACCGGGCTTGGGCATGCGCGTCTCTTTTTCAGCGCCGCGCCAGCGCGCGCACGCTCAGCAACAGCGTCAACAAAGCGACGCTCAAGAAGAAGCCGACATCCGACAGATAGATCGAGCCGACGGCGAACGGCTTGAAATGCACCGACAGCGACAGGTTGACCACCAGCGTGTCGAACGGGCTCGGCAGCAGCCAGCCGAAATTGTCGATGATCCAGAGGAGCAGAAAGACGCTGAGCGAGATCAGCGCGGCAACCACCTGATTGCCGGTGAGCGCGGAAGCGAGCAGGCCGGTGCCGACGAGCGCCGCGCCGAACAACAGGAGACCGAAATAGCCGCTATAGATCGGGCCGAAATCCGGATCGCCGAACAGGCCGAGCACCGCCGCATAGGAGGCGGACAGAACGAGCATCAACGCGATCAGGCTCATGCTGGCGACGAATTTCGCGAGCACTACCTCGAATTCCGACACCGGCGCGGTCAACAGCACTTCGAGCGTGCGGAGCTTCCGCTCCTCGGCCACGAGCCGCATGGTGATGAGCGGCGTGGTCAGCATGAACAGCACGAACATCTGGAAGAAGATGTGCACCAGGCTCGGCTGATGCGACAGAAACAGCGTCAGCGTGAAGCTGTAGCCCATGATCAAGAGGAAAACCGTCATTACCGCATAGGCGATGGGCGACGAGAACAGCGCCGTTTCTTCCTTGAGAAGCAGAACGCCGAAATTTCTCATGCGGCTTCCTTCGAGGCTTCCTCGGACGCTTCTTTCGGCGCTTCTTTGGCCGGACGCCGGGTGAGATCGAGGAACACGCGCTCGAGATCGGGCGGAACTTCAGCAAGTTCGGATACGGCGATGCCATGGCCGACCAGCGCGGCGACGATGTCGGCGGCCAGCGACGGCCGGCGCTCGGCCTCGATCAAATAGTGCTCCGCGGCGGCGTTATCGGGATCGATGGCGATCTTGCGGATGCCGGCAATCGCGCTCAATGCGCCGCGGATCGTCGCTTCCGGCGCGGCCGCGGTGAGCCGCAGCACCAGCGCGCCGGCGCTTTCCTGCAAAGCGTCGGCGCTCAACAGCCGGCCGTCGAGGAGGATCATGACGCGCGAGGCGATCTTCTCGATCTCCGGCAAGACGTGCGAAGCGATCAGCACGGTATGCGCGCCGGCGAGCGAGCGGACCAGATCGCGCACGGCGATGACCTGATGCGGATCAAGCCCGCTGGTCGGCTCGTCGAACACCAGGACCTTCGGATCGCCGAGGAGCGCGGACGCGATCGACACACGCTGGCGAAAGCCGCGTGACAGCTTGCCGGTCGGCAAGCTCATGACGCGCGAAAGATCGAGCCGCTCGGCGGCCGCTTCCACCGCCTTCTTCTTGGCGGCGCCGCGCATTCCCTTGATGCGCGCCATGAAATGCAGGAATTCGGCCACGCGCATATGGTCGTATAGCGGCGCATCTTCCGGCACGTAGCTGATGGCTTGGCGCACGGCGAGCGAATCCGTCACCACGTCGTGGCCGGCGACCTCGACCCGGCCTGAACTCGGCGCCAGGTAGCCGGTGAGAATGCGGAAGATCGTGCTCTTGCCGGAGCCGTTCGGTCCGAGCAGACCGACGATCTCACCCGGCTCGATCGCGAAGGACACGTCACTGACCGCGTGCCGCGGCCCGTACCATTTGGTCACATGCTGCGCCAGCACGACAGGTGCGATGTTACTCACGTATTGCCTGCTACTCACACATGACGTCTAACAAGCGAGCGGGTGCCCGGCGCGACCGCAAAGAGAAAAACGGCAAGCAAACCCGGGCGTGTGGCCCGGGTTTGCAGCAACAAGCGACCGAACTGTCGGTTGCTTATTCGTAGAATTCCGGCGAGTGCTTCTGCGCCTTGAAGGCATCGGGATCGTGCGCCATGAATACGCTGGCGCCTTCCGTATCGCGCACCCTTCTCACCCAGGCATAGGCATCGAGCATGCCGGGCGG
>DATMQV010000105.1:0-11500 GCA_035566615.1 Xanthobacteraceae bacterium
TTGCCGATCGCGCTATTGATCGCGGTCTCTGTCGCCGTGATGGTTGTGCCGCTCTGGAACCCGCCGGCGGCGATTGTCGAAAGGCCAAGGCCCGTGCTGTTGAAGTTAACGCCGGCGATGTTCAGCGAGCTCGTGCCGTTCTCGTTGAAGAGCACTTGCAGATTATTTCCGGCGAGCAGGTTGACACCGTTGTAGGAAGCGTCTCCAGCCAGTTGATCGATCTGCGAGAGCAGGGCGTTGTAATTGCCTTGCAGCGTGTTGCGCGTAGTGCTTGTTCCGGTGACGGCGGTCGCGGCGAGGCCGAACGCCGATTGATCGGCGCCGGAGAGCGTGAAGCTGGTGTTGGGGTTGCCGGCAGTGAGCACCAGATGACCGCTGCCGTCGTCGGTTGCCGACACGGCGCCCGAGCTGCCGAGGCCGGAGGTGCCGTTGATGGCCGCCTCGATCGAGCTTAGTGAGGCGCTTGCCGCGATCGACACAGTGTAAGTCACGCCGCTCGCCGCGATCAAAAGGTTGCCGGCAGCAAGCGTATTGCCGGTCAGGTTGACCGTGCCGGTGGTCGAGCCGGCGGTGTCGTTTTGGGCCTGTTGGGCCTGCTGCACGGCGGACAGGGCTTGCTCGAGCAAGCTGGTCAAGCCGGTGAGGCCGTTGTTGGCGGCATCGAGCGTTTGCGCGCCCTGTCCAATCTGATCGAGCAATGCGCTCAGATCGTTGGCGCGATTGTTCAACGATTGCGACTGGAAATAACTGGTGGGATTGTCGAAGGCGGTGTTGATCTTCTTGCCGGTCGCAAGATGCTCTTGCGTCGTTGTGAGATTGGCGGCGGTGTTTTGCAACGAAAGCAGATTTTGCCGAATTCCCTGACTCAAGGTGATATCAGACATGGCACCAATACCTATCTAGACCAGCTCACTCTTGCTGGTATTTGTACTTTGTTACCCTTAATGATACGTAAAGCGATACCAGCTTCATTTGGCGGGGCTTCCGGACCGCTCATTCTTGGAAGATTTGCGGGCCCGAAGGGCTTCGCCGATAGAGCCATCGTCCGAGCCCTTCGGCGATTCACCAGCCGACCGCTCGCGCAGACACTCGCCGGCGGTCGCTTCGACAACGCGGCGGAATTGCGCGGCGAATATGACGAAGCTGTCGCAGATTGCCTTTGCCTCGACACAACATTACGCAGCTTTAATGCGCGCGCAGGGCTTCTCACCGAACTTTAACTTGAAGGGACGGCCGCATCGGATTTGTATCTGACTTCACATCGTACCCTCGTCGCAGCAGATCCCGGAGGAGAGCATGTGGAAGCCAGTAGTCGTTGCGGCGGCAGCCTTGGCCGTCGCGGGCTCGTCAATCGTCTATGCCCAACAGCATTTCGGCGGGCCAGATCGAGACGGCCCACGTTTTGAGCATCGGCATCGGCAGAGCCCGGAAGACCGGGCGGCGTTCGTCGACGCCCGCATTGCCGCACTCAGGGCCGGTCTGGAGCTCACGCCCGATCAGGCCAAGAACTGGCCGGACTTCGAGAAGGCTTTGCGCGACATGGCGCAGTTGCGCGCCGAGCGAATCGCCGCGCGCGAAGCGGCGGAACAGAATCCCGATAAAGCGCCGAGCGCTCCGTTCGACCGGCTGGCGCAGCGCGCCGACAACATGGCCAAGGCGAGTGCAACGCTCAAGCGCATCGCCGAGACCGGCAAGCCGCTCTATACCAGCCTGGACGACGCGCAGAAGGCGCGGTTTCAAAAGCTCGCGTGGCTGCTGCGCCCGCATCATCATTGGCGCGTACGCTACCTGGAAGGCCCGGAGGGGCATGGCTGGCGCGACGGGCATGATGACGGCGGCCCGATGTGGCGACACCATTGGCGCCATTTCGGCGAAGATGATGGTGGGCCCGGCGGCATGCACCGCATGATGGACGAAGGGCAGGACTCGGAGCTCTAACCCCCCGCGACATAACGCTCGCTGTTCGGTACGTGGTCGCGAGCGCCAAGCCGGAAGCCGCAGGGTCACCCTTGCGGCTTTCGCATATGTGCCAGACCGCACGCATGTTTCCGCTGGATCGCACAAGGGTTCGCCGGATCGCAAAAATCAAAGGCTATAATGGGGGAGTTCCGAAACGTAGTGACGCAATTCCGGCAATGTCCGGCGCGATTTGGGCGACTATCGAACGCGAGAAGGATTGAGCACACCATGACCCCCAATTTAAAATTGGCCTTTCGTCACATCCTGCTTTTGTCGCTGACAATTGCCGCCGCCGCGACCGCGAATGCGGAGACAGCAGCACCGCCCAACGCGGTGGTTTATTTCATCAATTTGAAGGACGGCGATGCGGTGAAGAGCCCCTTCAAAATTCAGTTCGGCTTGAGCGGAATGGGCGTCGCGCCGGCTGGCGTCGAAAAGCAGAATACCGGCCATCATCATCTTCTGATCGATGCAACGCTCACGCCAGAGCAGGCGAAAGAGCCGATTCCGGCTGACGATCATCATCTGCATTTTGGCGGCGGACAGACGGAGACAACGCTGACACTTCCGCCGGGCCGGCACACGCTGCAGCTCGTGCTCGGCGATTGGTCGCACGTTCCGTTCAATCCGCCGATTGTCTCGCCGGTTATCACGATCGACGTGAAGTAACGGCCGGGCTCGTAGCAGTCACGATGGGCGAGATCTTTGGTGGAGGCATGATCTTTTCGGAAAACCGGTACCCACTTTTCCGGATCGTGCTCTAAGCCTTACGGCCGCGCCAGCGGCCCATCGGCTTTTTTCCAGGCGGCAATGCCGCCCTCGATGTGGCAAGCCGAGGTAACGCCAGCATCCTGCGCCGCCTGCACCGCCATTGCCGAGCGCTCGCCGTACGCACAATAAAACACGATGCGCCTGCCAGTCGCCGCCGCGAGTTCATGCAGCATACCGCCGGGACCGACATTGGCTTCCAGGGCTGGATAGGGTGCGTGGAGCGAGCCGGGGATGACGCCGTGCTTCTCGCGTTCGGTTTTTTCGCGGAGGTCGACCATGATCACGCCCGGACGACCGCACAGCGCAATCGCATCGGCCGCCGACACGGACCAGCCCTTGCTGGCAATCTCCTCCTGGCGCAAGCCGACGCGCATATTGGCGGGAACGGCGACGTCCATCATCTTCGGATTGGGTAATTTCAGGTTGTTCATCAGATCGGCATATTCGTCGACCGACTTCACCCTGAGCCGCGGATTGAAGAATTTTTCTTCGCCGATGGTCGAGACTGTCTCGCCCTTATAGTCGTGCGCCGGAAAGACCAGCGTCTCGTCAGGCAGCTTCAACAGCTTGTTGAAGATGGAGTCGTACTGCGCACGCGGGTCGCCGTTCTGGAAATCGGTGCGGCCCGTGCCGCGAATGAGCAGCGTGTCGCCGGTGAACACGCGATCGTCGAGCAGGAAGGAGTAAGAATCGTCGGTGTGCCCAGGTGTGTAGAGCACGTCGAGGCTCAATCCTTCGATCTGAACGCGGTCGCCTTCAGCGACCCGCATGGAGACCACGTCGGCCTTGGTGTGCTCGCCCATCACGGTGACGCAATGGGTGCGGTCTCGAAGCGCGCCCAGCCCCGTGACATGGTCGGCGTGCAAATGCGTATCGACGGCCTTGACGAGCTTGAGGTCGAGCTCGCGAACAAGCTGCAGATAGCGGTCGATTCGCTCGATGACAGGGTCGATGATCAGCGCCTCGCCGCCATGCCGGCTGGCGAGCAGATAAGTGTAGGTGCCGGACGTGCTGTCGAAGAGCTGGCGAAAGATCATCGTCGCTTCCCGCATTTTGACTGCACATTATACACCGGTTGCGGATTCGCGGGAATTGGATCGAATCGTCCGGCTGTCCTCATCGGGGCAGGCAGCCCTCCGGTTTGAACACGCGCTCGCGCGAGGCCGGGAATTTTGCAAGCTTCGCCGCCGGCCGGATCGGCCGCCGCAGCAGTTCGCCGCCGCAATTCGGGCAGTGGTCCTTGAGGACGCCTTCCGCGCAGGAACGGCAGAAGGTGCATTCGAACGAGCAAATCATCGCCTTCTGCGAGTCCGGCGGCAGGTCGATGTCGCAACATTCACAGCCCGGCTTCAGCAAAAGCATGTGTCGCTCCCGATCGTCGGCGATCGTTACGTGTCTTGAGAGTTTATCGTGCAACGGCTGACAGCGCACGTCCAGCGCCTAACCCATCGGCACGGCAGCGAAGACCACCATGTCGCCGCGCATGACGCGCAGCAGCACGCTCTTTTTCGACTGCGCGCGGGCCTCGTCCACGAACTTGCGCACTTCGGCCGGCGTATTCACGCCGCGGCGGCTGACGTCCAAGATAATGTCACCGGTTTGCAGGCCGCTTTCGGCCGCATGGCCATTGGGGTCGATTTCGGTGATCACCACGCCCGGAGATCCGGCGCCCACCAGCGCACTCGCCGGCGCAAGCGTCAGGCCAAGCACCGGCGCCTCGAGCGGCTTTTGCTCCTCGCCTCTGGCTTCCGCCGAGGTTCGCGGAAGCTTGCCCAGCGTCACCGTGACTGTCTTCTCTTGTCCGGCGCGCAAGACGCCGAATTTCGTCACCGTGCCGGGCGCCATGGCGGCGATCCGCCGCGCCAGTTCGCGCGAATCCTTTACCGCTTCGCCGTTGACGATATTGATGACATCGCCGATCTCGATGCCGGCCTTGGCGGCCGGACTGTTGGGCTCGACCTGCGCGACCAGCGCACCATCGGTGTTTTTCAGCGCCAAGGCGTCGGCGATCGCCGGAGACAGCGTCTGAATTTGCACGCCGATCCAGCCGCGCGTGACCTGGCCCTTTTCCTTGATCTGCTGGACGACGAATTTGACCGTGTCCGCAGGGATATCGAAGGCGACGCCGACCGATCCGCCCGACGGCGAGAAGATCGCGGTGTTGACGCCGATCACTTCGCCTTTGACGTTGAAGGTCGGCCCGCCCGAATTTCCGACATTGACCGGCGCATCGATCTGAATGAAGTCGTCGTAGGGACCTTCGCCGATATCGCGCCCGCGTGCCGAAACGATTCCCGCCGTCACCGTGCCGCCCAACCCGAACGGATTTCCGACCGCAAGCACCCAGTCGCCGACGCGCGGCAAGCCTGAGGCAAATCGCACATACGCAAAGTCCGTGCTGGCACTCACCTTCAGCAGCGCCAAATCCGTTTGCGGGTCGGTGCCGACGACCTTGGCCTGATAGGTCTTGCCGCTGTCGGTGGTCACTTCAAAGCTGATGCCATTGGCGACGACGTGATTGTTGGTGAGGACATAACCGTCGCCCGAGACGAAAAATCCCGACCCGAGCGAGATGTTGGAATCGGGGGCGGATTTGTCGGGAGGGGGAGGCGGCGCGCCAAATTTGCGCGCGGGGGCGTCGGAGGGTCGCCGCTGGGCGTCATCCGCCGGAGCTGTGTCGGCCACCTTGACGCGGACGCCGACGACAGCAGGCTTCACGCGTTCGATGACATCGGCAAAGCCGATCGGCGCCGGCGCGCCCAAGGCATCGACCTCTGCCGCTTGCGCGGGAGACGCCGCAACCGATGCGGCGAACACGCAGGCAACAAGGGAGAGCACAAGGGTCCGCGCCGCTCCGTAGGCGGCGGCGAAGCGGGAGTTGCTGTTATTGACCATCGGTCTCTTCCGCTCCGTTCATTTCCGGACCAGCCGGTCTTCGCGCGAGTCGAGCGCGCCTGCGGCGCGAAAACCGCGAACTAGGGCAGAGTGGGCGGCGCCTGCCCTTGATCTGGCTCAAGCTTAGCATTTCTTATCATTTACAGTTGTTAATGGCGCGCGGATTGCGCCAGGTCGAGGATGGCCGACGGAGCCAAGCGTTCGGCCGCCGCGCGTCGCCGAACTTATCGGGCGGCCGCCGGAGGAATTTCCTCAAAGAGCGGCCGCGCACCCCGCTCATGCGCAAGCAGCCAGCGCTTGCGATGGAGCCCGCCGCCATAGCCTGTCAACGATGCGTTTGCGCTGATCACCCGATGGCACGGCACAACGATGGCGATGGGATTGGCGCCATTCGCCGATCCGACCGCGCGTATGGCCTTCGGCTGTCCGATCGCGGCCGCAAGCGCGCCGTAGCTCACCGTGCGGCCGGCCGGGATGCGGCGGAGCGCGGCCCAGACGGTGCGCTGGAAGGGCGTGCCGTTTGTTTCGGTCGCCAGATCGGCAATGGCATCGAGATCGCCGTCAAAGTAAGCGGCGAGCGCATGCGCTGCATGCGAAGGCCGCAAGGCCTCGCGTAGCGTCACCGCGTTCGGACCGTAATAGCGAAGCAGGAGATCCTGCATGCGCGCTTCGCAGTCGTCCCAATCGATCGCGCGCAGCCTGTGTGTGTCGTCGGTGACGAGACGCATCCGGCCCGTCGGCGTTTCAATATGCTCGACGAAAAATGTCCGCGCGGCGCTCATCTGCTTCCGTCCACCGATCAACATCGCTCGATCGTGGCGGCAAATCTGGCGCTTTTCGGGCATTTCCATCGCGAAGCTTTGTCGGCGGCGTTCATGTCCGAAAACCGCTAGACGAAAGGCGACGAGCAGATCAGGCTACCTCCAAGCCGCTGCGAAATCGGATCAAGACACGATCAATGAAGCACCATCGCATCAAGCAGCCTGCGCAGCCGGGTTCTTTGGAGCTCGATCACGAGGCTTGCTACCGCGCCGTCTGCCAGCGCGATGCCCGCTTTGACGGCCGCTTCTTCGGCGGTGTCAAGACGACCGGAATCTATTGCCGGCCGATCTGTCCGGCGCGCACGCCGCTGTCGAAGAACGTGATCTTTTTTCCGACCGCAGCGGCCGCGCAGGAAGCGGGCTTCCGTCCCTGCCTGCGCTGGAGGCCGGAAACCGCGCCCGATCTCGGCGCTTGGCGCGGCACGTCGAACACAGTGTCGCGCGCCTTGAGCCTGATCGAGCACGGCGCGCTGGACGAGGCCGATGTCGACGTACTGGCCGGACGCCTAGGCGTCGGCGAGCGGCAGTTGCGGCGCTTGTTCCAGCAGCATCTCGGCGCTGCGCCGGTCGCGGTCGCGCTGACAAGGCGCGTGCTGCTCGCCAAGCAGCTCATCCACGAGACGCATCTGCCGATGACCGAAGTGGCATTCGCCGCAGGCTTCGGCAGCATTCGCCGTTTCAACGAGACGTTCCGGCAGTTGTTCGGCCGCTCGCCGCGCGAATTGCGCCGGACCACCGCGCCGGAATTTTCGACTGCGGCTGCCGGCGAGCTCGTCCTGTTGCTGCGTTATCAGCCGCCCTACGATTGGAATGCGACGATCGCGTTCCTGCGACAGCGCGCGATCTCGGGCATCGAGCATGTGAGCGCGCGGCTTTACGCCCGCACGCTGCAACTGGACGGCCTGACAGGGACGGTGACCGTCGAGCCGGCGGACGGCAACGCGTTGCGCGCTACTGTGCGTTTCCCAAAACTCTCGGCGTTGCCCGCCATCATCGCGCGGCTGCGGCGTGTATTCGATCTCGGCGCCGATCCGCTGGCTATCGCCGCGCATCTCGCCAAGGATCCGACGCTGGCGCCGCTCGTAAAAGCGCGCCCGAGCTTGCGCGTACCCGGCGCCCGGGACGGCTTCGAATTGGCGATCCGTGCCGTGCTTGGCCAGCAGATTACCGTGGTCGCGGCTGCACGGCTCGCTGGCTGGGTGGTGGCGGCCTATGGCCAGCCGTTGTCATCGCCGGGCGAACCTCTGACGCATGTCTTTCCGCGGCCGGAGGTCATCGCCGCCGCCGATCTCGCTTCGCTCGGCATGCCGAGAAGCCGGGCCGCCGCGCTGTCGGCGGTCGCAGCCGCGGCCGTCGCCGATCCGCGTGTGTTTGATGCGAATTGCGGGCTCGACGACGCGGTGAAAAGGCTGCGCGCCATCCGCGGCGTCGGCGAATGGACGGCGCAATACATCGCGCTTCGGCAATTGCGCGAGCCCGACGCGTTTCCCGCCGCCGATCTCGGGCTCCTGCGCGCGATCGCCGGCCGCGAAGGCCGTAAGCATTCCTCGTCCGAGCTTCTTGACCGCGCCAACGCTTGGCGACCTTGGCGGGCCTACGCCGCGCAACATCTGTGGGTGGCGGCGTGAGGTGCGTGGCGCGGATGAGCGTCAGCGAAATCCGGGAACAGAGCTTGACCGACTTGGTCGTTCCCGCATGTTGCTCCGCTCATGCGGGCTACGATTTTTCGCGCTCGACCGGCAGGTCCGGGCGCGAGCCCCATTCCGCCCACGAGCCGTCGTAAAGGCCTTTCGGCTCCTTGCCGATGGACTCCAGCGCAAAGGTCAGGATCGCCGCCGTCACGCCGGAACCGCATGAGGTAATCACCGGCTTGTCGAGATCGACGCCCGCATCCGTAAAGGCCGCTTCGATGCGGGCGCGCGAGACCAATTGGCCGTTTTCGACAACGCGCGCATACGGCACATTGAACGAGCGCGGCATATGGCCCGACCGAAGCCCGGGCCGCGGCTCGGGCGCCTTGCCGGCGAAGCGGTCGGCAGGCCGCGCATCGACCACCTGCACGCTGTCGCCGACCAGCGCCATTCGCACGTCCGCAAGCATCGCCACGGCGCCGACATTCATCTCGGCAGTGAATTTCTTCGCAGCCGGCTTCGCCTCGCCTTTTTCCAGCGGACGTCCTTCGGCTTTCCATCGCGGCAGTCCGCCGTCGAGGATGCAGACTTTCTTGGCGCCGAAGATCCGGAAGGTCCACCACACCCGCGGCGCCGAATAGAGGCCGACGCTGTCGTAGACCACGATGGTATCGCCATCGCCGATGCCGAGCGCGCCGGCGACTTCGCTGAATTGCGTCGGGCCCGGCAGCATGTGCGGCAGTTCGGTCGAGTGATCGGCGATCGCCTCGATGTCGAAGAACACCGCGCCGGGGATATGGCCGTCGCGATATTCGGCATGCGCATCGCGCTGCTGCGTCGGCAGGAAGAAGCTGCCGTCGACCACGACCACGTTGCGGTCGCGCAAATGTTCGGAAAGCCATTCGGTCGAAACGAGCCAGCGGCTCGCGGGGGAGGGGGCGAAGGTATCTTCAGGTCTGAGCATGGCAATGACACTAGTCGCGAGCAAGCGCGACGGTTCAGAGAAAAGGCGTCTTGATGTCCGAGTGCCGCTCGAGCCAATGCGGCACCGGCAGTTTCTTCTCGCGCAAGAAAGCCGGATTGAACAGCTTCGATTGATAACGCGTACCGTAGTCGGCGAGAATGGTCACGATGGTGTGGCCGGGTCCTAGCTCTTTCGCAAGGCGCACCGCGCCGGCGACATTGATGCCGGACGAGCCGCCGAGGCAAAGCCCTTCGTATTCGAGCAAGTCGAAGATGATCGGCACGGCTTCTTCGTCCGGGATCTGATAGGCGATGTCGATCGGGGCGCCTTCCAGATTCTTGGTGATGCGGCCTTGGCCGATGCCTTCGGTGATCGATGAGCCTTCCGACTTCAGCGTGCCGGTCGTGTAATAGCTATAGAGCGAGGCGCCCATCGGATCGGCGAGCGCGATGCGCACGGAGTTGCTGAACGATTTGAGCGCGATCGCAATGCCGGCGAGCGTGCCGCCGGTGCCGACGGCGCAGACGAAGCCATCGACCTTGCCCGCGGTCTGCCGCCAGATTTCCGGCCCGGTCGTCTCGACATGGCCTTGCCGGTTGGCGACATTGTCGAACTGGTTGGCCCAGATCGCGCCGTTCTTCTCGCTCTTCGCCAATTGCTCGGCGAGCCGGCCGGAGAGCTTTACGTAATTGTTCGGATTGGAATAAGGGACCGCCGGCACCTCGACCAACTCGGCGCCGCAGAGCCGCAGCGTGTCTTTCTTCTCCTGGCTTTGCGTTTCCGGAATGACGATCACCGAGCGAAAGCCGAGCGCGTTGCCGACCAGCGCAAGCCCGATGCCGGTATTGCCCGCGGTACCCTCGACGATCACGCCGCCCGGCTTGAGCTCGCCCCGCTTCACCGCGTCCTGAATGATGAACAACGCGGCGCGGTCCTTCACCGACTGGCCAGGATTCATGAACTCGGCCTTGCCGAGAATCGTGCAGCCGGTCGCCGCCGAAACCCGCTTAAGCTTGATGAGTGGTGTATTGCCGATCGCCTCGACGATTCCGTCGCAAAACTGCATCGCCGCGTCATCCTCAAAAGGGAATGGACCCTAAATGACTAACCCCTTGGAAACAAGGCTCGTCCGCCATTGGTTCAATTGTCGCTCGGGCACGAAAGGTTGCCGAAACCATGCCGATCCTGACGCCGCATGGTGCTACCACTATTCACCGATTTTTTCCGGGGATTAGCGTATCGCCATAGCATCGAAGGGATTTCAGTAATCGATTGCCTCACGATTATTGGCGAGCTGCGATGAATCTCGACGTCAATACCCTGTTTCTCGTCACCATCTATGTGGAAGCAATCCTCGGATTGCTGCTGCTGTTTGCCTGGGCGCAGAATACCGCCATCACCGCCGTGGCTTGGTGGGGCTTCGCGCACCTTCTGCGCGCCGCCTCGGTAACGTTGTTCGGGCTCTATGGTTCGGTCTCCGATCTGATCTCCATCGATTTCGCCAACGCCATTCTCTTCACCTCGTTCGCGGTGACATGGACGGGCGCACGCCTGTTCGATCATCGCAAGCCGCAATACATGCTGTTGTTCGCCGGCGCCGCGCTGTGGCTCGTCGCCTGCAGGATTCCGGGGTTCACCGATTCCCTCGACCTTCGCGTGCTGTTGTCGTCCGGCATTATCACCGCGTACACGTGGGCCGCCGCGTTCGAATTCTGACGCGGCCGCGGCGAGCCTCTGGTTTCGCGCTGGCCCGCCATCTTCATGCTGTTCGCGCACGGCGCGCTTTATTTGCTGCGTACGCCGCTGGGAGACTTGCTGCCGTGGCTTACGAGAAGCAATCCGCTGCTGGAAAGCGTGTGGCTCTCGGCGCTCAGCTTCGAGGCGCTGTTGTTCACCATTGCGATCGCCTTCATTCTTCTGGCGATGGCGAAGGAGCGCGCTGAGCATCGCCAGAAGACCGCGGCTATGATCGATCCCTTGACCGGCATCTCCAATCGCCGCGCGTTCCTGGAGGAAGGCGAGGAAAACCTCAGGCGCCAGGTCAACGATCCGCGCCCGACCGCGGTGATGCTGCTCGATCTCGATAATTTCAAATCGATCAATGACCGCTACGGCCACGCCATCGGCGATCGCGTGCTGGAGATCTTTGCCGAAGTAGCGAGTAGCTGTCTGCGCCGCATCGACCTGTTCGGCCGCTTGGGCGGCGAAGAGTTCGCGGCACTTCTGCACGACACCAAGCGCGAGCGCGCGCTGGCGGTCGCCGAGCAGATCCGCAGTTCGTTTGCCGCCGCCACCCGCGTCGTCGAGGGGCGCCCGCTCGACGGTACGGTGAGCATCGGCGTCGTGATCGCGTACGATGCGGTGCTCGATCTTTCGGCGCTGTTGGCACAGGCCGATCACGCGCTCTATCGCGCCAAGGATGCGGGGCGCAACCGGATCGAGATCGCCTCGATCGAGCT
>DATMQV010000106.1:0-4442 GCA_035566615.1 Xanthobacteraceae bacterium
GCACGCGCCGCAGGTCGCCGCACGCGCCGGCCAGCATCTGCTGATTTCGAAGGACGCGCTCGACAAGGGCAAGCGCGTCGCCACCCGCGTCAACGCGCTTGCCGCCGATCACCGCCGCGAGGAAATTGCCCGCATGCTGGCTGGCGCCGAAATTACCACGGAAGCGAGGGCGGCCGCCGAACGGCTGCTCAAGGCCGCCACCGCGTGATTCCATCCGTCGTTCCCGGGCGCGCCGCGCAGCATCCGGGGTACGCGAGGGCGGGGGCCGCTTTTCACAAAGCGATCTTCGTCGTATTCAAAGGTCATGGCCAAATCATCAAAAGCGAAATCGTTGCCCGACGTCGCCGCTCTCACCAGGGACCAGGCCAAGGTCGAGCACAAACGGTTGGCGCTTGAGATCGAACGCCACGACAAGGCCTATTACCAGGAAGATGCGCCGAAGGTTTCGGATGCGGAATATGACACGCTGCGCCAGCGCTTCAATGCCATCGAGGCGCGGTTTGCCGAATTCGTCACCCGTGAATCTCCGTCGCAGAAGGTCGGCGCGGCGCCATCCGGCAAGTTCAAGAAGGTTCGTCATGCGGTGCCGATGCTCTCGCTCGACAACGCTTTTGCCGAGGAAGATGTGGAAGATTTCGTCGGCCGTATCCGCCGGTTCCTGAAACTTGCCGACGACGATCGGATCGATTTCTCGGCCGAGCCAAAGATCGACGGACTTTCGATGTCGCTGCGTTACGAGGGCGGCGAGCTTGTCACGGCCGCCACGCGCGGCGATGGCGCGGAAGGTGAAGACGTCACCGCCAATATCCGCACGCTCAAGGACGTGCCGAAGAAACTCAAAGGCCGCAACGTGCCTGAGATCTGCGAGGTGCGCGGCGAGGTCTACATGACCAAGAAGGCGTTCCTCGCACTCAACGAGCGCCAGAAGGCTGCCGGCGACACCATCTTTGCCAATCCGCGCAACTCGGCGGCCGGTTCGTTGCGCCAGAAGGATCCTTCCATCACCGCCTCGCGCCCGCTCGGCTTCTTTGCCTATGCCTGGGGCGAGATGAGCGAAATGCCTGAAGATACGCAATCCGGCATGATTGCCTGGTTCGAGCGTTGCGGCTTTTCGACCAACCCGCTGACAAAAATATGCCATTCGGTCGAGCAGTTGATCGCATTTCACCGCCGAATCGAGGAACAGCGCGCCGAGCTCGACTATGACATCGACGGCGTCGTCTACAAGGTCGATCGGCTCGACTGGCAGGAGCGTCTCGGCTTCGTCTCGCGCACGCCGCGCTGGGCGATCGCGCACAAATTCCCGGCCGAGCGCGCCATGACCGTGCTGCGCGACATCGAGATTCAGGTCGGCCGTACCGGCTCTTTCACGCCTGTCGGCAAGCTCGAACCGGTGGGCGTCGGCGGCGTCATCGTGCAGAACGTCACGCTGCACAACGAGGACTACATCCACGGTGTCGGCAACAAGGGCGAAGTCCTGCGCGAGGGCCGCGACATCAGGATCGGCGACACGGTCGTCGTCCAGCGCGCCGGCGACGTCATCCCGCAGATCGTCGACGTCGTGATCGACAAGCGGCCGAAGGATGCGAGGCCCTACCACTTTCCGAAGAAATGCCCGTGCTCTCTCCACACCGATGTCGTGCGCGAGGAGACCGCAACCGGCGAGGAGGGCTCGCGCGCACGCTGCACCGGCGAGTTCGCCTGTCCCTACCAGAAGATCGAGCACCTGAAATTGTTCGCCTCGCGTCGGGCCTTCGACATCGAGGGGCTCGGCGAAAAGCAGATCGAATATTTTTTCGAGCAGGGTTTTGTGAAAGAACCGGCCGATATCTTCACGCTCCATCGCCGCAACAGCAGGATCAGGCTCGAGGAGATCGAGGGCTACGGCGAGACGTCCGTGCGCAATCTGTTCGCTGCCATCGAAGAGCGGCGACGCATTTCGCTGGAGCGATTCATCTACGCGCTCGGCATGCGCCACGTCGGCGAGACTACCGCGCTCGCGCTCGCCCGCGGCTACGGTTCATGGCAGGCTTTTCACGACGCCTGCCTCAAGGTCGTCAAAAGGGACGAGGAGGCGATCGCGGAGATGGATGCGCTGGACCAGATCGGCGATACCGTGATCGCCAGCATCGGAACCTATTTCGGCGAGAGCCATAACCGCGGCATCGTCGAGCGGCTGACCGAAGAGGTGACCATCCTCGATGTTGAGAAGCCGAAGGGCAATTCGGCGATCGCCGGCAAGACCGTCGTTTTCACCGGCGCGTTGGAGAAAATGACGCGCGACGAGGCCAAGGCGATGGCCGAGCGCTTGGGGGCCAAGGCCGCAAGCT
Organism: Xanthobacteraceae bacterium; assembly: GCA_035566615.1. GTDB lineage: Bacteria > Pseudomonadota > Alphaproteobacteria > Rhizobiales > Xanthobacteraceae > BOG-931. Next base: position 2,331 of record DATMQV010000106.1, read on the forward strand.
CGGTGTCGAAGAAAACCGACTATGTTGTCGCCGGTCCCGGTGCCGGCTCGAAACTGGCGGAGGCCAGGAAGCACGGCGTCGAGGTTCTGACCGAGGACGAGTGGCTAAAGATGGTCGGGGAGTAGGCTCTCGGCATCTGTCATGGCTTGACCCGGCCATCCACGCCTTGGTTCTCCGCGGAGGCCAAGACGTGGATGCCGGCGACGAGCGCGGGCATGACGGCTCTCGCGGTAGCAAGTTGACGCGCGAATGCCCTACAGCGACAGCGGTGCGGTTGCGGCGTCGAGCCAAACTTTGGTGGCCTCGTCGACGTGCGGACGCACCTCGTGGCGAACCCGCTCGTGGTATTCGTTGAGCCAGCTCAACTCGTCGCCGGTCAGCATGTTGAGATCGACCAGGCGGCGATCGATCGGCGCCAGCGTCAGTGTCTCGAACGCGTTGACAGGTTTCTCGGCGCCTGCGACCTCGGCGCCGACTACCAGCACCAGATTTTCGATCCTGATGCCGAACGCGTCGGTCTTGTAATAACCCGGCTCGTTGGAAAGGATCATGCCGCGTTTGAGCGGCGTGGTGCCGAGCTTCGATATTCGCGCCGGTCCCTCGTGCACGGAAAGATAGCTGCCGACGCCGTGCCCGGTACCATGTTCGAAATCGATACCGGCCTGCCAGAGGAATTGCCGCGCCAGCGTGTCGAGTTGCGCGCCGGTCGTGCCGTCGGGGAACAGCGCGCGCGCGATCGCGATATGGCCGCGCAGAACGCGCGTGAAGCGGTCGCACATCTCCAGGGTGGGCGGACCGATCGCGATCGTGCGGGTTACGTCGGTGGTGCCGTCCTCGTATTGAGCGCCGGAATCGATCAGCAGAAGATCTCCGGGCACGATGCGGCGGTTGCTCTTGCGGGTGACGCGGTAATGCACGATCGCGCCATTGGGACCCGTGCCCGAGATGGTCGGGAACGACACATCCTTCAATGCGCCGGTCTCCCGGCGAAAGGTCTCCAGCGCTTCCACCGCGTCAATTTCGGTCAACGCGCCGCTCGGCGCCTCGCGGTCGATCCAGGCGAGGAAGCGCGCGAGCGCCGCCGCATCGCGCCGATGCGCCGCGCGAGTGCCCTTGATCTCGATTGGATTCTTGATCGCTTTCAGCAAGCTGACCGGATCGCTGCCGCGCACCGGCTTGCCGCCGGCGGCCGATACCAGGCGGCTCAGGGCATCGGCAGCCGTAGCGCTGTCGAGCGCGATGGCCGTTCCCCCGCGCCCAAGCTCGGTGAGCTTTTGCGTCAACGCGCCGGGATCGGCGACGTTGGCCACCTTTTCCAGATGATCACGCACGCTGTTCGACAGTTTGCGATGATCGATGAACAGGGTCGGACGACCGCCTTTCGGCAAGAGCGCGTAGGAAAGCGGCAACGGCGTGTGCGAGACATCGCCGCCGCGGATGTTGAAGGTCCAGGCCACCGCGTGCGAATCCGACAAGACCAGCGCCTCGACGCCGAGCCGCTCGATTTCGCCGGTAATCCGCTTCAGCTTCTCAGCCTCGGCTTCCCCCGAGAATTGCTCGCCGTGAAGGGTGACGGGCGCCAGCGGCGGGGCGGGACGCTCGGTCCAGACCGCATCGAGGGGATTGGTATCCACCGCAATCAATTCCGCACCAGCCTTGGCGCAGGCAGCCGCAAAGCGCTCCACCGCCGCCGAGGTATGCAGCCATGGGTCAAATCCGAGGCGGTCGCCTGCCACGAGGTGCTTCTCGAGCCAGGCCTCGGGTGGCGGTTCCACCAAGGGCTCGATCCGCCATGCCCTGGCATCGACCTGCTTTCCTGCCTGCAGCGTGTATCGCCCGTCGACGAACAGCGCGGCTTCGTTCCGCAGCACGATGGCCACCCCGGCGGAACCGGTGAAGCCGGTGAGCCAGGCGAGGCGCTCTTCGGAAGGCGCCACATATTCGTTCTGCTGCTGATCGGCGCGGGGGACGATGAAGGCGGTCAAGTTGCGCCGTGCCAGCTCCTCGCGGAACGCCGATAGCCGCGCGGCGAGTGCGACGCCGGCTTCGGGTTCGTCGAATGTCTGGAACAGGGCTTCGAGCATGACGAATACTTTAGGATTAGGTGGACAA
>DATMQV010000107.1:0-8685 GCA_035566615.1 Xanthobacteraceae bacterium
TGGATGCGTTCCGCTCAAAAGCGAACCATCGAAGATGCCTGGCGACACATCGGCAGCCTGGTCGAAACCATCGATCCCACCGAATGCAACAACTACTTCGCTAACGCCGGATACGCTTCCGTCAAAAAATGAAACGCTCTAATACGCCTGTTCAGTATAGATCGGATCGACCGATCCAGCCCATGGCCCGTTGAATTTATCGAGCAGGTCTTGCGCCGGCGTCGTTCCGCGGTCGAGGCGATCTTCCAGGATTTCGAGATAGTGCGTCTCGTCCTGACCGTTTGCGTCGAGATGGTGGCGGCGCACCAGTCCGCCGCGCGCGAGCGCGAGAAGCTCACCGGCGATTTCGAATACGGTGCGGCCGCGGATCTTGGCGGCAAGGCCTAGTTTCGGCACGTCGTCACGCAATTTCTGCCGCTCGCCCGCGCTCCAGTGTTTGACGAGATCCCATGCCGCATCGAGACTCGAGTCGTCATAAAGAATGCCGACCCAAAAGGCCGGTAAAGCAAGCAGGTTCCGCGTCGGCCCGGAATCGGCTCCACGCATTTCCAGATAGCGCTTGAGCCGCACCTCCGGAAAAATCGTGCTGATGTGGTTCGACCAATCGGAAATCGTCGCATGCGCGCCCGGCATGCCCGGGAGCTTGCCGACCATCAAATCGCGAAACGATTGGCCGGCGACATCGACATATTCGTCGCCGTGCTTGACGAAATACATCGGTACGTCGAGCGCATAGTCGACCCAGCGCTCGTAACCCATCCCCGGCTCGAACACCCACGGCAGCATTCCGGTGCGGGCGGCATCGGTGTCCCGCCAGATTTCGGCTCGGTACGATAAGAACCCGTTCGGCTTGCCTTCGGTGAACGGTGAATTGGCGAATAGCGCGGTTGCGACCGGCTGCAGCGCGATCGAAACGCGCAGCTTCTTGACCATGTCGGCTTCCGACGAGAAGTCGAGATTGGTCTGCACCGTGCACGTGCGATACATCATGTCGAGGCCGAGCCTGCCGACCTTCGGCATGTAGGCGGTCATGATCTTGTACCGCCCCTTCGGCATTTTCGGCATGGCGGCGCGGCTCCAACTCGGCGTCATGCCGATGCCGAGGAAGCCGATGCGCAACGGCTCCGCCACCTCGCGCACCTGCGCGAGATGCGCCATCAGTTCGCTCGAGGTCTGGTGCACGGTTTCGAGCTGGGCGCCGGACAGCTCGAACTGACCGCCAGGCTCGAGCGAAATCGCGCCGCCGCCGGTCACATCGAACAGGCCGATAATATTGTCGCCCTCCGTGATCGGCTGCCAACCGAGCAGGTGCTCCATGCCTTCAAGCAGCGAACGGATGCCGCGGCGCCCCTGATAGGGCACCGGCTGGTGGTCATCGAGCGTGAACGCGAATTTCTCGTGCTCGGTGCCGATGCGAAAACGCGATTTCGGCTTGGCGCCTTGCGCGATCCAATCGACGAGCTCATCGCGCCGCTCGATTGGCGTCAGGTCGACTTGATCACGCGCCATGGTGTCCGAAATCAAAAAGCGGCGGCTTAAACGTAGCGATGACGATCACGCGGCCTTCCGCTTTTCCGGCGGGAAGCGGTGATAAAAGGTTTCGCCGGTCTTCGCCATGTCGCGCAGGAGCTTGCCCGGCTTGAAACGGTCGCCATATTTTTTCGCCAGCCGGTTACAGAGCTCGACAAAGGCTTTCGAGCCCATGCCGTCAATATAGGAAATAGTGCCGCCGGTGAACGGCGCATAGCCGAATCCGAGAATCGAGCCCACATCGGCCTCGCGCACATCGGTGACCACGCCCTCCTGAATACAGCGCGCGGATTCGAGCGCTTGGATGGCCAATAGCCGCTGTTTGAGTTCGTCGATGTCGATCGTGTCGGGATCGAGCTTGGTCGCCTGTAAATCGGCGAGCCCCGGCCACAGCCGTTTCGGTCCATTCTGCGGATAATCGTAAAATCCCTTGCCGTTCTTACGGCCGTAGCGGCCGCGCTTTTCCACCATGTCCTCGAGCAGCGCCTTCTGCCGCTGATCGATCTTGTCGGCGCCGAGATCGGCTTCCGTCGCCTTCAAGATTTTCCAGGCGAGGTCGACCGCCACTTCATCGTTGAGCGAGAGCGGGCCGACCGGCATGCCGGCCATGCGGCCGACATTCTCGATCATGGCCGCCGGTACGCCTTCGGTCAGCATCAAATGGCCTTCGCGAATGTAGGTGCCGACCACGCGCGACGTATAGAAGCCGCGCGAGTCATTGACCACGATCGGCGTCTTGCGGATGGCGCGCACGTAATCGAGCGCCATCGCCAGCGCGTCGTCGCCGGTTTTCTTGCCCATGATCACTTCGACCAGCATCATGCGGTCGACCGGTGAGAAGAAATGAATGCCGATGAAACGCGGCGTGGGCTTGAACGCCGTCGCCAGCGAGGTGATCGGCAGGGTCGATGTGTTGGAGCCGAAGATCGTGTCTTTGCGGATCACGGCTTGCGCTTTGGCGATCGCCTCTTCCTTGATCTTGCGATCCTCGAACACCGCCTCGATGATAAGATCGCAGTCCGCCAATGCCGCGTAGTCCGGCGTCGCCGTGATGCGCGCGAGCAGCGCATCGCGATCGGCGGACGTTGCGCGGCCGCGGTTGATCTGATCGGTGATCAGCTTTTGCGAATGCGCTTTGCCCTTGTCGGCGGCTTCCTGATCGCGATCGATGAGGACGACGTCGATGCCGGCTTGCGCGGTGACATAGGCGACACCGGCGCCCATAAAGCCCGCGCCGAGGATGCCGACCTTCTTGATCGGCTTCGGCGGCACGTCTGCCGGCCGCCGCGCGCCTTTGTTGAGGTCCTGCATGGAAACGAACAGCGAGCGGATCATCGCCGCCGCCTCGGGTGAGCGGAGGATTTTCGCGAAATAGCGCGATTCCACCCGCAGCGCCTGATCCATCGGTAGCTGCAGGCCCTCATAGACCACCTGCAGAATGGCGCGCGCCGCCGGATAATTGTCGTAGGTCTCGCGGCGGTAGAGCGCGTTCGCCGCCGGGAACACCATCATGCCATTCTTCGAATAGACCAGGCCGCCGGGAAGCTTGAAACCGTCGACGTCCCACGGCGCCTTCCCTGTGCCGCCGGCCTTGATCCAGTTCTTAGCCGTCTGCACCAGATCCGCTTGCGGTACCACCGCGTCGATAAGCTTCATCGCCTTGGCGCGGTTGAGTCGAAGCTGATCGCCCTTGAGCAGAAATTGCAGAGCGTCCGCCGGTTGCAGCATGCGCGCGATCCGTTGCGTGCCGCCGCCGCCGGGAAACAGGCCGACTTTGATTTCTGGCAAGCCAAGCCGCGTCTTATCGCTGTCGGCAGCGACGCGGTGATGACAGGCGAGCGCCAACTCGAAGCCGCCACCCATGGCGGTGCCGTTGAGCGCAGCGGCCCAGGGCTTCCCGCACGTTTCCATGCGACGGGCGATCTGCGAAAGCTTGCGGCTTTCGTCGAACAGCCGCTTGTTTGCGGCTTCCTCGCCTTGCGACTTGGTCAGTTCGGCAAAGGTACGGCTGAGCGTCTCGAGCATCGTCAGGTCGGCGCCGCCGCAGAACGAGTCCTTGCTGGAGGTCAACACGGCGCCCTTGATGGCGCCATCGGTCGCAACCCGTTCAACGATCGCCGCCAGTTCTTCAGTGACCTTTTCGTCGATGACGTTCATCGAGCGCCCGGGCATATTCCAGGTGACGAGCGCGATGCCGTCGGCGTCGGTGTCGATGGTGAAATTTTGGAACGTCATACGCGTCTCCGTCGTCTCTCTGATTTTGGTCTTGCCCGGCAGAGGGCAACAAATCACTTGGGATAAGGTTTGCCGTCCTTGTGCGTGTAGCGGGCGCCCGCATCGTCGCGAATGATCCGCAAATCCACGTCGGGATATTCGGCGCGCTCGAGCTTGAAGCGCGAGCCGATTTCCAGATAGACCGCGTCGCGCTCCGATTTGTTGACGAGGTGGTGACCGTTCGGCACGTTCGCCTTGAAACCAGCGGCGTCGCCGGGCTTGAGCACGGTCTCCCCGTTCTCCTCGATCAGCACCACCTCGCCTTCAAGCAGATAGACAAGCTCGTCTTCCCTTTCGTGCCAGTGCCGCAATGACGAGGCGGCACCGGGCTTGAGCGTCGTCAGGTTGACGCCGAACTGATCGAGGCCGGCGGCGACGCCGAGCCGCTTACGCGAGCGGCCGATGACGACCCGATTGAACGGCTCCGGATAGTTGGTGCGGCTGTCGATCGGCAGGCTCGCTATGTCGATCTTGGGCATCCGCGCGGCTCCCCCTCTTACCCCCATCCCGGCTTACGCGCGGAGCGGGCTATCACACCCGCTCGATGATGGTGGCGGTTCCCATGCCGGCACCGATGCACAGCGTAACAAGCGCGGTCGACAAGCCGCGCCGCTCCAATTCGTCGAGCACGGTGCCGAGGATCATCGCGCCAGTGGCGCCGAGCGGATGGCCCATGGCAATCGCGCCGCCATTGACGTTGATCTTGTTAGGATCGATCTGGAACGCCTGCATGTAGCGCAGCACGACGGAAGCGAACGCCTCGTTCAGTTCGAAAAGGTCGATATCCGCGAGCGTCATGCCGGCCCGTTTGAGGACTTTCTTGGTCACGTCGACCGGTCCTGTCAGCATGATGGCCGGCTCAGAGCCGATATTGGCAAAGGCGCGGATGCGGGCGCGCGGCTTCAGATCGGCCTTCTTTCCCACCTTACTGTTGCCGAGCAGTACGGCTGCGGCGCCGTCGACGATGCCCGAAGAATTGCCGGCGTGGTGGACGTGGTTGACGGACTCGATTTCCGGATGCTTCTGCACGGCGACCGCGTCAAAGCCGCCCATTTCGCCCATCTGGACGAACGAAGGCTTAAGCGCTGCAAGCGACTGCATGCTCGCATCCGGCCGCATGTGCTCGTCCTTGTCGAGGATCGTCAGCCCGTTGACGTCCTTGACCGCCATCACGGAGCGGTTGAAGCGGCCATCCTGCCACGCGGCGGCGGCGCGCTTCTGACTCTCCACGGCATAAGCATCGACGTCATCGCGTGAGAAACCGTATTTGGTGGCGATCAGATCCGCCGAAATACCTTGCGGCATGAAATAATGCGCCACCGCAATGGTCGGATCGACCGCCCAGGCGCCGCCGGAAGCCCCGATGCCGACGCGGCTCATCGACTCGACGCCGCCGCCGATCGCCATGTCCTGTTGGCCCGACATGATCTGCGCGGCGGCGAAATTCACCGCGTCGAGACCGGACGCGCAGAAGCGGTTGATCTGCACACCGGCAACGCTGTCGCCATAGCCGGCCACGAGCGCCGCAGCCCGCGCGATATCGCCGCCGGCTTCGCCGACCGGATCGACCACGCCCAACACCACGTCATCAACCAGCGCGGGATCGAGGTCGTTGCGGCTCTTGATTGCGCCGAGCGCCTGGCTTGCGAGATTGAGCGCGGTCACTTCGTGGAGCGAACCGTCCACTTTGCCGCGGCCGCGCGGTGTACGCACGTGATCGTAGATGAAAGCGTCGGGCATGGCGTTTCCTTCGCTAATATGTCCCGGACCTGCTATGGGCAGGGCGGCCGAGCGGCCGATGACCAGGAGCCGTTGGACTACTCGACCGTGAAACTGGACTCTCCATATAGTCCAAGTTCCACGGAATTGCAGCGGGGCGTCGCTCGGCCCTAAAAAGCCTCGGCCGGCAAGGCCATCGTGCTGGCTGCGCCGGCCTTGATGCGGGCGAGATGCGTTGTCGCGGCGGGCAGCAAACGCTCGGCGAAAAAGCGCGCAGTGACAAGCTTCGCAGCCATTGGATCGCCGGCGCCGTTGGCTCCTGCGCCCTTGGCGTAGGCCGCCTGGACGATCAGGCACCACATGTAACCAAGCGCAACCAGCCCGAACAGCTGCATGTAATCGGTCGAGCCCGCTCCGGCATTCTCGGGATTTCCGAGCGCATTCTGCATAAACCACATCGTCGCCTGCTGCAGCTCGCCGACCGCTTGCGCCAGCGGCTTGACGAAGGGCGCGAGCTTCGCATCGTCGCCGTGCTCCTTGATAAAGCCGGACACCTCGGCAAGGAATGCCTGCAAGGCGCGGCCGCCGTCTTTCGGCAGTTTGCGCCCGACCAGATCGAGTGCCTGAATGCCATTGGCGCCTTCGTAAATCATGGCGATGCGCGCATCGCGCACGAACTGCTCCATGCCGTGCTCGGCGATGTAGCCGTGACCGCCGAACACCTGCTGCGCCATGACGGTGTTGGCAAAACCCTGATCGGTCAGCACGCCTTTGATGACCGGCGTCATCAGGCCCATATGGTCGTCCGCCGCTTGCCGTTCTTTGGCGTCGCCCGAGCGATGCGCGACGTCGCTCTTGAGCGCAGTCCACAATACGAGCGCGCGCGCGGCCTCGTTGAAAGCCCGTATGGTCATCAGCATGCGGCGAACATCGGGATGCACGATGATCGGATCGGCGGGCTTGTCTTTGAACTTGGCGCCGGTGAGCGCGCGACCCGCAAGCCGCTCCCTCGCATAGGCTGCGGCGTTCTGGTAGGCGACTTCCGACATCGCCAGCCCCTGCACGCCGACCCCAAGCCGCGCTTCGTTCATCATCACGAACATGGCGTTGAGGCCGCGATTGGGCTCGCCCACCAACCACCCGGTTGCGTCGTCATAGTTCATGACGCAGGTCGAGTTGCCGTGAATGCCCATCTTTTCTTCGATCGAGCCGCAGGAAACGCCGTTGCGCGCACCGACGCCGCCGTTTTTGGTCGGCAGATATTTGGGGACGATGAACAGCGAAATTCCCTTGACCCCATCGGGTGCGCCCTCGATGCGGGCGAGCACGAGATGAACAATGTTCTCGGCGAGGTCGTGCTCTCCCGCGGAAATGAAAATCTTGGTGCCGGTGATCTTATAGCTGCCGTCCGGCTGCGGCACCGCGCGTGTGCGAGTGAGGCCGAGATCCGTGCCGCACTGCGGCTCGGTGAGGTTCATCGTGCCGGTCCATTCGCCGCCGATGAGCTTGGGCAGGTAGAGCGCCTTTTGTTCGGGCGAGCCATGGACGATGAGCGCCGCGGCCGCGCCTTGCGTCAGCCCGGGATACATGGCGAAAGCCATGTTCGCCGATACCAGGAATTCGCCGACGGCTTGCGAGAGCACGCGCGGCAGCCCTTGCCCGCCGAATTCGGCAGGCGCCGATGCGCCGATCCATCCGCCCTCCGTCAGCCGCTTGTAGGCGTCCTTGAAACCCGTCGGCGTCGTGACCGAACCATCGGGATGGCGCTCGCAGCCTTCCTTGTCGCCGACGCGGTTCAAGGGCGTCAGCACGTCCTCGCAGAATTTGGCCGCTTCATCGAGCACCGCCTCGACGAGATCTGGTGTGGCGTCAGCAAAGCCCGGCAAATTGTTGTAGCGATCGATGTGAAACACGTCGCTCAACAGAAACATCACGTCCCCAACGGGAGCCTTGTAGGTCGGCATATCGTTCTCCGGGCCTCGGCCTTCGATCTTTTTGGCCCTGCGCGGGCCGGTGGCCGCGTAGGAAGGTATAGCGTTGCCGTTTTGCGTCAACGGAGGATCGCAGTCGAGTCTGAAGAAGTGATTGCGAGAGGCGGTTGCAAGATGCACTGGCAGGCCCGCTGTCGCGCCGACAGCGAGCGCACCGCTAGCGATGATGCATCGCATCGCGTCTGAGCGCTACGCGCGCTTTCGCACCAGCCGCACCGCGAATCGTTTAGTGCGAGTGCTCACCCGCGTCTTCGAGAAGTCTTTGGTAGAACGAGGTGTGAATCTGCCGCAACTCTGTGATCGCTGTTTCGATACTGCGTTTTTGCTGCTCGAGCATTTTGATCTGTTTCACGCACTGCTCGCGGGTGAGGTGCAAGCCGCCATCGTGGGGCCGGTTCAACAGATGTTTGATCTCGGCAAGAGTGAACCCCAGTCGCCGCCCCGTCAGGATGACGCTGAGACGCTTGCGGTCGCTGGACCGATAGAGCCGCGTGGCGCCGTGGCGGTAAGGAGTAAGGAGGCGTTTCGCTTCGTAGAAGCGCAAGGTGCGGAGCGTGACGCCGTATTCCTCCGCGACCTCTCCAATGGTCAAAGGCCGATCACTGTTGGTGTCGCTTAGCGAACGTTCTTCTCGTGCGTCGTGTGAACTGAACCGATCACTGGACCCATTGACAGCGCCCACATCCGGGCCTCCGTCCGGCGAGCCGGCTCTCTGGTGCGACGCGTTACCCGCCATGAGCGCCCCTTAACTTGGTAAATTTGCGGTTTATCGACCTCCTGGAACTACGTTCGCATACGTTTGGTTTCACCGAAAACAACGCTTCGGTAACCGTAACGGTTACCGGAACTTTGGGCCGGTGCCACCGCACCATTCGCCGGCAGCCAGGTGCGGGTAACGGGGCGGTGGTGTCTTAACGGCTTCTTTACCCTATTCCTCAACATTCTCTGTGAAGACCGAAAACGCGCCCTCGGCGTCTCGGGTTCTAAGGGCGTCAGCTCGAATCAACGAGCAACTCCTGCTCCGCAGGTGACTTGGACGTGAGAATGAAATCGGGCGGTCCGTGGAATTTGAGAGGTCTCCGTCCGGATGCGCGCGCCGCTGCGCGGGATGCCGCACGCCGGTCGGGCATGTCCGTGGGCGAGTGGCTCAATACTGTTATTGAGCCGACAG
>DATMQV010000108.1:0-2582 GCA_035566615.1 Xanthobacteraceae bacterium
AACGAGGTCATGCCGGCATTTCGCTGAACAAGCAGCGACGTGCCGGCCATCGCGGCCGAGAGTTCGCGAACAGACTACAAGCTCTTGAGCTACAACGACTTCGGCGTGCCGAAGCGTTGCTTCTCGTTCGGGCGCGGGTCGAACGTGGCGAGTGTCCCCGAGCCCAGGCACTTCATTCTGGCGCTGTAATGGGCTCCGTAGCGATAGCCTTCATACAGCGCACGCGAATAGGCGCGCGCGTGCGCGAACAAGTGCCGGCGGCCCGCCTTGTTGTAATGCATGCGAACCATCTGATGGCAGAAGGGACATTCCGCGTTCAGCGGATAGAGCGGCCGTCGTCCGATTAGCTTTAGAAACTCGAATACCCACACGGAGAAAATGCGCATGGTCGCCTCGTGCGATTTCCCGGCCTGCGATGTCCGGCCGCCGCCAGAGCGGGGCGCCGGGATTGGCAGCCGTGCCGAGCCAATAATTAGGTGGCGGTAGCAAGCGGTAAAGTAACAAAACGGCGCAGTCGCGGCGAGGTTGCGGCGGTGTAAAAAAAACTTTCCGGCGAGGCCCCGATTCGGCTGTAGTGAAGCGAAACGGCGCCTCCCGGGCAGGGGCCGCCCCTCCTCCGCGTCATCATGGCGCAAGGGCGGGACAGCCGCCTTCCGCCAACGGCCGGAAGGCCTTGTCGCCCGGTATGGTGGCGACAAGCTTGAGAAGATCCCACTCGCTTTGGGATTCGGCCGGCGCTTTGATCTGCACGAGATAGACGTCGTGCACCATGCGGCCGTCGGGCCGCAGCGTTCCGTTCGGCGTGAAAGCGTCGTCCACTTTGGTTTCGCGCATCTTGGCGAACACGGTTTTCGGATCGTCCGAATTCGTCAACGCCACGGCCTTGAGATAGCTGCGCACAGCCGAATACGTGCCGACTTGGAAGCTCGACGGCGCCGTATGCCGCCGCTCGACGAATTTGGCGAAGAACCCCTTGGCCGCGTCGTCGAAGCCGGGCAGCCAGGGTGAGACATACGTCATGCCTTGCGCGAGTTGCAGGCTGGTGGCGTGGATTGCCGGCAGCGAATCCAAGCCGAACGGCACGACTTTCTGCTTGTCGGTGATGCCGAATTCGCGCGCGGTCTTGACCGCGTTGATGGCGTCGTCGCCGCCGTTGGCGATCGCGACCACGTCGGCCTTCGAGGCCTGCGCTTGCAGCATGAACGAGGAGAAATCGCTGGTGCCGAGCGGATGGCGCACGGAGCCGATGACCTTGCCGCCATTCTTCTCGATGAAGGCGGTGGCGCCCTCCTGCAGCGCGCGGCCGAATACATAATCGGCGGTGATGAAGAACCAGGTCTTGCCGAGCTGCGGAAGCGCCTGGCCGATGGCCGAGCCGATCTCGTAGCTGTCATAGACCCAGTGGACCGAGGTGTTGGGCGCGCACGCCTTGCCGGTAAAGTCCGCCGAACCGGCGCTGGTCAGCAGCACCGCCTTGTTGTTGGTCTTGGCGATCTCCAGCACCGCAAAGCCGACGGCCGAATTGACCAGATCGGTCACGGCATCGACACCGTCGAGATCGAACCAGCGGCGCGCGATCGCAGCCCCGATGTCGGGCTTGTTCTGGTGATCGGCGGAAACGATCTCGACCGGCACGCCGTTGATCGTGTTGCCGAACTCGTCGGCGGCCATCTTCGCGGCCTCGACCGAGCCGACGCCGGAATTCTGCTCATAAGGTCCCGACAGATCGGTCAGCACGCCGATCTTGATCTTGCCGCCGGACATCTCGGCTTGCGCGGGCAAAGCAAGCAAGACCAACGCGGTAAAACCGCAGACGGCAAGGCGCATGTTTTCCTCCCGAGGCTTGTTGCCTGCAATGTCCGCCGATTGAGCGACGGCTTGTCAAGCTGGCATAAGGGCCCGGTGGGCGCTGGCCGCGCCTTGTCGCTCAACGGGCGGTGGGCTTGTCCAGTGAACGCGACCGCGCCGTCGCCAGCCTCTCGCCCACACCGACGACAGCCAGCACGATCACGTTCACCGCAAGCGCAATTAGCCCAACATTGAGCTCCTGCATCGCCGCCGGCAAACCCGGAAACAGCGTGGCGATGGTGGTGTGCGTCAGGCTGACGGCGGCGACGGTCGCGACGCCGGCGACGATGCCGGCGGCGGCGCCCGCGGGCGTCGTCCACCGTGTTTTTGTCAGGCTCAGTGCCAGCGCGGGAAAAAGTTGGGTGACAAAGCTGTACCCCATCAATAGCAGCGCAACGATCGTCTGCCCGCCCGTCAGCGTGAAATAGACCGCGACCAAAGCCACGACCGGCACCAACAGTTTCGCGACACGGACGACATGGTGGTCGGCAGCCGAGCGATGCGCAAGGCGATAGAGATTGTTGGCGAGGAGCGTCGCCGCCGTCATCAGGATCATCGAGCCGGGCACAAGCGCTGTGAGCACGCCGGCCGCGCCGATGATGCCGACCATCCACGGGTCGAAGGTTTTGACCGAGAGCTTGAACAGCGCGAGATCGATGTCGGCACCTTTGAGGCCCGGCACCTGCAGGATGGCGGCAAAGCCGACCAGAAACACGAACAACAGGATCAACTGG
>DATMQV010000109.1:0-10817 GCA_035566615.1 Xanthobacteraceae bacterium
GCGCGCTCTTTCATCAGGCGCTTCCATTCCTTGAAATGCTCGCGCATGAAAGCTTCGTCGGTGGCCGGCGCCGTAATCGAGCCATCGGCGTGGGTCTTGATCCGATCCGGCACGCCGAGGCCGCGATTCATGTAGACCCACTCGTCCTCGACGGCCATCAAGCCGCGCTGGATCTGCTCGAAATTGGCGATGTCGTCGACTTCGCCGAAATTCGGAAAGCCTTCCTGGGTGCGCATGCGCAGCGCATTGATGTCGGTGACGGCCTCTTCGCCGAGGCTGCCGTCGTCGTCGACGATCATGGTGCCGTACCAGATGGCGTTGGTCTCCTCGACGCTGACCGGTTCGAACACCTGGATGTGATTGCCGAGCAGCGAAAAGTTCGGGAAGACATTGATGTTCACCGGCTCGGAGCCGGCGAGGTCGAGCAGCGCGAAAGCGCGGTCGCCGTAGCGCTGGATGAACGCGGCCTCGTAATGCTCCATGCCGGGATGCGCGCTCTCCAGCGCCCATAAGCCCCCCGGCCGCTTTTCCAGGTTCGGCCGCTTGTCCTTGAAGTGATTGCCGTGGCCCGTGTAGCGCATATACATCGGCTGGGTGTCCGGCGAGTTGCGGTAGTAGGCCATGCCCTTGGCGTTCTCGCCCGCGAAGCGATTCTCGGTTTCCAGCAAAGAGCGATGCGAATAGGCCACGTGATAGCCGTCGCATGAATTGTCATAGGCGAGCTTCCAGTTGCCCTTGTATCGGAACCGGTTCGCCTCGCAGACCACCACCTTGCCGCCGGGATTGCGATCAAGCCATTCATCGATCACTGTCGCGATCGGCCCCAAATGCTCAGTGAGCGGCAGCGCATCCAGATTGAGCGTGCCGAAAACAAAGCCGCGATACGATTCGACGCGCGGCACCTGGGCGAGATTGTATTTCGGATCGCGCAGATCGGCGGCGTAGCCTTCCGGCCAGGGCACGCCGCGCAGCCGGCCGTTATTGAGAAAATTCCAGCCGTGATAGGGGCACTGGAACGATTTGCTGTTGCCTTTGTCCCAGCGGCACAAAGTGGTGCCGCGATGCGTGCAGCGATTGTACAACGCGCGGACTTTGCCCTCGGCGTCGCGCACGATGATGAGCGGACGCAAGCCAAGCCGCCGCGTGATGAAGTCGTTGACGTTCGGAATCTCGCTTTCGTGCGCCAGATAGGTCCAGGTCCCGCCGAAGATATGCGTCATCTCGGCTTCGAAAATCGCCGGGTCGGTGTAGATCAGGCGGTGCGCCTTGTCCTCCTGCACCAGATAATCCCAGTCGTAGAGCGCCGTGCCGCCGACCCCGGCCGGGGGCGCGCTGATTTTCTCGAGCGCCGTCATGGTGCGATCCTGGTTTTCTTGACCGTGCGGCGCTTGGGGACGCTCGGCGAATAACGAGTGGTGGCGAGAGATAAACTCACTGAGGTTGGGTCCTTGGGGCATATTGCAGATTCCCGTCCGCCGTTTGCTGTCGGGCTGCGACGAATGCCGGCGGTTCAGAAAATCGCTCGCGATTCAGAAGAAGTCAAAATATTCGTTGTGCTCCCACTCGCTCTGCTCGTCGCTTGACGCAACCCCGGCTTCTTTCAGCGACCGTGAATACCTGTCGGCTTCGCTGCGCTTGAGCTTGATGAAATAGTCGACAAAGGTATCGCCGAGCGTATGTCGGAACAACGACTCTCCGTCGAGGGCATCGAGCGCATCCGCCAGGCTCTTCGGCAGTATCGGGCACTCGGCCGCATAGGGCTCGTCGCTTGGCGGTGGCAAAGGGGATTTGCTCTCGATCCCCGCCAATCCCGCGACGATTTGAGAAAGAATGTAGAGATAGGGATTGGCTGCAGGCTCGCCAATCCGGTTCTCCAGCCGGGTGGCCGGGTCGCTTACCCCGCCCAGCACCCGGATCATCGCGCCGCGATGATCGAAGGCCCAGCTGGCGCGATCGGGCGCCAGCGAGTTCGGACGGAAACGGCGATAGCCGTTGACCGTCGGCGTGGCAAAGACTGTCGCGGGCGCCGCATAGTGCAGAAGACCCGCCAGATAAGCTTGGCCGAGTGGCGAAAGAATTTCTCCGGCCGCGTGCGGCGTGAACAGGTTGCGACCGCTTGAGGCCTCGGTCAGCGACTGATGCAGGTGCCAGCCGCTCGAATAATATCCCTTGAGCGCGGGCCTGCACATGAAGGTCGCGAAGTAACCGAGGCGGCGACAAATCTGCCGGGTCGCGGTGCGGAACAGAAACACATTGTCCGCCGCTTGCAAGGCGCTGCAGGGAGCGAAAGTGCATTCGATCTGTCCGGGGCCCCACTCGTTTTCGATCGATCTTAACCCCAGTCCGAGCGCCTCGAACGCGCCGCCGAGCGCGTCGAATACCGGCTGCATCAGGTCCATGTTGGACTCTGAATGATAGTGATAGCCCGGCTCGACCGGGATCGTCCTTATCGGGCGGCCGCGCATCCCGGGCGCGCCGATATTGTCGGCGCCGAGACGGTCGTCGGCGACGCGCAGCAGATACCACTCGATCTCCGGTCCCACGATGCTCGCATAGCCGCGCTCGGAGAGACCGCGCAGCGTTTTGCGCAGAAGTTGACGCGGCGAGAAATGAAACGGCGTGCCGTCGTTGAAATATTCGTCGCCCAGGATCCAGCCGACACCGCGCGCCCACGGCAATACGCGGAATGTCGACGGATCGGCGACGATGGTCAGATTGGGCGAACCCGTCATCTCGTCGAGGCCCATCCCGCCGCCGCGCGTGAACGAGGCGAAAACGCGCGCGCCGGCCGAATCGAGCGTCGTGGTGGCGACGCCGATATTGTAGCCGTCGCTCAGTGCCGACAGGAATGCGGGTATCGTCAGTGTCTTGGCGCGCGAATAGCCGTGCGCGTCGCCCCATGCCAGCCTGACGAAGTGCAGCTTTTCGGCTTCGACACGGCGCGCGATCTCGGCGGCAAGCCGCCTTTGTTCGTCGCTCCACAAGCCATGCTTTTCGATGAAATTCGGTCGCTCGGCTTTTGTCATCACGCAAGGAAGACGTCAGGGGGCGTTAAGGCACAAGCTGCTAGCACGCCTCGGCGTGCGGTTCCACGCAATGCTTTTGCGCCGCGGTTTACCCGCGGCTCAGTACTTTCAGCATGAGATCGGTGAGACGTCCAAACGGCGGATAGAGGAAGCGCGCCCCGCTGAGGCGGCTCTGCAGGAAGACGCCCTTGCGGTGCGAGAAGGTCTGGAAGCCGAATTCCCCGTGATAGGCGCCGATGCCGGACGGTCCGATGCCGCCGAACGGCAGATTCTCCGCGGCGAAATGAAACAACGTCCCGTTGACGGTTGCGCCGCCCGAGATGGTCCGGCGCAGCACCTCGTCCCGCTTCGCGGTGTCGGCGCCGAAATAATAAAGCGCGAGCGGACGCGGGTGTCCGTTGACGTAGTCGATCGCCTCGTCGAGGCTGCGATAGGTCTTGACCGGCAACACTGGCCCGAAAATTTCCTCTCGCATGACGGATAGATCGTCGCCCGGTTCGATCAGCAAAGTCGGCGGCAATTTCCGTGCGTCCGCGGGCAGCGCGTCATGCGCTGGGTTGATCTCAATCGCGCGCACGCCCTTTGCCTTGGCTTCGGCGACATACTGCGCGACGCGCCGGTAGTGGCGTTCGTTGATGATCGAGCTGTAATCCGGGTTCTGCGCCAGCGTCGGATAGAATTTACGCGCCGTGTCCGTGGCGAGCGACACGAATTCATCGAGCCTTTGCTGCGGTAGCAATACATAATCCGGTGCGATGCAGGTCTGGCCGGCATTCAACAACTTGCCATGCACGATGCTTTCGGCGGCGCTCGGCAGCGCTGCGTCCTCACCGATGATGCACGGCGATTTTCCGCCGAGCTCGAGCGTCACCGGCGTGAGATTCTCTGCGGCCGCTTGCATGACCAGCCGTCCGACCGCCGTCGAGCCGGTATAGAACAGATGGTCGAACGGGAGGCGCGCAAAGGCTTGGCCGATCTCCGGCCCGCCGACGATCGTGGCCACCTGCTCGGGCGGAAACAGGCCCGCCAGAAGCTCCGCCAAAAAATCCGACGTGCGCGGCGTCAGTTCCGATGGCTTCAGCATCACGCGGTTGCCGGCGGCGAGCGCCGCGACCAGCGGCACGATGGCGAGGTTGAACGGATAATTCCACGGACTGATGATCCCGACCACGCCGACCGGCTGATAAAGGATGCGGGCGCTGGCGGGCATCAGCTCGAAGCCGACCGCGACGCGCTTCGGCCGCATCCAACGCGCGAGATGGCGCAGCGTGTGCCGAATGGCCGATTGCGCCGGAAAGATCTCGCCGATCTCCGTCTCGTGACGCGAGCGGTGGCCGAAGTCTGCCGAGATTGCCGCCGCCAGACGCTCGCCGCTGCTGCCGATCGCGTCGACGAGTTTTTTCAGATCCGCCCGGCGCTCTTGCAGAGATGGCGCTCCGGCGCGCAGAAAAGCCGCGCGTTGTGCATCGAAGGTGGCGCGCATGTCGGCCGCGATGGGGCGTATCACGTTCATAGCGGAGGCTCCGTTGGATAGCCGGGCTGCGTTCGCGCTGCGGCCTCGATGGCGGCCATGGCGGCGAGCGCCACGTTATCAACATCTTCAGCGGCCTTGCGCGCGCTTTCCGACAGATCGGCGGTGACGGCATTGAGCTTGCCGTTGACGGCCTTGAGCCGCGCAACAAAGTGCTCGACCACCGCCGCGGACGAGAGCTCGCGCGCGGCAATGCGGGCCGCGATCTCGCGCGCGGATAGGTTCTGCAAGTCTTTGTGGCGGGGCGTTGACGGTACGGCCGGGGCGTCAATGAGCGTCATGCCTTGCGATCCCCGAAGATCCGCCGATGAGGCGGCGGCGCGCTAGGCTCGGTCCAATCGGTGGCGTTTGTCAATTGCGTCTATGTTGCATGGCTCGGACAGCAAGGTTTGCAGCGCACAAGGAACGCCGACGGTCTTCCGACCGTCACACTTCCGAGCGTCGCGCCGCCCGTAGTCGGCCTACACAGCGAGGCCCTACTTTCTTCTGTTCAAGCTTTTGGCCGTTTTTGTCGCGCTGCATCATGAATGCTTGGCAAACTCTTGCTCAACGCAAAAGTCTGCCGATTTTGTGCGCATCAATTGTTTGATGATTGCGCACTTATAAAGTGCGGATCATATTGGCCGGAAGACCGAACGCGCCGAGTTAAGCTTCGGGTGAGGAAAGCGCGGGCATAAAGGCTGCTCAAGGGAGAAAGTCCATGTGCGAGAGCATTGCTGCGATCGTAAGCCTTGCGGCCATCTTGTCCTTAGGATCGCTGATTGCCGCCCAAGCCGGGGGCGGAGGGACAAGCGCACCGTCGAAGTACAACAATGCGGCCCAGAATCAAGGGCACTCGCAAAACACCAGCTACACGATCACGGAATTCTCTTCGTCGTCGGCGAAATCGTCGACGCCGAAGCGCTGACCTGGAAGCCAGGCAGCGGATCAGCGACGCCGTTGCGGTTCCGTATATTGTGAATAGACGGCAGACGTCGTGCTCGGCGCGGCGCCGTTACGTTCGTCAACGTCTAAGCCATCGCGCGCATTTTCGCCTTTCACCGAATTGGCGTGCGCAACCCAGGCCCGCACGGTCTCGAAAACATCCGGCAGCAGCGCATCGACCTCGCCTTTGGTCATTCCTGGCCGGATGCGTGGATCGTAAAGAATATTGGCCAGGTACTGATCGTAGACGTCGAAGAAACCCATTTGCACGTCGTCATTGAACATCGTCCAGGGCACCGAGCTGTCGTCGTTGATGAGCCCCAGCGATTGCAGCAGTTCTTCGTAGGCGCAGTCGCAAAATTGAAATTCCTCGGCATCGACCGGTAGGATCACCTCGGCGCGTCGAATGCGATAGCTCCGATCCTTGGCGATTCCAGACAGACATTCGGGATGGAGCGAGTTTTCGATCTTCTTGGCCGCGCTCTCCCCGTAGCGGGAGCGAACGGTGCGCGCGAAATCGCGCCTCGGCACTAAGATGACCACGACATTGGCGTCCTTGCGATCGGCCGTCACGGCCAGATCGAGATGATGAACCCGGGCGCGAATGTCGTTGACGATCGCCGCAATGTCGGCTGTTCGCGCCGGCGCGCCATGGTTGTCGACAAACACGCGAACGGCCTCGTCGAACTTGCGGATGCGTTCCTCGTGGCGGCCGAACTGCAGTTCGGCGCGAAACGCAGTCTTGAGCAGACCGTCCCTGATCTCTTCGTTGCTGAAGCTTGTGCGCTCGGCCGCGCGCCGCATGCTGATGGTGCTGTTCTCGGCTTGCGCCGGGAAGAATCCATTGATTGCGATCGTCGCCGTCAAGGCAGCGATTGCCGTCAAGCACGCCGAGATGAAACGTCCGCACTGCATCGAACCGGCTCTTGGGGCGCGTGACGCGCCTTTTCGAATATGCCGATCGCTGCATATGAATTCGATGCGGGTAGCTCGCGCTTGTCATAGGAAATAAATATACGCGCGGGCGGCCGAGTACCTGCCTTGCCCAATGAGGCGGCACGAATGTTCTTTTTATGAGCGCGGTCGGCGGCGCAGCAATCCGACAATGCCGTTCGGCGCCAGCATGACGAAGCCGACCAGCAAGACGCCGACAACCATGAGATTGATCTCGGACGAGATCGTCACGGTCGCGACCTGCTGCACGGTCGCCAGCAGCACGGCGCCGATCAGCGGCCCGAGCCATGTCGTGGTGCCGCCGATCATCGCCATGGCGATGGTGTTGACCGCATAGGCGAGATTGAAGGTCGAGGCAGGCTCCAGGAAACTGACGTAATAGGGAAGCGGTGCGCCGGCCATTCCCATCAGCGCGCCGCTCAGCCCCGTGGCGACGAGCTTGAGGCGCAAGGTGGGCACGCCTGTCGCCTCGGCCGCGGTCTCGTCGTCGCGGATCGCGGTGAAGCCGTAGCCCAGCCAAGACCGCTCGACCGCGCGGGCCACTACCACGGCAAACGTCGCTACGATCAGCATCAGCAAGAACAAATATTCGATATAGCTGCCGAACCATGGCCCGCGTTTCGGATGCAGCAGATAGGCGCCGGCAGAGCCGCCGACATAATCCCAATTGGTGATGAAGGTCTCGGTGACGACGGCCAGCGCCAGCGTGGCGATGGCGAAGAAGATTCCCTTCAGCCGCAGCGTCAAGTAGCCCATACCGATTCCCACCAGGCCGGCGACGATGGCGGCGGCGGGGATCGTTGCCGGCAGCGGCAACTTCCATGCGGTTTCGAGCGCGACCGTGGTGTAGGCGCCGAGCGCGAAAAACGCCGAGACGCCGAGATTCATGTAGCCGGTGTAGCCGCCCAGGATGTTCCAGGCGCTCACCAGCACGACATATTGCAGAACGACGTATCCGGCGAAGAACAGATAATCGATGTTGAGCCAGGCGG
Organism: Xanthobacteraceae bacterium; assembly: GCA_035566615.1. Taxonomy (GTDB): domain Bacteria; phylum Pseudomonadota; class Alphaproteobacteria; order Rhizobiales; family Xanthobacteraceae; genus BOG-931. The sequence goes on from DATMQV010000109.1 coordinate 7,428, forward strand.
CGATGCCGAAGACGATGGCGGCGACGCCGGCGGCCGCGGCAAGAAAGCGCCAATTCGTCATGGCGCGTCAGCTCCGCCCAAACAAGCCGGAGGGCCGCCACGCCAGCGTTGCCAAGAGCAAGCCGAACGCGACGGCCGGCGACCACGACGCGCCGATAAATATGGTGGAGAGGTTTTCGACCAAGCCCAGCGAGACCGCGGCGACCAGGGTGCCCGGCAGGCTGCCGAGGCCGCCGAAAACGCAGATCGCGAAAACGCGGCCGATGAATTCGCGGCCGACGGCCGGCTGCAGCGGCTCGATGACAATTATGAAGGCGCCGGCCAATGCGGCGCTGGCGCAGGCAATGCCGAAAGCGATCCGCTTGATGCGGACCGGAGAGACCGCCACCAGCCGAAGCGCGAATGGATCCTGCGCCACCGCGACGATGGCGCGTCCGACGAAGGTCTTTCTCAGAAACAATTCAAGCGCGGCCAGCATCAGAACCGAGCCGGCGAACGGCACCGCCAGTCGCAATGGCAAGGCAATGTCGCCGAAATTCCAGGTCGTGGTGATGTAAGGGGCGTGGACATAGCGGAAATCGACGCCGAACAGCATGATCAGCGCCACTTCCGCGATAAACATCAGGCCGAAAAAGAACGCCAGCCCGCGCATGGCATCGTCGCCGCGCCGTTCGAAGAAATGATGATAGACCTGATAAAGCAGCATGCCGGCGCCATAGAATACCGGCGTCAGCAACAAGCCGCAGATGATCGGATCGATGTTGAAGGCGCGGTTGAGGACCAGAACGGCGTAAGCGCCAATGACCGCGAAGGTCGGATGCGCGATGTTGACGATATCGAGCAGGCCGAAGGCGACGGTAGCGCCTACGCTCAGCGCTGCATAGAAGCCGCCCATCAGCAATCCGGCGATCAGCGCATTGACGAGTAGCGGATAAGTTATCGTCATGGCGTGGTGCCTAGTGCTGACGTGCGTAGTGCTGACCTGCGAATGACGCATCGGCCCGCGCCGCCATAACGCAGCGCGAGCCGATGCGGCGTGCTTGTTACTCCCTTACCGGCGGGCATCTTCGAATGAGAGCAGCTCGCCGCTCTTGTATTCGGCGGGCGAGACAACAACGACTTTATCGGTGCCCTTGAATTGCTCGATGTCGTTGCCTTTCACGTGCTGGAATTGCGCCGCCAGCATGCGCGGCTGCGCCCATTCGCCGCTTTCGCCGAACTTCACGTCGCCGATGATAGTCTTAAACGTGGTGGCGTGGATGTAAGGCCCGAGCTTATCGCCGGCGGTGCTCTTGGTGGCTTCCACCGCCTGCCCGAGGACTTGCAGCTCGGCGTAGGCCCAGGGTGCCGCGTAATAGCCGATCGGATCGACGCCGGCGGCCTTGGCCCGCTCCTGATAGCGCTTAACGAAGTCCATCACGCCCGGATACTGCATCTTGGGCGCGGGCAGCCAGATGTTGAAGTTGACGAAGCCGTTGAGCTGCTCGCCCAGCAGCCCTTCGGCGTCGGTCGTCTGCAATCCGGTCATGCCGCCGCCGACGATCTTGGCTTTCAGGCCGACCTCATTGATCGCGCGCACGATGGCGATCGATTGTCCGGGCTGCGTTCCGATGGCGACGATGTCGGGATTGGTCGCCTGGATCTGCCGCACCACCGTCGTCAGATCGGTCATGCTCTGCGGGAAGCCTTGATCGTAAACGATTTGCAGGCCGGCGGCAGAAGCGGCCGCCCTGACGCCGTTCTTGATGGACTGGCCGAATTCCATTTCGGGATAGACGGCGGCGACCGTCTTCGGTTTGGGATCGAGCGTCATTGCCGCATCGAAGAACGGCTGCATGATCGCCAAAGCGGGCTTCTCGCCGGCGGGGAAGATGCCGAAATACTTGTCGTATTTGAACTTGGCATTGTTGGCCAAACCGAAGAAGCCCATCAGCACCATGTCGTGCTGCATGGCGATCGGGATCGTGGACGCGATGATCGGCGTGGCGTAACCGCTGATGATCAGATCGACCTTGTCGAGATCGATGAGCTTGGCGTAAAGCGCCGGCACGTTGGCCGGATTGCTCTGATCGTCATAGTGGACAAGCTTGACTTGGCGTCCGAGCAGGCCGCCTTTGGCGTTCACATCCTCGGCCCAGATGTTCATCGCCAGCAGCGCCGATTTTCCGGTACCGGCGAGCGGGCCCGTCTCCGCCATGCCGAAGCCTATTTTCAAGGGCTCCTCGGCGGCGGCCGGCAGGCTCGCGGCCGCCATGCTGAGCGCTGCGAGCGTGGCCAGCACGGCCGCGCGAAGGCCAGCCGCGCCGGTAGCGCGTGTTCGTCGTTGCATCATCGGAAACCTCCCATGGTTCAGCTATTGGTCTTATTTGCTGCCTGACCGTGCAGCTTACGGAGTTCGGTCTTGAGGACCTTGCCATAGTTGTTTTTCGGCAGGACTTCGAGAAACACATAGTCGCGGGGCCGCTTGAAGCGCGCGATGGCGGAGAGACAAAGCGTGTCCAGGTCTTCCGCCGAGATCTTTTGTTCCGGCCGTGCCACGACGCAGGCCACGACCTCTTCGCCCCAATCGGCGCGCGGACGTCCAATCACCGACACCTCGAAGACGCCCGGATGGCGGAGCAGCACCTCTTCGACCTCGCGCGGATAAATGTTGCTGCCGCCGCTGATGATCAGGTCCTTGGAGCGGTCCTTCAGGGTCAGGAAGCCTTCCTCGTCGAAAGCGCCCATGTCGCCGGTATGCAGCCAGCCGCCGCGCAAGGTCTCGGCGCTCGCCTGCGGATTTCGCCAATAGCCGGCCATCACCACTTCGCCGCGGACCAGCACTTCGCCGATTTCGCCGGCGGCAATATCGCGGTCTTCCCCGCCGGTGACGCGCACTTCAACGTTGGTGCGGGGCAGGCCGACCGAGCCCATGATCTCGCGCCAGCGCGGCCGCGAGCGGTCGGCGTGCATCTGCTTCGAGAGCGCCGTAATGGTCATCGGCACTTCGCCCTGGCCGTAAATCTGCGCGAATTTCGGGCCGAGCAGATCGAGCCCGCGCAGCAGCGTCTCGAAATGCATCGGCGCGCCGCCATAAATGATGGTGCGCAGACCGCTGTGATCGGCGGCAGCAAAGCGCTGATTGTTGATCAAGCGGCTGACCATGGTCGGCGCCGCAAAGAAGCTGACATTGCCGTGGATTGCCGATAGCTCGGCAATTTCCTCGGGCTCAAAGCCCGCGCTTTCGGGAACGACGGTCTTTGCCCCCATCGCCACGTGCGGCAAGCCATAGCAGCCGGAGCCGTGCGACATCGGCGCGGCATGAAGGACGCAATCGCCCGGTCCGACCGGCTCGATCTCGGCAAAGTAGGCGAGCGTCTGCGCCATCATGATGCCGTGGGTCAGCATGGC
>DATMQV010000110.1:0-5033 GCA_035566615.1 Xanthobacteraceae bacterium
TAGCTGTTCCTGTAACCTGACGACAACCAGCGGAAGCACCCCGCATCGCGGCGGCCTGAATTTCCCGCAATATTGGGAGGACGACCATGAAGACCTTAACCGGCCGGGCGCGTTTGTGGCTTTTCGGATGCGCCGCACTGACGCTCGCGCTTTCAGCCCTGCCGGCTTCTGCTCAATCGACCGACCCGATCAAGATCGGCGTGATCGGCGAGGAATCCTCGGTGGCGGGCGCTTCGCTGACCAAAGCCGCCGTCATGGCCGCGGACGACATCAATGCCCACGGCGGCGTCAACGGCCGCAAGATCGAAGTCATCACTTACGACAACCACTCGTCCGCCTCGGACGCGGTCCGCGCCTTCCAGCGCGCGGTGAGCCAGGACAAAGTGGTCGCGGTGATCGGCAGCTATATCAGCGAAGTCGTCCTGGCGCTCGAGCCCTGGTCGGCGCGTCTGCACATGCCGTTCATCACGCCGGGCGCCGCCAGCAATCTGATTTCCAAGGCCGTCCACGACGACTACGACCACTACAAATACACCTTTCACGGCTGGCTCACGTCCGCCTTCATCGCGCAAGCGATCTGCGACTACACCAAAGACATGCTGGTCGGTCCTTTCCATCTGAAGACCGCGGTAGTCATGAGCGAAGACGCCGCCTGGACCACGCCGCTCGACGCCGGCTATCTCGAATGCCTGCCGAAAGCCGGCCTGAAGGTACTCGACCATGTTCGCTTCAATCCGGACACCGCCGATTTCACGCCGCTCTTCCATCAGATCGAGGACGCGCATCCCGACGTGATTATCACCGGCATCAGCCACGTCGGCGTGCAGCCGACGGTGCAATGGCATGACCAGCAGGTGCCGATCCCGATGGTTGGACAAAGCTCACAGGCGACTACCAGCACATTCTGGAAGGACACCAACGGCGCGGCCGAGGGCGTCATCACCGACACGGCGGCCGCGCCGGACGTCGCTCTCTCGCCATCCACCATTCCTTTCGCCGAGGCTTACATCAAGAAGCACGGCGTCACGCCAGCCTATGTCGGCTACACGTCCTACGACATGGTGCATGTGATTGCGGAGGCGATCGAGCGCGCCGGCGGCTCGACCGATCCGGACAAGCTCGTGACCGCGCTCGAAGCGACCGATCACGTCGGAACCGTCGGCCGCATCCAATTCTACGGCCGCGACCACCAATTCACCCATGCGATGAAATACGGGCCGGGGCTGGTCACGACTATTGCGATCCAATGGCAGAACGGCAAGCAAGCGTGCGTGTGGCCGGCCGACAAGTGCAAGGCCAAGATCACCTTCCCGGCGTTCGTCAAAACACCGAGTTGAGCTTTCCGCGACTGGCTATCGGGCCGACGGCGCCGCCTATTTAGCTCTTGACGGCGGCCCGGACGCGTCTCGATCATTCGGCGGCTTGTTGGGGGCGGTTGGGGAACGATGCGAGCAGTCCAGATCCTTGTCGACGGATTTGCGATCAGCTCGCTTTACGGCCTCGCCGCTGTCGGCTTTACGCTGATCTTCGGCGTTTCCGGCGTGCTCAATCTCGCCCATGGCGGGATCATGGTGGTGGCCGCGATCATCGGCTGGGCCGCGGCCGGCGAATTCGGGCTGGGCACCTATGCGGGCACGCTGATCGGCGTGATCGCCGGCCTGATCATGGCCTACGCGACCTATCTCGTCGTGGTGCGGCCGATCCAGCGCTCGCGCGCCATCCGGCCGGAAGAGACCGAGATCTTTGTCCTGACCGGAACGCTGCTCTGGGGGATCATGATCCAGGTCGGCATGGCCTATCTGTTCAGCGACAATCCGGTGACCATGCGGCCGCTGATCGCCGGCGTCGTCAACATTTTCGGCGTGCGCACGCCGACCAACGAAATCCTGATCGCCGTGATCGCCTGGGCGGTCATCGGCCTGCTCTGGCTTCTGGTCAACCGGACGCGCACCGGCAAGGCGTTGCTCGGCGCCTCCATGAATCCGCGCGGCGTCACGCTGCTCGGCTACGAGCTCACGCAGCTTTATTTGATCGCGTGGACCATCTACGGAATTCTCGCCGGCACCGCCGGCGTGCTGCTTGCATCCTTTCTCGGCGTCAGCACGACCAATGCCGGCCAGCTCACCGCCAGCGCCTTCTCGATCGTCGTTCTCGGCGGGCTGGGCAGCGTTTCCGGATCGCTGATCGCCGCTTATGTCGTCGGTTATCTGGAAACCATGACCGCTTATCTGATCGCGCCGACGCTTCGGCCTATTCCTTCGCTCATTCTTCTGGTGCTGGTCGTGTACGTGCGGCCGCAGGGCCTTCTGGGCCGGCGGTAGGAGGGCTTCAATGACCTTCCTGCGCTCCCGCCTGTTCTGGATAGCCGCCGTCGTCGTTGTGATCGCGGCGCTGCTGCCGTTCTGGCTGTCCGCCTATCTGCTCGGCATTCTGACCGCGGCCTATTATTTCGGCGTCTTCGCCATGGCCTGGGATTTGCTGTTCGGCTTTGCCGGCGAAGTGAATTTCGGCCCCACCTTCCTGATCGGGCTCGGCGCCTACACGGCCGCCATCCTCAACGCCAACTACGGCCTGCCGATCCCTGTCTGCGTCATCGCGGGGGCGTTCGCGGCCGTCGTCGGAGGAATCCTGCTGGCGGTGCCGGCCCTGCGCCTGCGCGGCCCCTATTTCGGATTGGTCACGCTGGTCGCGGTCCTGCTGCTGCAAAATTTCGTCGTCATCTTCGCGGGCGTCACCGGCGGCGAAATCGGCATGACCGTGCCCGACGTGCTCTCGATCGACGCGGACGTCAACTACTGGTACGCGCTGGCATTCCTGGTGTTGTGCGCCGTGCTGCTGTTCGGCCTGTCGCGCTCGGCGGTTGGACTGATCCTGGAGGCGAGCGGACAAGATGCGGTCGGCGCCGCTGCACTCGGCTTCAATGTCACCAAGCACAAGATCGCGGCCTTCTGCGTCAGCGCGCTGTTCTCGGGCACCGCCGGCGCGATGCTGATCTTTTACATGGGCACAGCGTCGGTCAACACGGTGGTCGATGTGGCGATCGCGGTTCAGATCATCATCGCGGCGGTTCTCGGCGGACGCCGGACCATCCTCGGCGCGGCGCTAGGCGCGGTGTTCCTGATCGTCGCCAACGAATTTCTGCGGCCGCTCGGCCAGCTCAACACCTTCGTGGTGTCCGCCGTGGCGCTTGCGGTCATCTTGTTCTTCCCCGAGGGCTTGCTTGGCTACGCGTTGCACCGGAGCGAGCGCGAATGACCGGCGCAGTGCGTTTGCAGGTCAGCGAACTCGGCAAGCGCTTCGGCGGCGTGGTCGCCGTCAAGAATATGAGCTTCGATCTTCGCGCCGGCGAAATCGTCGGGCTGATCGGTCCGAACGGCTCCGGCAAATCGACCGTCATGTCGCTGATCATGGGGCTGACGCGCGCCAATTCCGGCGCGATCCGGCTTGACGGCGTCGACATCGCGGGCTGGCCGGCGCATCGCATCGCGCGCGCCGGCGTAAGCATCGTGTTCCAACATTCGCGGCCGCTGCAGCGGCAAACGGTGCTGGAGAATGTCAAGCTGGCGCTGCTGCCTGACTCGCTATTGCGGCTTGCGACAGGAGCTTCGGCGGCGGAGCGTGCCCGCGCCATTGCTGAGCAGGTCGGGCTGGGCGGCGTTTTGCAGCGGCATCCATGGACGCTGCCGTTCGCCGATCTGCGCCGGATGGAGCTCGCCAAAGCGGTGGCGCGCGATCCCAAAGTGGTGCTGATCGACGAGCCCTTCGCCGGCCTGACGGCCGGCGAGATCAAGGTCTTTTCCGATCTGATCCGCACCTTGCGCGACGAGGGCCGTGCCGTGCTTCTTGTCGACCACAGCGTCAAGAGCGTGGCCGCGCTCGCCGACCGTGTCATCGCCATGTATCTCGGCGAACGGATCGCCGAAGGCAGCGCCGACGAGGTGATGCAGAACGAAACCGTGCGCCGGGTCTATATCGGCGGCAAGATCGAGAACGTAGAGCGCAAAACAGCAGCCGCGGCCGATCGCAGCACCAACCTGCTCGATATCGACAACGTCGAAGTGTTCTACGGCAAAGCCACTGCGCTCGACCGCGTTTCGCTGCATGTGCAACAGGATGAGTTCGTTTCGATCGTCGGCCTCAACGGTGCCGGCAAAACCACGCTGTTCAATGCAATTTCGGGGCTCGTGCCTTTTCGCGGCGCGATCCGCTTTTCCGGACAAGATCTCAAGACTCTCACGGCGGCGCAAATCGCGCGCGCCGGCGTGGTGCAATGTCCGGAGACGCGCGAATTGTTCGGCCATATGAGCGTGCGCGAGAATCTCGAACTCGGCGGCGGCCACTTGAGCAACGACGAACGGCAGCGCCAGCTCGCCTGGGTGTTCGATCTCTTTCCCATTCTCGAGCAACGCCAGGCACAAGCCGCGCGGACGCTATCGGGCGGCGAACAGCAGATGCTGGCGCTGGGACGTGCGCTGATGATGCAGCCAAAGCTGCTCGTACTCGACGAGCCGACATTGGGCCTCGCGCCGGTGATCCTCGGTCTTCTGTCCAAAGCGATCGAGCGGTTGCGCAAAGAGCACTCGCTGACGCTTCTGCTCGCCGAGCAGAATGTGACCTTCGCGCTGCCCCACTCCGACCGCGTCTATGTGCTCGATCACGGCCGCATCACCTGGCACGGCGATCCGGCGCGGTTCGCGGAGGAAATGAGCACCGGATATCTTTGAGCGCGTCATCCCGGGGCCTCGCCAACGGGTCCGGCCCGAAGTGGCCGTTCGCTTGTCGGTTCAATAACCGACAGCCCTTGATTTTTCGTTGCCCCCATCGCTGAGCCTGGGGCTTGAGATCGTTAACGCGGCTTCACTGGATCGCTGGAAAGGCACGCGGCCGCGTCGCGACGCGACTCATTGTTCGAGCACGAGCCTGCCGTCGCTGTATTCGAAGCGGTGAAGCCGCGACAGGAACGACAAGCCCAAGAGATTGTCGCTCAAGGCGTCGTCGGGCAGCACCAGCGCGGTGACATCGCGCAGTTCCAG
>DATMQV010000111.1:0-5561 GCA_035566615.1 Xanthobacteraceae bacterium
CACCTGGCAGCTTGCCTCGAAGATGAAGGACCAGCGCGGACCGCTACCGCAGGAGCGCGCCGGCTTCGGCGACAATGCGCGCATTCGCCGCTTCATCGCCAAATACACCATCAACGCCGCGCGCACCTTCGGCATTGCCGAACACATCGGCTCGCTGGAAGACGGCAAGATGGCCGACGTGGTCGTTTGGCGCCCGGCCTTTTTCGGCATCAAGCCCGAGCTCGTCATCAAGGGCGGCTTCATCGCCTGGGGCGCGATGGGCGATTCGGCGGCGTCGCTGATGACCTGCGAACCGATCCTGATGCGCCCGCAATGGGGCGCGTTCGGCCGCGCCGCGCCCGCCTTGTCGGCGTGCTTCGTGCATCCGCTCGCCATCGAGCGCGGATTGAAGGCCGAGCTTGGACTATCCAAAGCACTTTTGCCCGCGCGCGGCACGCGTAAGCTTAAAAAGTCCGACATGCTGTGGAACGATTCCTGTCCGAACATCCGGGTCGATCCGCAGACGTTCGACGTATTTGTCGACGGCGAACTCGCGACCTGCGAGCCGGCGCACGTGCTGCCGTTGGCGCAGCGCTACATGCTGCGGTGACCGCCATGCACGATCGTGTCGCGCTGTCAGCGATCCGCAAGACGTCCGGCGTCGGCGCCGCGCGCGTCGGCATCGGCGGTCCGGTCGGCTCCGGCAAGACCGCGTTGATCGAGCGCCTGATCCCTGTCCTGACCGACCGCGGCATCGATCTTGCGGTGGTGACCAACGATCTCGTCACCAAAGAAGATGCCGAACGGCTGCGCCGCTCCGGGCTGATCGATCCCGCGCGCGTCTCCGCCGTCGAAGCCGGCGCCTGCCCGCACACGGTGATCCGCGAAGACCCGACGCTCAACATCGCGGCCGGCGACGAGCTCGAGCGCAAGTTTCCCGGCGTCGAGCTGATCATGTTCGAATCCGGCGGCGACAATCTCGCCTCGACCTTCTCGCTCGATCTGGTCGATTGGTGGATTTTCGTCATCGATGTCGCCGGCGGCGACGACATTCCGCGCAAGCGCGGACCGGGCGTGCTGCGCTGCGACCTGTTGGTGATCAACAAGATCGATCTTGCGCCGTTTGTCGGCGTCGATCTCGACGCCATGCTCAAGGAAGCGCGCATGGTGCGCGAGGGGCGGTCGATTTTGGCGACCAATGCCCGTACCGGCGCCGGCGTCGACGCGGTGGCGGATGCGATGAGCCAGGCCGTTTTGTTCCGCTGATCCGGAGGTCTCGCGCCGTGCTGGACACCGTCACGCGCTCCGGCAAATTGACCGAGCGTGAGCGTTTTGCGGGCGCGATCGAGGCGTCCCTGCAATTCAGCAAGGGCGGCGGGCGCACTGTGCTCACGCGCCAGCGGATCCCCTACCCGTTCCACGCGACGCGACCCTTCTATCTCGACCAAGCGCGCCCGGACCTTGCCACGCTCTATCTGCAATCCGCTGCCGGCGGGCTTTATCGCGGCGACCGTGTCGCCCTTTCGATCACCGCCGAGCCGCATAGCGCCGCGCACGTGACCACGCAGGCGGCCACGATCGTGCACCGGACTCATCGCTTCCCGATCGAACAAAGCACGCGCCTGGACGTCGGCGACCATGCCTTCCTGGCGCTGACCCCCGATCCTTTGGTGCTCTTCCCCGGCGCGGAGATCTCCTGCGCCACCGAGGTCACGCTGGCCGCGAGCGGCTGTGCGATCCTGACCGACGGGCTGGCGCATCACGACCCGGAAGGACTTGATCCACAAGGTCTTGGTCCAGAGGGTTTTAGCCGCTCGTTCGAGCGCTATAGCAACGCGGTCGTAGTGCGCGATGCCGCCAGCCGCGTTTTGCTCAGCGACCGCGGCACGATCGCGGGCGAAGCGATGTTTGCCCCGTCGTCGCCGCTCGGCCCCTATCGCGCAGCCGGGACGGTCTTTGTGCTCGGACACGGCGCGGAACGCTGCGATGCGGAGCATTTTGACAAGCGGCTCGCCGCAACCGGCTGCGTGGCGGGATTTTCGAAGCTGCCGAACAATGCCGGGATCGGCAGCCGCGTGCTCGCCGCCAATGGCGGCGCGCTGGCGCGCGGGCTGGAAGCCGCCTTCGCCATCGCCTTCGAGGCGTTGATCGGGGTGCCACCGGCGCGCCGGCGCAAATAGCTCGCTCATGCAATGCATCGGCGTTCTCCTCGTCGCGCACTAGCGCGCGAATGGCGAATTGCGAGCAGCGAATCGCGGGTAGCAAATAGCGAAGCGGTAAGCCCTCCATCCTGCCCCGCGAGCGGGGAAGGGGGACCACCCGAAGGGCGGTGGAAGGGGCGCGGGCCTCCCAAGCTAGCTTCGCCGCCGCACGCCCCCTCCACCGCGCTACGCGCGGTCCCCCTCCACCGCGCTACGCGCGGTCCCCCTCCCCCGCGCTGCGCGCGGGGGCGGATTATTGCCACTCAAAACAACCACAGGCCTTCCGAGCCTTTCAGCGAACCGAGCGACAACAGCGCGCGCAGCGGCCGGCAGGCGGCTTCCGCCCTCGCCCATTCGGCCGGCGCCATCGCCTGCTTGCGCTCCCAGTAACACGGCTGCGGAACGAGACAGCGGCGCGCGCGGCGGCAGCGTGCGTTGGCGCAATCGCGCCAATATTCCAGAAGCGTGCACTGCGCCTGCGCCAGATAAGCGTGCCGCTCGCGATACGGCAGCACGCTCCATTGCTTGAACGTCATCCGCCGCGGAAACCGCCACTCCGGCGCGCTCAGTTTTCGTCGCATGGTATCTCCCATCCTGCCCCGCAAGGCGGGGAAGGGGGACCGCCCGAAGGGCGGTGGAAGGGGCGTGGGCGGCGACGCTTGCTCTGTCGGTCAGAGCGTACAAACCGCCGCATGCCCCTCCACCGCGCTGTCGCGCGGTCCCCCTCCCCCGCGCTGCGCGCGGGGGCGGATAAACAAAATCGCTTCGCGGCGCGTCCGCACGCCTTCTCCCCGCACGCGGGGAGAAGGTCGGGATGAGGGGGCGCTGCCGGTACAACAACCTTAGCAATCATGACATCTTCGGCGTGGTGATCGGCGGATGTTGAATCAGATAATTCAATTTCGGAATTGGGCATTCTTTGCCGGATTTGTAACAATCTTTGTCGGAGCCATTGTTTGCAGTTTTCTATATGCGATTTCATATCCACCGTCCCTAAGTGGAGGGCAAATAGTTGAGCGCGATGATCGCAGCGCCACTACACCGCAGCAATCAATCGCCGGTGCCGAACACAGCTCCGACCAAGTACCTCTCGCTGTAACAATAGTTCCCCCCAGCAAAAGCGAGGCGGAAACTAAAAAAGATCAACAAGATCGCCTCGAAAAAGCGTCGAACGAAAGGGGCTTGACGGTCGCAACATGGATTTTGGCTTTCGCCACGGCTTTCTTGTTCGCTGCGGATGTGGGTCAAATATTTTTGTTCTTTTGGCAATTGCGTCTTATCGGCGAGAGCCTGCGAGACGCCAAAATTGCTGCCGAGGCAGCCAAAGAACGGACGCAACCAAGATTCAGGCAATGGTGGCGCGCGACACTCTGACCAAAGTGCAGCGCCCGTATGTTTTTGTCTTCGGCGTCAATAAAATTGCGATGAATAATCTACCGAGGCCCCTTTTTCCGACGGCCATAAGACCAGACTTGGCGCTGGGATGCCAGCCTGAACCATTTCGTTCAATTCGGCGGTCGCGAGTACAACTACACTGAATAGTGCGGATGCCCATACAGCGCCCTGATGCCACCCCTCACCCCGACCCTCCCCGCGCGCGAGAGTGGCCGCGTCAGCGCCGCGCCAGGCGGAAATAAAGTTCGGCCAAGCGCGCGGGAAGGTCATCGAGGGCGCCGCACCGGCATGTGCCGGTTGCGGCCGAAGGCGGCGGCGCCGGACGGATCGAGCGTGACCCCGAACACGTCGATGCCGCGTGTGAGGGGAAAGCCGCAGTCATCACGCGTCCGTCCTTGTATTCGTCGCCTGGCGGCGTATTTTCAGGCAGAAGGAGCGAGAGAATGGCGAGACCGGTGATCTTCACGATTTCCGCCGCATGGGACAATGAGGCGTCGGTCTGGACAGGACATTGCGACGACATTCCGGCGGCGGCCGACGCGCCGACGCTCGACGAGCTGCTGGCAAAAATCTCCGCCATGGCGCTCGATCTGTTGCCCGACAATCATCCCGGGGTTGCTCCGGGAGATTTATTTCTGCAAATCACCGCACTGCGCGAAGCCGAACCAGCCGCTGCGTGAATGGCGCCGCAATTCGACAAGGCGCTGCGGGATCTGTTGCGCGGCGCCGGCTGTTTCCTTGTCCGCCAAGGCACGGGAAGCCACGAAATCTGGCACAGCCCAATCACCAAACGAAACTTCGCCGTCCCGGTCGGAATTCCGAGCCGCCACACGGCGAATGCGATCTTGCGCCAGGCAGGCTTGCCGAAAGCGTTTTGAGCAAGTTGCGCGGTAGCGCTCGCCCTCACCCCCCGCTCCTCTCCCGCAAGTGAGAAAGCGAGCAGCCGCCTCACCGCCGCGCCAGGCGGAAATAAAGCTCGGCGAGGCGCGCGGGCAGGTCTTCTAGGCGGCGCACGGGCATGTGCTGGCTGCGGCCGAAGACGGCGGCGCCGGAGCCGGCGCCCGAGGGATCGAGCGTGACGCCGAAGACGTCGATGCCGCGTGAGCGCAGAGAGAGCACCGCGCGGCGGGCGTCTTCGACCAGATCGCGCGGATCGACCACGTCGATGTCGGAGGGCTCGCCGTCGGTCAGCACCAGGATCAGCTTGCGATGGCTGCGCACCGAGGCGATCTCGGCGCCGGCGTGACGCAGCGCGGTGCCGAGCCGCGTCGACAAATGCGGCTCGAGATGCGCAAGCCGCGCCTTGACCGGCGCGCCGTAGGGCTCGTCGAAATCCTTCAGGCAAAACACGCGGACGTCCTCGCGGCCGGCGGAGGCGAAGGCGCGCAATGCGAAGGGATCGTTGAGCGCCGCCAGGGCTTCGGCGAGCGCGGCGACGGCTAGCCGCTCGGTGTCGAGCACGGACGCGCCGGAGGCCGCCACGCGGTCGCGCGTCGATTCCGAGACATCGACCAGGATCGTGACCGCAAGATCGCGCCGGCGCCGCATCATGGTGCGGAAGATGCGCTCGTCCGGCAGGTCGTCGGCGCGCAGCGCAATCGCGGCATCGAGCGCGGCGTCGAGATCGAGCTCGGGCCCGTCATTGCGCCGCTTCAGGCGCTCGTGGCGGCCGACCTTGGCGCCGCGCACAAGACGGCGGATGCGCGAACGCACAGCCGGGATCTGGTCGAGCGCGGTGTCGATCGCGCCGGCGTCGCCGGGCCAGATCGGCGCCGCCCGGACGGTGGTCCAGTCCGGCCGCTCGGTGCCGGCATCGCAATCCCATTCGGGATAGGTGGCGAGCACCGGGCCGCGCTCGTCCGGCGCGCGCTCGCGGGCGCGGCCGACCGCATCCGGCGTGGGCTCGGCTTCCTCGCGCCGGCGATCGGGATTGTCGGCATCGTCGCGCCGGTCGAGCCGCGCGGCTTCGACCATCATCTCGACGAC
>DATMQV010000112.1:0-3128 GCA_035566615.1 Xanthobacteraceae bacterium
TCGGTTGCGTCTCCGCGGCGGGAGCGCTCGGCGACGCATCTGATGTCGCATTCGTGTTGTGGGCGGTCATTGCCGACAATCCGTTTGGCGGCGAACCGATGGCAGTCGTTCAGATCGCCCCGCCCGGGCCAACGGCGCCGCGGGTCATCGGCGGCCCGGCCACGCACGGGGCGCCGGCCATGGTGGCGCCGAACGCATCCGGGCCGGCCGAATCGGGACCGGGCCACCACGACGGCCCGCCGGACGGTCCGGTCACCATTCCCGGTGCCGTCCGGGCTTCCTGCGCCACCCGCGCCGGGCGTGGCCGATAGTCCCGCCAATGCGGGAAATAGCAGGACCGTCACCATCATCGACGGCAAGACCGGAGCGCGCCAGGAGGTCGTGATTCCAGGCTCGTCGGAGCCCCAGAACACGCCGGGCACGCCAGGTATGCCCAGCACACCGGGCGCGCCGGGCACTTCAGATGCGTCGTCGAGCGCTCCCGCCGCGGAGGCGCAGCCGAATGACCAGAAGTTGGTCGAAACGACGCCGCAAGGTCCTATTCCGAAAATCGCCGCCAACGGCATGCGCCCGGCGGAAGCCTATGCGCAGCCGCTGAAGCCCGTTCCCGGCAAGCCCGACGCGCCGCGCGTCGCGCTCATCGTCGGCGGGCTTGGCGTCAGCGCCAGCATCAGCAACGACGCCATCAGCAAGCTGCCAGGTGCGGTGACGCTGGCCTTTATGCCTTACAGCTACGACGTCGATCATCTTGCCGGGCGCGCACGCCGCGCCGGCCACGAGATTTTGCTGCAGGCGCCGATGGAGCCGTTCAACTATCCGGACAACGATTCCGGCCCGCAAACGCTTTTGACCACACTCTCGCCGGAGCAGAATCTCGAACGGCTTTATTGGCTGATGAGCCGCTTCCAAGGGTATGTCGGGATCACGGGAGCGATGGGTGCGCGCTTCACGGCTTCCGAGCAGGCGTTCACGCCGATCCTGCGCGAGACCGCCAAGCGCGGGCTGATCTTCGTCGACGACGGCGCCAATCCCCGCAGCGTCGCCGCGCGCATCGCCGGCGGCAACAACCTGCCGTTCGCCAAGGCCGACATGGTCCTCGATTCGGTTCCGACTCCGGCGGAGATCGATCATGCGCTCGGGCGGCTTGAAATGACCGCCCGCGAGCGCGGCATTGCTGTCGGCATGGCCTCGGCGCTGCCGGTCTCGATCGAGCGGATCGCCAAATGGGCGAAGGCGGCGGAGAGCCGCGGCTTGCAGCTCGTGCCGATCACGGCGGCGGCGTCGAAGGCTAAGCAGAGCTAAGTCGGCGGGGCGCGAATAGCCGCCGGGCAAAATAGCGAATGGCGAAGAGACCGCAGGTCGGCTAAAACGCGCCGGAACTAGCGGCTGCTTAGCCTTGGCCCGCCGCTCCCCGCTCACCATCCGCCAATATCGCAGCCGTTCATGACCCGTTTCGAGAAACGTCCCTATCGTCCCTGCGCCGGTCTCATGGTGCTCAATCAGGTCGGCCGGGCGTTTATCGGCCGCCGCATCGAGGGGCCCGAGCACATCGACGCCACGCATGTGTGGCAGTTGCCGCAAGGCGGCATCGATCCGGGCGAGGATCCATGGCCGGCGGCTCTGCGCGAGTTGCGCGAGGAGACCAACATCACGTCGGTGCAGCGGCTCGGCGAAATCGCCGAATGGCTGAATTACGACATCCCGCCGGACATCGCCGGTCATGCCTGGAGCGGCAAGTATCGCGGCCAGACGCAGAAATGGTTCGCGCTGCGGTTTACCGGGGACGAAAGCGAGATCGACATCGCGCATCCGGCCGGAGGCCATAAGCCGGAATTCGTCGAATGGCGCTGGGAGGAATTGCACCGGCTGCCGGGCCTCGTGGTGCCGTTCAAGCGCGGCGTCTACGAGCGGGTGGTCGCGGAATTCGAGCACCTGGCTGGGCGCGCTAAAGCATGATCCCGAAAAGTGGAAACCGGATTTCGGACAAGATCATGCTCAAAACAAAGGATTTAAACCGTGATCCGATTCAATTGAATTGGATCACGGTCTAAAGATCGAAGGCCAACGCGATCCAAGCGATAACCCGCGCCGGCTGTTACTTCAGCTCGACCGCAAACGGGCCGATCGCGACCACGCGGCAGGAGCGATCTTGTTTGCCGCAGTCCGCGAGCGCGCCGTCGATCGCCGCCTTGATCGGGGTGGAAACCGGTCTTCCGAAAGAATCACGTTCCAGGAAAACTTGGAGCGTCAATCGGTTCAGGAGAAGCGATTGCGCTCTAGGCGAGCGCCGCCTGCAGGGCCTTCAGCTGATCGAGGTGGCGAACGAGCTTGTCGCGCACCGCCTGATCGGTGGCATCCACCACGTCTTCTTCGGCCTCTTTGATCTCGGTTGCGAGCGTCGCCATGTCAAAGTCCGCCCGCGCAACGGCGCGGTCGGCAAGGATGGTGAGGCCGCCCGGGCCGACCTCGGCGAAGCCGCCGGTGATCACCACCGGCTCGCGCGCGGCGCCGCGAAAGATGGTCACTATGCCGGGCCGCAGCGTGGTCACAATCGGCGCGTGGCCGCCCAGAATGCCCATGTCGCCCTCGGCGCCGGGCAGGTCCACCTGATCGACCTCGCCCGAGAACAAGACGCTTTCCGGCGACACGAACTCGAAATGAAGTGCCATCTGTTTCAGCGGCGGATGGCGAGCAGCGAATGGCGAACAGTCATCGAACTATTCTCACTTCGCTATTCGCGATCGCTGTTCGCTCCCCTATTCGCTGTTTCGCTATTCGCTTTCTTACGCTTCCTCGGCGAGCTTCTTGCCCTTCTCCACCGCTTCCTCGATCGTGCCGACCATGTAGAAAGCGGCTTCCGGCAGGTGGTCGTACTTGCCTTCGACCAGGCCCTTGAAGCCCTTGATGGTGTCCTGCAGGTCGACGAGCTTGCCGGGCGAGCCGGTGAAGACCTCGGCAACATGGAAGGGCTGCGACAGGAAGCGTTCGATCTTGCGGGCGCGCGCCACCGTCAGCTTGTCCTCTTCCGAGAGCTCGTCCATGCCCAGGATGGCGATGATGTCCTGCAGCGCCTTGTAGCGCTGCAGCACCTGCTGCACTTGGCGGGCCACCGCATAATGCTCCTCGCC
>DATMQV010000113.1:0-4950 GCA_035566615.1 Xanthobacteraceae bacterium
GCTTTCGCCGCGGCACGCCCGGGCCGAATAGATACGGACCCGACCCGCTGGAAAAAACCTGATTGCGCGGCGCAAACCGCGCTGGCAAAGGAAGCTCATGACCTTGAAGTCCATGAGCGCCGATCCCGTCGCGATTGCCCGCGATCTCATCCGCTGCCGGTCCGTGACGCCGGCAGAGGGCGGGGCGCTCGCTTATTTGCAGCAGACACTCGCGCAAGCGGGATTTACCGTGCATCGTGCCACCTTCGCCGAGCCCGGCACCGCGCCGATCGACAACCTTTATGCCCGCATCGGCGACGCAAGGCCGAATTTGGTGTTCGCCGGGCACACCGACGTGGTGCCGCCTGGCGACGAGGCGGCATGGCGGCATCCGCCATTCGGCGGTGACATCGCGGGAGACACGCTTTATGGGCGCGGCGCAGTCGATATGAAGGGCGGCATCGCTTGTTTCGTCGCCGCTGCGCTCCAGCATCTTGCCGCCAACGGCGGCAAGCCGAAAAAAGGCTCGCTCTCGCTGCTGATCACCGGCGACGAGGAAAGCGTCGCGGTCAACGGCACGGTAAAGCTGTTGAAATGGGCGGCCGAGCGTGGTGAGATTTTCGATCACTGCATCCTGGGCGAGCCGAGCAATGTCGCGGTGCTCGGCGACACCATCAAGGCCGGCCGCCGCGGTTCGCTCAACGGCACGCTGATTGTCACGGGCCGCCAGGGCCACGTGGCCTATCCGGACCGCGCCGATAATCCGATCCGCGGGCTTGTGACTCTCATCGCCGCGCTGCAGGCGCCGCTCGACGAGGGCAGCGTGCATTTCGATCCCTCGCATCTGGAATTCACCTCGGTCGATGTCGGCAACCCGACCGTCAATCTCATTCCGGCCGAGGCGCGCGCGCACTTCAACATGCGCTACAACGACTGCCACAGCCAAAGGGCGCTCAAAGCGCTGATCGAACGGCGCGCAGAGGCCGCGGCGGCAGGCCGCGTGCGCTTTTCTTTCGACTGGCAGCCGTCGAATGCCGATGTGTTTGTCACCAAGCCCGGCCCGTTCACCGATGTTGCGGTTGCCGCCATTGCCGAAGTCACCGGGCGCACGCCGAAGTTATCCACGTCCGGCGGCACTTCGGATGCGCGTTTCATCAAGGACTATTGCTCGGTTCTGGAATTCGGTCTGGTCGGCCAGACCATGCATCAGGTCGATGAATGCGCGCCGGTCGCCAATCTCGTCGCGCTGACTGCGATCTACCGGCGGATGATCGATAAGTATTTTGGGTAGTCGTCTTCTCACCTCTCCCCGCGTGCGGGGAGAGGGAGAACTCAATACTCCACCCGCACCAAATAAAGTCCCTGTGGCGGTGCCACCTGCCGGCAAGCGGTGCGGTCGCGCGCCGCAAGCGCGGCCGCAAGATCGTCGGCGCTCCATTTGCCTTCGCCCACATGCACGAGCGAGCCGACCATCGAGCGCACCTGATTGTGCAGAAATGAGCGCGCCATCGTGGCCACGCGCACTTCGTCGCCGTCGCGTGTCACGTCAAGCCGGTCGAGCGTCTTCACCGGCGATTTGGCTTGGCACTCGGTGGAGCGGAACGTCGTGAAATCGTGCCGGCCGACGAGCCGTTGCGCGGCATCGTGCATGGCGGCAGCATCGAGCGGCCGCGGAACGCGCCAAGCGCGATGCTGATCGAGTGCCAAATCGGCGCGGCGGTTGACGATGCGATAGCGATAATGTCGCTTGATCGCCGAGAAGCGTGCATCAAAATCATCCGCGACATGCTCGGCTGCAAGCACTGCGATGGGATGCGGGCGCAAATGCGCGTTGAGCGCGTCGCGCACGGTGTCGGGCGGCCAGTCTTTGGTGAGATCGACATGCGCGGCCTGGCCGAGCGCATGGACGCCGGCATCGGTGCGTCCGGCGCCGCCGACCACGGCGCGCTCGCCGGCAAATGCCAACACTGCTTCGGCAAGGACTCCCTGCACCGACGCGCCATTGTCCTGCACTTGCCAGCCGACAAAGGGCGTGCCGTCATATTCGATGGTGAGCTTGTAGCGCGGCATGTGTTTTAGAGCGCATCCCGATTCAATCGAATCAGGATGCGCTCTAGAATCCTTTGTTTGCGCATGGCCTCATCGGAAAACCGGGCTCCACTTTTCCCGGACAAGCGCTAGCCGAGCACGCTGCCGCGCGCAACCGACGTACCGCGCAAGAACGCTTCGGCACCCATCGGCTGGCGGCCGGCGCGCTGCAATTCCACAAGCCGCACTGCGCCTTCACCGCAGGCGATGGTCAGTTGCTCGTCGAGCACCTGCCCCGGCTGTCCGCTGCCGACTCCTCTGGTCGTGTGCAAGACCTTCACGCGGCCGACGTCCGCAAGCTCGAACCAGGCGCCGGGAAACGGCGACAGACCGCGGCAGTGGTCGTGGACCTTCTGCCACGGCTCCTTCCAGTCGATGCGCGTTTCGGATTTTTCGATCTTGGTTGCGTAGGTGACGCCGGTCTCCGGCTGCGGTGTGAGCTGCAAGGTCCCGCGTTCCAGCGCTCCCATCGCGATCGCCATGAGCTTGGCGCCGCGCTGAGCCAGGATGTCGTGCAGTTCGCCGACGGTGGCGTCAGGGCCAATGGGGATGCGGTCGGCCATGGCGATCGGGCCGGTATCGAGCCCTTCCTCCATCTTCATCACCATGACGCCGGTCTCGCTGTCGCCGGCCATGACGGCGCGTTGGATCGGGGCTGCGCCGCGCCAGCGCGGCAACAGCGAGGCGTGCAGATTGAAAGAGGCGAGTGGAAACGCCTCCAGGATCGGCTTCGGCAGGATCAAGCCGTAGGCGACCACCACCGCCGCATCGGCGCCATGCGCCCGCATCGTGCTAGCTGCGTCAACCGTTCGCAACGTCTTCGGCGTCAAAATCGGCAGGTCGAACTTTCGGGCTTCGCACGCGACCGGGCTTTCGCGCAGCTCCATGCCGCGGCCGGCGGGCTGCGGCACGCGCGTATAGACCGCCGCAATCTCATGCCCGGCGCCGACAAGCTCAAGCAGTGTCGGCACGGCAAAGTCCGGCGTACCCATAAAGACAAGGCGAAGCGGCAATCACGCCTCCACTTTCTTCGCCGTCTTGTCCGCCTTGGCCGCTTTGGTGAATTTCTTGATGACGCGGTCGCGCTTGAGCTTGGAGATGTGATCGATGAACAGCACGCCGTTGGTATGATCGACCTCGTGCTGCAGGCAGGTCGCGAACAGCCCGTCCGCTTCGATCTCGTGCTCTTTGCCGTGGAGGTCGAGATATTTGACCTTGACCCGCTGCGGCCGCTCGACCTCTTCGTAATAATCCGGGATCGACAGGCAGCCTTCCTCGTGGGTTGAGGTTTCCTCCGACCGCCAGGTGATTTCCGGATTGATGAAGACTTGCGGCGCCTGTGCCTCGTCCTTTTTCGACAGGTCCATCACCACGACGCGTTTGGCGACGCCGATCTGGATCGCGGCAAGCCCGATGCCGGGAGCGTCGTACATGGTCTCGAACATGTCGTCGGCGAGCGCCCGAATGCCGGCGTCGACGCGCTTGACCGGCTCGGAAGCGAGCCGCAGCCGCTTGTCCGGAATTTTCAGGATGTCCCGCAACGCCATAGCGGCGATGTAAGCGGTGCCTAAAGCGCGGTCAATGCAGGCCGGTGGCTTGCTCCACGCCGCCGAAGCGCGCTATACATGTTCTTCATTTGTTCTTAACGGTCATTGGTGCTAATTCGGCCTCGGGTTGCCGCGAATCACTTAAGAAGCAGGGCATGAACCAGGGCTTGCCAAAAGGCTGGTCGATCGAAGGCCTGACGATCGAAGGCTTGTCGCCGGAAGCCTTCGTGATCGTCGCGATTGCGACCGGCCTCATCGCTGTTGCGGCTATTGCCGTCCTCGCGATCATGCTTTGGCGCTCACGGCATAAAGTGCCTGCCGAGGATCCGGCGATGGTGGCGCTCAGGAACGCGCAAGCCGAGGCCGCCGCGCGGCTTGAGGCCATGATCGGCATGCTGGCGAAAGGCCAGACGCAATTGGCCCATACGGTCAACGAGCGGCTCGATTCGGTCTCGCATCGGCTGGGCGATTCGCTCGAGAAGACCAAGCAGAGCACAACCGAGAATCTGCAAAAGCTCGCCGAGCGCCTTGCGGTCATCGACCGCGCGCAGAAGAACATCACCGATCTCGCCGGTCAGGTGACGACGCTGCAAGGCGTGCTCGCCAACAAGCAGACGCGTGGCGCGTTCGGCCAATGGCGCATGGAAGCCATCGTCCAGGACGGCCTGCCCAAGGGGGCCTACCAATTCCAATACACACTTACCAACAAGACCCGGCCCGATTGCTGTGTGTTTCTACCTGACCGCCGCCCGCTGGTGATCGATGCAAAATTCCCGCTCGAAGCTTTCACCGCCTTTCGGGATGCCAAGACCGACGAGGCGCGCAAAGGCGCGGCCGCGCGGCTGCGCGCCGACGTCGCCAAGCACGTGGCGGATATTGCGCAGAAATATTTGATCCCCGGGGAGACCCAAGAAACCGCTTTTATGTTTGTGCCTTCGGAATCGATTTATGCCGAGCTGCACGATGGCTTTGATGATCTGGTGCAGAGGGCTTATCGCGCGCGCGTCGTCGTCGTCTCGCCGTCGATCCTGATGCTGGCCATCCAAGTGATGCAGCAGATTCAGCGGGATGCGCGCATGCGCGAGGCGGCCGACCAGATCCGCGACGAAGTCGCACGCTTGGCAAAGGATGTCGGCCTATTGGGCGATCGCGTGCGCAAGCTGCAGACGCACTTCAATCAGGCGAATGAGGATATCCGCCAATCCATCATCTCGGTCGAAAAGATCGAGGCGCATGGCGAGCGCATCCAGCAGGTTGAATTGGGGGCGCAATCGCCCGTCGACCCCGCTGTAGCCAACGGCAACAGTCTTGCGGGAAACGTTCGCCGGCTCGAAGC
>DATMQV010000114.1:0-11811 GCA_035566615.1 Xanthobacteraceae bacterium
ACCGGCGTCACCGTGTGCGCCGGCATGATCGGCGTCACCCTGTTCGGCCTATTCCTGACGCCGGTGTTCTATGTCGGCCTGCGCAAGTTGTCCGGGCGCAAGCTGATCCAGCACGGCACGCCCACTCTCTCGCACGGGTGAAGCCGTTAAGCGTGTGGGCGGCCGCACAGCCTTTGCGCAAAAGTTTTCCTCGATATCTGCGTTCGTCGATAGCCGACGTGGCCCGAAGGCTGCATACGTCCGCTGATACCGTCGCGCGCCGTGCCTTCCGCCAGCCTAAAACGCTTCGTCGGCACGCCGCCATTCAATGCCCGTATGTCTCACAGGGTGGCGCACAACGCCTTACGGTTTCCAGTCCTGCTTCCACGCAGTGGGCGCCTTGGCGTCGATGAGAACGAAGGCGACCCGGCACACCTTGCCGCTGTTATTGACCCAGGCATGGTTGGTGCCCTGCTGAATCAACACGTCGCCTGCTTTGAGGTGGACCTCCGTTTCGTCCATCAGCATGTCGATTTCGCCGTCGAGGACGATGGCGTAATCGACGCTCTTGGTGCGGTGTGTATTGCGATGCCGCGCGTAGCCTTGTGTCGCCGGATCGATGCCCATGCCGATGAGTATCTTTTCGTGGTCGACATGCGAGGGCGGAGCCGCGGTCGACGCAGGCGGAAAGTCGACGATGCGGAAAATGGTGCCGCCCGCCGGCGGCGGCACGCCGACCTGGGCTTGCGCCTTGTCCGCTGCGCCGTTCGGATCGATAGGGAACTCGCCGGTGATCCAGAGGTTGGCGACCGCATTGCCGCCGGGGCTGCGCTGCTTGGGAGCGACATCGCCGTCGAACACCGCCACGGCCTTGCCCAGCGGGTCGTGGCCGACGACCACGCGTCTTATCGGTTTGGATTCCACCTTATTCCTCCTGTGATCGTATCAGAGCAAGATCCGGAAAAGTGGAAACCGGTTTTCCGAAAAGATCATGCTCCACCAAAAAGGGTAAAGAGCCCCAATCGCTTCAATCTGAAGCGATTGGAGTTCTAGACGCCGTCAGCCCTGTGGGATGATCGGCAGCAGCAGATGCGATGGCCGCTTGGCGTCGTGAAAGATTTTGTGCAGCGTCGTGCGGCTGGAGACGATGTGGTTGGGCACGTATTCGGCGTTGGTTGCGCCGGCGACGCCTGTCGGCATGTCGGCGCTCGCGATCTCAACGCAGATGCGATGGCCGCGGCGGAACAGGTTGGCGGTCGCCAGAATCTCGACAGCGTATTCCGTGATCTCGCCGGGCGTCACTTTTCGTTGCGCCTCCCGGGTCAGTGGATGCCACGGCCGCCACGGTTTCGAACGCTTGGGGTCGAGCGCGCGGTGCGACGCCTTCAGCCAGCCGCGCGTCAGCTCGCGCTCGCGAAGATCGTATGGAATGTCCCGTTCGCCTTCGCGCACCGAGCGCACGGAAACGTCCGGGCCGATATCCTTGAGCGTCACAAACCAGTTGGTGTCGTCCTGGTCGATCGCCGCGAACAAATTCAAGACGGACGGCCCGGCGATCAGGACATCGTTCGGCAACGGGTCCGTCATGTAGCGCAGGCGCGCGACGGTATTCGTTTGCGTCGGCGGCATCTGCACGAAGGCGTCGGGCGGCAGCTCATCCTCGGCGCTCGACGGCGTGAACGGCGCGGTCTGCAAACGCTCCCAGCTGTTGAGATAGAACTTGGTCCATTGCGTTTCCGGCAGCGGCCAATCGGACCCCGAGCGCCATTCGTTCGCGCCCATGACCCAATAACGGACCGCCGGCTCGTCCATGATGCCGGTATCGATGTTCTTCAGCCAATGATCGTGCCAGCGCAGGATCTCGCCGTGCAGCGAGTGAAACGGCCGCTCGAGATGGGCAGGGCCGGCGAAGGTCAGCTTTTTCGGCGCCGCGATTCTTTCGAAATAGTTCTGCGCACCGTTGAGATGGGTCTTGTAAGTGTAGGCGTACCAGCCCGAGCCCGTATAGGTCGGAATTTTGATCTTCGGAAAACTCTCTTCCGCCTCCTTCACCGTCGCTTCGTTGTCGTAAGGATCGATCAGCAGCTGAAAGTATGGCGGCATGTGCTGACCCTTCTGGGTCAGCACATTGTAGATGTGCGGATACATCCGGTAATCCGGATGGCGCATCGCCTCCTGCCACAAAGCCTCCTTGTCGGGCGGCAGCGCGCCGGGTTTGCCCTTGGCGCCGTGGATGGCGGCGAAATGCATCAGCAAATAACGGAACAGATGCAGCACGCCGCCGGGATATTCCTCGCGGAAGCTCCCCAGCGTTCCATAGGCGCCGCGCGGGTCGAAGGGAAAAATCGCTTTCAGATGTGGCGGGCTTTGCCGCGCCGCGAACAATTGTTCGGCGCCGAAGCCGGAAATGCCGACCATCCCGACATTGCCGTCGCACCATGGCTGCTGCGCGATCCATTCGATGAGATCGTAGCTGTCCCATTGCCGCGAGCCGCCGCTGTCCGATTTGCCGACGCCGCGCGGCGAGCCGATGATGTGGACATAGCCGCGCGACACGAAGAACTTGGTGTCGCCGGCTTCGAGCGGGCCGGCCCAGAGCGAAGACCATGCCGGCTGCGGCGGCAGCGCATTCGCCACATCCGGCCCTTGCAGGTCTTTGTTGTAGATCGCGAACGCCAGCAGCGCCGGAAGCTTTCCGCCGTCGTCGGGCCTATAAATGTCCACTGACAGATTCACGCCGTCGCGCATCGGCACCGCCACGTCTTTTTCCGCGATCATGCCGCTGAAGGTCGGCGCGCGGTCGTAAGCGACCGGCATTCGGTCTCCGGCGGACTGCACCGCGTCTTGTCGATGTGTCGTGGCGTCCATGGCACTTCCCTTTGTCATATTCGTTTTGGACTTGTTGTCGCAGCTTCGGGCGTGATCGTGGCGGCTCTGGCCGGCGTCGCGGCATCGGCGAGCTTGCGCGAAATGCTCAACCACTCGATGCCGAAACGATCGCGGATGAACGGCCAGATGCCGCGCGGCGCAATCAGCATGGCGGTGACGGCAACGGCGCCCAGCGTCACCAGATACCAGCTGCCCGAGAGCGCAAAGACATTGGTCAACAGCTCGCGTATTCCATAGTAGATCGCGGTGCCGACGATCGGGCCTTCGAGCGTGCCGATGCCGCCGATGATCACGATGAAGATCATCGCCACCACCCAGTTGAGATCGAAGCCGGTGGTGACGGTGATGAACAGCGCCGCCATGAAGCTGATGCCGCCGGCAAGGCCGCAGCCGGCGGCGGCGGCCACATAGGCGATGAAGCGATTGCGCCAGACATTGACGCCGATGCTGGCGGCGGCGATGTCGTCGTCGCGCACGCTCAGCATGCCGAGCCCCAGCGGCGAATGCAGGAGCGCGTAGATGCCGATCACGACTCCGGCCGCCAGCGCCGACGCGATCCAGAAATTCGCCAGCAAAAAGGTCTCGTAGTCGATCCCGCGCGCGGTCGTAAGCGTCATGCCGGTGACGTGGCCGAGCCCGGGCGCGATGAACACCAGCATGGCGACGACTTCGGCGAACACCCAGGTGCTGATCGAGAAATACGCATCGCGCAGGCGGAACAGGAAAAGCGCGCTGAAGGCGCCGACGAGGCCGCAGACGATCGGCGCCAGCGGCAACACCCAATAGGGCGAGACCGACAGCGTGTTGGCGGCAAAAATCGTCGTATAGCCGCCAAGGCCGACAAAGCATTGCAGGCCCATGGAGACGAGGCCGGTATAGCCGGCCAACAGATTCCAGAGTTGTGCCATCGCCAGCATCAAAAGCACTTCGAACAACAAGCCTATGCCGCCGTCACCGACCAGCCAGGGAGCCGCGGCGGCGAGCACGATAAAGACGCCGAGCGTTGCGATGGGCACCAACTGATGCTTCACTGCCGCGCTCCGAACAGGCCGTTCGGCCGCAGCATGACGAAAGCGAAGAATACGAGGTTGGCGTACAGAAAGCCGGAATTGGGATTGAGGCGAAGCCCGACCAGTTGCGCGACGCCGAGCGCGATGCCGGCAAGCATTGCGCCCCAGAACGATCCTAGTCCGCCCATGACCACGACTTCGAACGAGATCAGCAGCCGCTCCACTCCCGAGAACGGCGTGAAGGTCGTGCGCAGCGCCAGCATCAATCCGGCGACGCCGGCCAGCGCGAACGACAGGCCCATCACGATATTGTAGACGGATGCCGGCCGCACGCCCATCAGCCGCACGATTTCGGCGTTGTCGGCGGTCGCGCGAACAATGCGGCCGAGCTTCGTTCGCCGCAGCAGCACTTGCAGAATCACAAATAGACCGACGGCGAGCGCAAGCGTCACCAGCGGCAGCACGCCGACCGGAACGCCGAACACGTCGATGCTCAGCTGGCCGAAATCGCCGGCCCGGATATGGCGCGGGTTCACGCCAAACCCTTCGATCATGAGATTGCGCACGATCACCGACAGGCCGAAGGTCAGGAGGAGCGGCGCCAGCGGGTCGGGAAGGCGCATCGATCGATTGACGAAAACCGCCTGCAGCGCATAGCCGAGCACAAACGAGACGACGACCACGGGCAGGATCAGAAGGAGCGGATGCGCATCGGGAAAAAGCGCGGCAATGCCAAGCGCGATGAAAGCCGAAAGCGCGATGAACTCGCCGTGCATGATGTTGACGATGCGAGTCACACCGAACACCAGCGCCAGTCCCACCCCGAATAGGCCGTAGAGGCCGCCGAGCAGCACGCCGTTGATGATCGTCCCCGTCCACCCCATCCTCGTTTCCGTGTATGCACTTTGCTGGCTGTCTAAAAACTGCCTTAGGAGCCGAAATAGGCGCGGGTCAGCTCTTCGGCATCGAGCTTCCGGCTTCGCCCCTGCAGCGTGACGCGACCCTCCAAGAGACAATAAATGCGATCGGTCGCCGACGCCGCGCGCTTGACGTCTTGCTCGACCACGACGATGGCGGCGCCCTCGACACGAATGCGCGCGAACGAAGCGTAAATCTGATCGACCGCCACCGGCGCGAGCCCGAGCGATATCTCGTCGCAGAGCAGGAGATCGGGATTGGCCATCAGCGCGCGGCCGATCGCGACCAATCCCTGCTGACCGCCGGAGAGCGTGTTGGGCATCTGCCGCCGCCGCTCCGCCAGCAAAGGAAAAAGCGCAAAGATGCGCTGCAAATTCCAGTAGCCGGGCCGTTGCCCGAGGGCGCCCATCAGCAGGTTCTCTTCGACATTGAGCGAAGGAAACAGCATGCGGCCTTCCGGCACGAGCGCGATGCCGCGCCGCGCGATCGCCTCCGCCGGCATGCGCGAAATGTCGTTGCCGCCGAACGTGATGGCGCCGCGTTTTTGCTCGATGAGCCCGGCCAGGCATCGCATGAACGTCGTCTTGCCGGCGCCGTTCGCCCCGACCAGCGCGACGCTCTCGCCGCGCTCGACCTCCATGTCGAGGCCGTGCAGCGCCTGCAGATCGCCGTAGAAAGCGTCGAGGTTTGCGACCTCAAGCAGCATCGGCCGGCAGCCCCATATAGATTTCGCGGACCATCGGGCTCGACATCACGTCCGCGGGCGCGCCGTCCAGCACCTTGCGGCCGAAATGCAGCACCATGATCCGGTCGGCGACGGCGCGCAGCGCGTGCGGAATGTGTTCGATCCAAATGATGGCGTGATCGGCCTTGAGCGCAGCGATCAAGTCAATCAAGGCAGCGACCTCATGCTCGGTCAATCCGCTCGCGATCTCATCGAGCAGCAGAAGCTTGGCGCGCGATGCGATCGCCTTGGCGAGTTCCAGTCGCTTGCGATCGAGCAGGCGGAGGTGGTCGGCCGGCTCATCGGCGTGCGCCAGCAGGCCGGTCCTGTTCAGCACGTCGGCCGCAAGCTGTTGCGCGCCGTGACCGGAAAGCCCGGCTCCGTAGAGCGCGGCAGTCAGAACGTTTTCGTATACGCTCAATTGCGCGAACGGCCGCGGGATCTGAAATGCGCGCACGATGCCGAGTTGCGCCCGCCGGTGCGCCGCGATGCCGCCGATGTCGCGGCCTTGGAACCGGATGACACCGTCATCGGGTGCAATGATGCCGGTGAGCATGTTGAACAGCGAGCTCTTGCCGGCGCCGTTCGGTCCAATCAATCCGACGCAGGAAGCGTGCTCGACCGTGCAGCAGATATCGTCGGCGACGACGACGGCGCCATACCGCTTGTACAGGTGATCAACTTCGAGCAGTGCGGCCATCTATCCTCGCGGCCCGCCGTTCGTTTAAGAGGAAAAGCGCGTTCCGGCCGAATGGCCGGAACGCAAGTGGTCCAGGGACGAATGCCGCGCCTCAGCCGAGTTGCGACAGCAGCTTGAATTCCGCGTCCGGCTTCGCATTCGAAGTACCGGCATTGACGATCAGCAGTTCGTACTTGTATTTGCCGGATTTGGTTTTACGCCATTGTCCGCCGGTCAAGGGTTGCACGGCGACGCTCTTGATCGGCGATTTGCCGAAGTAGAGCGGGCCGAGCACGGTGTCGATGTTGAGCGTGGCGATGCTCTCGCGCACCGACTTGTTGTTCTTGGGCTCGGCGGCGGCCTTGAGCGCGGCGATGCCGACTTCCCAGAGCGAATGCCCGATGCCGAGCGGCGCCGTCCATTGCTTGCCGGTCGTTTTCTCGTACTCGTCGGCGAGCTCTTGCGCGCTCTGCCCGGTCAGCGAGGAATGATAGGGCAGGTGCGGATTCCACAGCACTTCGGTCGACACGCCGTCGCCGCGCTCGCCGAGCGCCTCGACGCCCGAGGGGAACAGGAACGGACCGGCGACGGTGACGATGTCGGGCTTCAATCCCGCTTGCGCGGCCTGATTCCAGAAGGTGGTGAAGTGGTTCGGATAGCAGGTGCCGGTGATGATGCTCGCATCGCCGGCCTTCATCGCCGCGATCTGATTGGAGAAGTCGTCGTTGGTGATCTGGAAGTATCCGGTCGGCACTTCCTTGTAGTCGTATTTTTTCAGGATCGGCGGCAGACCGTGCTGCGGATCGGAGAAGCCGCGTCCGGCCGGCGAATCCATGTACATGGTGCCGACCACCTTGTTGGTCTTCACCGTGTTCCACATGTTGGCGTAGAGGTTGAACACGTCGCCGGCGCCGATGCAGTAGTGGAACGTGAAGGGAAAGCCCTTGTCGGGCGAACCGTGACGGCCGAAGAACCAGGCTTCCCAGGGCGATAAGGTCGAAATCAACGGCACGCCGCGGGCGTCGGCCAATTCGTCGGCGGCGCCGGCGATGTTCTCGCCGTCATCGGTCAGCACCAGATCGCATTTTTCGCTGAGGATCAGCTCCTTGGCGACCACATTGGTCTGGTTGGGATCGGATTGATTGTCTTTCAGGATGAATTCCACGGCGTAGTTCTTGCCGCCGATGTTCAGTCCGTCCTTCAGCACAGCCTTGACGCGGTCCAGGACCCACGGCGCAGTGATGCCGAAATCGGTGCGTGGGCCCGACATGCAGGCGATGTAGCCGATCTTCAGCTTGGCCGAATCCGCGCGCGCGACGCCTACCAGCGGAAATCCCGCCGCCGCGGCGCCGGCGGCTCCGGCCATGCGCAACACTTCACGCCGGCTTTTGCCGTTCCGGCGCGCATTCCGATTCTGCGTGTTGTCGCTCATTTGATCCTCCCTGCGAGCGCTTCGCCCTTTGCGGGCTTATGGATATTTATTGATCATGTTCATAATTGAGTATGATCATTTTTGTCAAGAACCCCGTCCTCACACCCGGTAGTCGCCGGCGAGCACGCGCTCCTTGAGCGCTGCCGGCTCGAGCGGCGGGAAGGCGTCGAACAGATAACCGTCGGGAATCATGGCATTGGGATTCCAGGCATTGAGCGAGCCCTGCGACACCTTCCACTCGAACGGGAAGATGTCGGGCGCGTAAAGCATGTAGCCGCCGGAGAAAAGCTCGACCCGCATGCCGCCGGGCTCGCGCACGTAGAGGAAGAGATTTTCGCCGACGCCGTGCTTGCCGGGGCCGTATTCGATCTCCAGTCCGGCTTCGCGATAGAGGTCGGCGGTGCGCAAGACGTCCTCGCGGCTGTCGACCCAGAAGGCCACGTGATTGGCGCGTCCCCTGACGCCGGAGAGCTTGCCGGTGCGATCGACGGCGTCGAGCACCAGCCCGAGATCGTGCGACATCGGCGTCGACGACACGAAAGCCGTCACCACCACGTCCGCGTGATCGAGCTTGGCGAATTCCATGAAGCGGAAGCCGAGCGTTTCGGCAAACCAGTTCGCGTCGCGAAACGGATCGTCGGTATTGAACGTGACGTGATCGATCCGGCGCGCGCCGGCGCCGCGGGTGATGTAGCGCTGCGGCCGGTTGGGGACGCGCGGTGCGAGTTCGGCGGGCGGCCGGTAGCGCTCCGATTCCCAGAACACCTCGTGCAGCTGGCCGCCCGGCGAATGGAAGCGATAGGCGGCGCCATGGCCGGTGACCGGCTTCTGCCAGCCGAGGCCGGCGCCGCAGGCTTCCAGCCGCTTGACGCAAAGCTCGAGCTCTTTCGGCCCCTCCGTGCGCCAGCCGGTGTGGGCGATGGCCGGGGCGGGACCTTCCGTGAGCTGCAGCGAATGATGAAAGAACTCGCCCCAGCCCCGGAAATAAACGGACTGACCGGCACGGCCGGATTCTTCCAGACCCAGAACGTTCTTGAAGAATGCCGCCGACTGTTCCGGTTTCGGCGTGATGACTTCGACATGCGCGAGCTGTGCGATCAAGCGTTCGACCATAGATTTCTCCGTTGGAGTTATCGCGCTGCCGCAGTTGCGGCGCGTGCCGCGATGGTTCGTTCGGCGAATGCGCAGTCCGGCAGGTTCAGAAGTTCTCGCCGAGCAGCGCGTAGCCCTTGCCGGTCAAGGCGTAGATTTGGCCGACGTCCGGTTCCGGCGCCTGTTCGAGTTTGCAGATCGCGAGCGAGATATCGCAGGCAGTGCGCACGCGCTCGAAGCGCCGCTGCATGAATTCGTCGAGCCGGCCGGGCAGGGGGCCGTCCTGCGCAAGGGCTTCCGCCAGAATGACCGCATCCTCGATCGCCATGCCGCCGCCGGCGGTCAGATGCGGGGTCATGGTGTGGGCGGCGTCGCCGATTAGAACCACGCGCCCGCGATACCAGGGCGATGGCACGAGCGTATTTTCAAACGGCCGCCAGATGACTTTATCCGCAGAGCGCATGCGCTCGCGCACCTCGGCCACGATCGGCGCCGTGAAGTCTTTGAGCGCCTCTTTCAAAATGAGATGCGTCTTGCTTTCGTCGATCCGCGTGTTGGGCGGATAGCTCATGGTCGTGAACAAATACATCGCGTCCTTGCTCAGCGGGATGAAGCCCGCTTTGAGCTTCGGTCCGACAAAGACGTGGAGCTGATCGATCGACGGGTCGCGCTCGGTCATGAAGCGATAGACGCCTTGTCCGACATAGATCGGTTCGTGCGCTTCGCCGAACACCCGTTTGCGGATGCTGGAGAACACGCCGTCGGCGCCGACCACAAGGTCGTAGCGGCCGCTGCTGCCGTCGGTGAAAGTCACGTCGACGCCGGACGCGTCTTGGCGCAAATCGGCCAGGGTCAGCCCCGAACGGATCGAAGCGCCCTTGGCCTCGGCGGTCTTGGTCATGAGATCGGCAAAGACCGGCCGCTGCAGACCGACCGCGGCGGGAAGGCCCGGCACCGATGGCGGCAGCGGATTAGTGGCCTGCAATTTGCCCTCGCCGTCGCTGACCAGGAAGAAATCGAAGCCGAAGCCGCGCTCGGCGCAACCCGCGGCAAGCCCGACCCGGTCGAGAGCGCGCAAGGTGCTGCCCGTGAGCGTGATGCCGACGCCGACGACCCTGGCTTCGATTTCGACGACCTCGGCGGCGATCCCGCGTTGCCGCAGTGCAATAGCCAAAGTCAGTCCGCCGATCCCTGCGCCGACAATCAAGACGCGCTGTACCGCCGCCATCGCTCCTCCCCCTGAAAACCTTGCTGTTTGTTCGCTGTTGCGTTTCCGGCGCTTGCGCCGGGAGCAACCATTGCCGCTGGGAGGGACTATAGGAGCGCGCTCAACGGCCTCTAAATCGAATGTATCGATACCAACCATCCGCGGCGTACATAATTGCCCATCGCGGCGGCCCGTTGCGCTATGGGGCGTAGTGGCGCCGCCTTGACAGCAGTCCTATCGGGGAAAAAAGTGGCCGCGATCTTTCGGGTGGTTCCTGTTCGGCGTTGTTTGGCGTCCGCGTTAGTCCGCGAGTAGTAAAAGACGATGCGCTTTCACGGCCTCGATTTGAATCTCCTGGTGGCGCTGGATGCGCTGTTGACGCATCAAAACGTCACCCGCGCGGCCGAGCAGCTCAATCTCAGCCAATCGGCGCTCAGCGGCGCGCTCGCGCGCTTGCGCGAGCACTTCGACGACGAGCTCGTGGTGCCGATCGGCCGGCGCATGGAGCCGACGCCGCTGGCGCGCACGCTCGCCGAGCCGCTTCACGACATTTTGCTCAAGACCAAGTCGCTGGTGACGACAACGGCGAACTTCGACCCGCAGACCTCGAACCGCCGCATCAGCATCATCGCCTCGGATTATTCGACCGAGGTGTTCATGCTCGATCTGTTGACCGACATCGCGCGCGAGGCGCCCGGCGTGAAAGTCACGTTGGAGGAGCATACCTCCGAAACGTTCGAGCGCTTCAACCGCGGAGAGATCAACCTGCGGATCATCCCGAAGTGCTTTGCCTTCGAGGGCCATCCGCACGAGCGCTTGTTCGACGAGAAATATGTCTGCGTCGCCTGGAAAAACAACGAGCTGATCGGCGACATGCTGACGCTCGATCAGTATCGGACGTTGCCGCATGTCGTGCGCTATTCCAGAGGCTCGCTGCAAACGACGTTTGAACAGCAATTTCTCGATCAGGCCGGGGTGTCGCGCAACGTCTCGATCGTTGTTCCGGCCTTTACTTTGGTGCCGCGCCTGGTGGTGGGGACGCAGCGCATTGCCACGGTCCATGCGCGGCTGGCGGAATTATATGCGCGCACTCTGCCGCTCCGCGTGCTCGCTCCGCCGATTGCGTTTCCAGCTCTCACCGAGGTCGTCGAGTGGCATTACCACGAGGAGGACGATCCCTGCCTGGTCTGGTTTCGGCAGATGATCGTCAGGCGAACAGCTTTGCTGTTCGACGTGGCCGCTTGACGCCGCCGATCAAGCGCTCGCCCCCATCTCCGCAAAGCGGTCCGCGACCCAATCGGCAATAAAGCTGCGCGGCGGCTCCATATTGTCCGCGCCGACATGTTCCACACCGCCTTCGCGATCGGTGAAGATTTTTAATTCGCGGAGCGGGCTGTTCACCGCCTCATTGTAGCTTTGGTGCGCATCCGCCAGCGGTATCTGCCGGTCGTTAGCGCCGTGCGTGATCAGGAACGGCACGCGGATGTTCTCGACGACGCCGGCCAGTGAGATTTTTGGAACGAACGCCATGAAGGCTTCGAGGCTGTCCTTGCCCCACACCCACATCACATGATCCCAGTAATGCGGCACCGGCCGATCGCCTTCGCGGGCGAGGCGGCGGCGCTGCAATTCGCCCCAATTGTGATTGGCGCCCCAGGCGACGCAAAGCTTGAAGCGCTTCTCGAAGGCGGCGGCGCGCGGCGCGTAATAACCGCCGAGCGACCAGCCCATCATGCCGCAGCGCCGGTGATCCACATCTTTGCGCGTCTCCAAATAGTCGAGGGCGGCGCCCGCCCAGCGCTCGCTCTCCACCACGGCATTGAGCCCGCCGAGCCGCAACGCTTCGCCGACGCCGGGCTGGTCGACCATGAGGCAGGAGAC
>DATMQV010000115.1:0-2350 GCA_035566615.1 Xanthobacteraceae bacterium
CGCCCAGCACCAAATTCGGCAGCCGCACATTCTCGGTCACGATCCTGATCAGATCGTCGACGATGCGATCGTCGCGGGTGAGCCGGACGCCGGAGAGCCGCAGCCCTTCCTGAAACACCGAGGTCGCGTTCGGCGGCAAGCTGCCGGCAACGGCACCGCCGACGTCGAGAAGATGCGCGATGGCGATGGCGTAAGCGACGATCTTTCCGCCGGCGAAGATCGGCCGGATGACCGCGAAATCGCAGGCGTGTGTGCCGCCTTCGAACGGGTCATTGGTGAGAAAGGTGTCGCCGGGCGCCATATCCGCCCCGAAGCGCTCGATGATGAAGTGGACCTGGCGCGAAAAGGTGCCGGTGAAGACCGTAATGCCGTTGGTCTGCGCGACGAGATCGCCCCGCGGGTCGCAGATGCCGCAGGCAAAATCGAGGACTTCGTAGATGACCGGGCTCATCGAGGCCCGCGCCAGCACGATCGCCATTTCGTCGACGGTCGCAAGCAGCTTGCCGGTGATCACTTCGCGGGTTACGGCGTCAGGCTGACGGTCCGATGCGGAAATCGAATACGAGGGTACAGCGGTCATTTTCTCTTTCTGATCGACAACGACAATCGGCAGTTCGCATTGGGCTCATTGTAACCCCCAGCAGATGGCAGCAAAACCTGTCCCACCCCGGCGTGCGCCGGGCGGCATTCGTCAACCGCCTAGCGTCCCCGAACGCTTTGGATCATAGTATTAGCAAGGCTCAGACAGACGCCGCTAGATAAGGAATGAGCGCTCGAGGCAACGCTATCATGCACCAGCGTCGTTAGATCGCTCGGGAGGACGCATGTCTGGGCGAGAAGCTGCACCCAACCGCAACCTGGCGTTCTTCTCGACGCAACAGAAGTCGCTGTTCACGGGATTCTTCCGCTCGATCGGAGCGGTCGCACCGATTGGGCGCGTCTTCATCGTGGCTTCCGACGACAAGGCCGTCGACGCCGCCAAGACCGCGGCCCTGCGAGCGACGAAGTCGGAAGTGCAGGCCACGAGCTTCTCCGCGCTCGGCTTCCTGCAGGTGCCAGTGTCGTTTCGCGAGATCGCCCATCGCATCACGGACTGGATGGGGCTTGCGCACGATGGAGCGATCCTCGCCGTCGACATGAGCTGGGGGCTTCAGACCAATTCGGCGATGGCGAATTTCGAGAAGTGGATGGTCGTCGCCGAGGATCTGGCCGAGAGTACCGGTTTGATCGTGGCGTCGCTTTATAACCGTCGCCTGCTTATCGATGAACAACTGCTGGTCGCGCTGCGCGGGCACCCGGCGGTGCTGACCTCAACCGGCATCGTGGCAAATCCCCACGCGCTGCCGGCGGCGCTGCTGACGCGCGGCACTTTGCGCGAGCAGGTCGATCATTGGCTTGGCGCGATCTCGCCCGAGCTCGATCGCACACCGGCCCAGGCGCCGTTTCATGCGGCCGAAGGCGCCGATCCGATGTGGCTGTTGCGGCGCGCGGCCGAAGAGCCGATTGCGGCGCACGTGGATCGTCGCGAGCGCTGGAAAATCCGCTGCTTCGGACGGCTGCGTATCTATCGCAACGACGGCAGCCAGGTGAAGTGGGACGCACCCGGCGGAGCGACCCGAAAGAGCAAGACGCTGTTTGCTTACCTGCTGCAGAAAGGCGGCGACGGAGCAGCCACCGACGAACTCGCCGATCTGTTGTGGCCCGAATCCGACAGCATCGAGACGGCGCGCAACCGGCTATACCACACGGTACGTTGCTTGCGCCAAGCCTTGAGTTCGGCATCGAACGATTGCGACGCGGGGCAGCACGTGTTGCGCGACGGCTCTCGTTACGTTCTGACGCCGCCGCAGCGTAGCTGGATCGACATCTCGACGTTCGAGCAATTGTGCCGGCAATCGCAAATCCACATCAACGCGGGAGCGGCCGACGAGGCCCTGATCTGCCTGCAAGCGGCAGACCGGCTCTATACCGGCGATTTGTTCGAGGATATTCCGGCAGAATATGCCGACGACAGCGAGCGCGACTGGTGCTGGAGCAAGCGCTACTGGCTGCGCGACATGTTCTTCAAAGTGCAGCGCGACGCCGCACGCATTCATCGCGAGCACGCGGACTACTCGGTTGCTCTTGCTCATTGCAACAAGGCGCTCGCAATCGATCCACTGTGCGAGATCGCCCATGAAGAGGCCATGAAGGTGTTCTTCGCCCAAGGCCGGCGCGAAGCGATCGATCGGCAATACAAGCTCTATCTGGACTCGCTCAGCCATTTTGACGAACGGCCGAAAAGCGGAGCGCTGGCGGAGACCTACCGGCAGCTTCAGCGGGCGTAGGGATTTGCCGGTCCGGCCATTGG
>DATMQV010000116.1:0-2835 GCA_035566615.1 Xanthobacteraceae bacterium
AAAAAAGCGGGCGTTGCATCGGCAGCCGACATGGGTCAAATGCATCAATCTACCGAGCCCGCCGCCGCAAATTGCGGTACGCGGAAACAACGGCAATAACGCCGGAAACAAACGAGAGCGGAGCGACCTCATCATGGGAGACGGCATCTTCGAAGGGCTGAAGGTTCTTGATTGTGCGAGTTTCATCGCAGCGCCCGCGGCCGCGACCGTGCTGTCGGATTTCGGCGCGCAGGTGATCAAGATCGAGCCGCCGGGATCGGGAGACCCCTACCGCAACCTGCCGAATTTGCCGGGATATCCGATCAGCCCGCATAATTTCGCGTGGATTTTGGAGTCGCGCAACAAGCGAAGCCTGGCGCTCGATCTCTCCAAGCCGGAAGGCCGGACGGTGCTGTATCGCCTGGTGGCGGAGGCCGACGTCTTCATCACCAATTTTCCGCCCGCGGTGCGCCGGCGGCTTGGAATAACCTACGAGGAACTTCAGCCGCTCAATGCGCGCCTCGTCTATGCGTCGTTCACCGGCTACGGCGAGAAGGGCGAGGAGGCCGACAAGCCCGGCTTCGACAGCAACGCCTATTGGGCGCGCTCGGGCCTGATGGACCTGGTGCGGGCAGACGAGAACACGACACCGGCGCGCTCGGTTGCCGGCATGGGTGACCACCCCTGCGCAATGGCCTTTTACGGCGCGATTGTAACCGCGCTCTACAAGCGCGAGCGGACGGGAACGGGCTCGCATGTCAGCTCCAACCTGATGGCCAACGGCGTCTGGGCGGCTGGCGTGCTGGCGCAAGCGAAATTATGCGGAGCGAAATTCCAGCCGCGGCGCCCGCGCGAGCGTGCGCTCAACGCAGTTACCAACCATTACCAGTGCAAGGATGGGCGGTGGCTGATCCTGTCGCTCCTCAACGAGGAACGGCAATGGCCGACGCTTTGCCGCTGCCTTGGCCGGGAAGACCTGATCGACGACGAAAGGTTCGCAACCAGGCCCGATCGCCATGCGCGTTCCCTGGAACTGATCAGGATCTTCGATGAAATCTTCGCCACAAAGCAACTCGCCGAATGGCGCAGGATTCTCGACGGCAACGGGCTGGTGTTCGGCGTGGTCGGCATTCTCGATGACATTCCGCACGATCAACAGATGATCGCAAACGACGTGCTGGTTCCTTTGGAAAATGACACCATGCTCACGATCAATAGCCCGATCTGGGTGGATGGCAGCAAAAAGGTCAAGCCGCGGCGCGCGCCGGCGATTGGCGAACACAGCGACGAAATCCTGCGCGAGGCGGGTTACGACGAGGCTTCGATCCGGAATTTACGGGCTTCTGGTGCGGTGGGGTGATAATCAGCCGACCTCCGCTCGGCTCTCATCATCGCGAGGAGCAAAGCTCCGAAGCGATTGAGCCTTGTTTCAAAACTGGATTGCTTCGCTTGCGCTCGCAATGACGGCTCCGCTACTTGTTGTTCAATAGCACCCAGCCGAAGGCAGCAAGCCCGACGATCACGGCGACCGCGACGGCCCACACGGTAACGCGGATGTCGCCGATGGTCTGCCGCACGCCTTCGTTCTCGGCGATCTCGCGATTGCGTTCCTTGTTTTCCTCGCTCTGATTGCTCACGGCCCACCGCCTCCCGTCCTGGAACGCCAGCGTTCAATCTAACCTAGGCTTGCGCCGTCGTCGACGGATGCAGGGTCTTCTCGAACGCCGCGCTGGAACCCGGCGCATCCCCACCGCGAAGGCCAGCGACCCGACTCAGCGAAAATGCCGCCAGCGCCGCACAAAGCGCCGCGACGGCTGCGGCAAGGAACACCTCGCCTGCGCTCCATTTCAGGCTGAGCAGAACACCGCCTACCAGCGGGCCGACGATCGACCCGATCCGGCCGATTCCGAGCGCCCAGCCGACGCCGGTGGCCCTGACCGGGGTCGGATAAAATCCCGCGGCGAGCGCGTTGGAGGCGATCTGGCCGCCGGCTACGCAGAAACCCGCCACGAAAATCGCGCTGCCGATGAGGACAATCGAATGTCCGAGCTGACCGATCGCAGCAATGGCGAAGACTGCTACGAAATAGACCAGCGCAACCGCGCGAAACGAGAAGCGGTCGATGATGCTGCCGAGCAGGACGGTTCCGACGACGCCGCCGATTTGCAGCAACGAGCCGACTTCCGCCGCTTTCGATACCGAAGCGCCGAAATCGGCGAGAACCGTGGGCAGCCAGTTCGACAGGAAATAGATGTCAAGCAGGCTCATGAAGAACAACACCCACAACAGCAATGTGACGAGCGTTCTTTCGCCCTTGAACAGATGCTTGACCGGAATCCCCTTCAATTCCGGCTCATTCACGACAAACCGGGTCGCCAGCGCGAATGCTGCCTTCGGGTTGATAAGCCCAAGCAATTGCCCGACACGCGCATCCGCATTGCCGGCGAGCGCAAGAAAACGCACCGACTCCGGAAGTTTCAGCGCCAGGATCGGCGCCATCAACAGCGGCGCGACGCCGCCGACGATAAATACCATCCGCCAGCCGAAATACGGGATCAATGCCGCCGACACCAGACCGCCGAGCGCCCCGCCGATCGAAAAACCGCAGAACATCAGCATCACCATGGTGGCGCGGCGGCGGCGCGGGCTGAACTCGGAAGTCATGGCGATCGCGTTGGGCATCGCGCCGCCCAATCCCAGCCCGGTCAGAAAGCGGATGAAGATCAGCGCGCCGACGCCCTCGACGAAGGCGGTGGCGAGCGCGCCAGCCCCGAATGCGACCGTGGACAGGATAATGATCTTCTTGCGCCCGAAGCGGTCCGCAGCCGGACTCAACAACAGCGCGCCGATCATCAG
>DATMQV010000117.1:0-41352 GCA_035566615.1 Xanthobacteraceae bacterium
GTCGTGGTGCTGAGTTACGGCGAAAAGATCGCCGAAGGCGAGCCGGAACAGACCATCGCCGATCCTAAGGTGGTGTCCGCTTATCTCGGTCAGCGCGCGGCCGCGCGTCGCGCGGAGGCGGTGTCATGAACATGCCGCTGCGCACGCCGCTGGTGACGTCATGGCCGGTTACGGAAGAAGGCCGTCCCGCGACCTTGGTCGCGGCGCTGGCGCGCAACGCAGCGGAAACAGGCAGCCGCGCCGCGTTTCGCGAGCGCGACCGCGGCGTGTGGCAGGAGCGAAACTGGGCCGAGACGTTCGCTGAAGTGATGGCGCTGGCGGCTGCGCTCGAGGCGCTTGGGCTCGGTCCCGGTCAGGCGTTGACAGTGATCGGCGACAACCGCACGCGCCTTTACAGTGCAACGCTTGCGGCGATGGCGCTGCGGGCGTTTCCATCGCCCGTCTTTCCCGATGTTCCGCCCGACGAGCTGACGGCGTACGCGCGCCACGGCGCGCCGCGCATCGCCGTCGCCGAAGATCAGGAGCAGGTCGACAAGCTGCTCGAACTGCGCGAGCGCACTGGCCGTCCGGCGACAATCCTTTACGACGATCCGCGCGGGCTCTTCGCCTACAAATCCGAAGGGCTCTTGTCGCTCGACGCGACGATCGCTCGCGGGCGCGCCTTGATCGAGGCCGATCCAGCGCTCGTTGCCGATCTCGTCGGCCGCGCGCGTGCCGACGACATTGCCGTGCTGCTGCACTCGTCGGGAACGACCGGCACACCCAAGGGCGTGCCGTTGCGCCACCGCAACATCACCGCCGGCGTCAACAACGCCATCGCCGGCGGCTACTTCCAGGAGTACGAAGATCACTACGCCTATTTGCCGATGGCCTGGGTCGGCGATCTCGTCTTCACGGTCGGCGCCGGGACGTTGCTGCGCTTCACCACGCATATTCCCGAGCGCCAGGAAACGGTGCTGCGCGACATTCGCGAGGTCGCGCCGACCATCTATCTCGCGGCGCCGCGCGCGTGGGACAACATGCTGACGCGCATCCAGATCGGCATGGCCGATTCGACGCCTTTCAAGCGCAGGCTCTATGACTATTTCATGCCGCGCGCGATCGAGCGCGAGCGCAAGCGTCTCGCCGGCAAATCGCCGGGTGCGGTGGAACGTCTCTCCGGCTATCTGGGCGAGTTGCTGGTCTTCGGGCCGATCAAGGACTTTCTCGGCATGACCCGCATGCATCGCGCCTATACGGGCGGCGAAGCCATGGGTGAAGATACGTTCCTGTTCTTCCGCGCGCTCGGCATCGATCTGCGCCAATTCTACGGCCAGACCGAAACGGCGGCGCTCACCGCCGCGCAGCCGGAAGGGCAGGTGACGCTGTACGGCGTCGGCAAGCCGATGCCGAATGTCGACGTGCGGATCGATGACAGCGGCGAAATTGTCGTGCGCTCCGGCTCGGTGATCGACGGTTATTTCGACGATCCGGAAGCCACGCGCAAGGCGCTGATCGACGGTTGGCTGCATACCGGCGACGCCGGTTATCTGGAACCGAGCGGTCAGTTGGTCGTGCTCGGGCGCGTCAACGAGGTCGTGCGCACAGGCGCGGGCGAACGCTTCATTCCCAACTATATCGAGAACCGGATCAAGTTCAGTCCGTATATCCGCAACGTCGCGGTGCTCGGCGCCGGCCGCGACGAGCTCACTGCCATCGTGTGCATCGACCTTGAGGCCGCAGGCCATTGGGCGGAGGAGCGCGGCGTCTCGTTCACATCCTACGCCGATCTGTCGCAAAAGCCGGACATCGCCAAGCTCGTCGCCTCCGTTCTCGCCCACGTCAACCAAAGCTTGCCGCAGGCGCTGCGCCTCCGCCGCTTCGTCAATCTGCACAAGGATTTCGATCCGGACGACGGCGAGATCACCCGCACGCGCAAGCTCAGGCGCAACGTCATCGAGGAGCGCTATCAAGCGCTGATCACCGCGCTCTATTCGGGTGCCAGCTCCGTGGTCGAGAACACGCGCATCACCTACGAGAGCGGCCAGACCGGAACGATCAGTCGTACGCTTTCGATCTGCGAGGTGCCCTAGCCGTGGATATCGGACTGCTCGGGGAGCTCGCACTGACCGGGGCGCTTGTCGGCGCGATGTACGGGCTGGTCGCGCTCGGCATCGTGCTGATCTACAAAACCTCGGGCACCGCCAATTTCGCGCAAGGCGCCATCGCGATGATGGGCGCCTATGTGACGTGGGTCTTCGCTGCCGGCAGCGGTCTGCCGATGTGGCTTGCGATCGCGGCGGCCCTGATCGTCATGTTCGGCTTCGGCATGCTGGTCGAGCGAACGATGCTGCGGCGCATGATCGGTCAGCCGATCATCATGGTCGTGATGCTGACCTTCGGCATCGAGTTGTTGCTTCGCGGTGCGGTCCCGGGCCTGCTGGGCTCGGCCGTGAAACGGCTGAGCCTCGGCATTCCGCAGGCGCCGGTTTTCTTGGGCGACATGCTGATCAACCGCGCCTATCTGATCGGCGGCGGCGTTTCCGCGGCGCTGATTATCGCCGCGATCGTACTGTTCAACTCACGCGCCGGCATCATCATGCGCGCGGTCTCGGACGATCAGGGCGCGTCCTGGTCGGTCGGCATCCGGGTGGAGCGTGCGATTGCGGTGGCGTGGGGGCTCGCGGCGATCGCCGCTACGGCCGCCGGGATTCTCTGGGGCAGCATGCAAGGCGTCGACTGGAGCCTGTCGTTGCTCCTGATGAAGGCGCTCGCCATCGCCATCCTCGGCGGCCTCGACAGCATTCCTGGCGTGCTGATTGCCGCTGTCATCGTCGGGGTCTGCGAGAGCCTTGCCACCGGCATCATTGACCCGCTGATCGGCGGCGGCACGCGCGACATCGTCGCGTCAGTGATCATCGTCATCACGCTGATGATCCGCCCCTACGGCCTGTTCGGCCACGAGCAGATCGAGAGGGTCTGATGTTCTACCGCCGCGCCGGCATTCGGCATCTCGACTACCGCCACGAACGCCAGCTATGGCCCCTGCCATTCGATCGGCTGCTGGTCGGCATCGTCGTCGCGCTGGCGCTGGCGGCGCCTTTCATCGTGGACCGGCTTTACCTCGTCGCCTATCTGCTGCCGTGGCTGATCTGGTCGTCGGCCGCGCTCGGGCTTAATCTTTTGATGGGTGGCGCCGGTCAGATCCATCTCGGCTATGGCGCGGTGATGGCGATCGGCGCTTACACCGGCGTGCATCTGGTGCGCTTCGGCGCTCCTTTGGAAATCGCGATGCTGGTGGGCGGGATCGCGAGTGCGGTGATCGGCGTGGTCTTTGGCTTCGCCGCGCTTCGTGTCAAAAGCCTATATCTCGCGATGGCGACCATCGCGATGCAGTACATCGTCGACTTCGCCATCACCCATATCCCGGGCATCAGCGGTGGCGGGATGGCGTCGATTGTCGTGCCGCCGGTGCGCTTCCTCGGCGTGCGGATCGAAGGCGAATTGCCGACCTACTATATGGCACTGCTCGTTTGCGCGCTCATCGCATTGTTCCTTCTGAATGTGAATCGCACGGCTCTCGGCCGCGCGCTTGCCGCTATCCGCGAGAAGGACTATGCGGCCGAGATCATCGGCATCGATACCTTCAAGTTCAAGCTGCTCGCGTTCTGGACGAGCTCGTTTATCGGTGGCGTGGTCGGTTCGGTGCTGGTGGTCTGCTATCTGCGCAACGTGTCGCCGGAGCAATTCGATCTCGACCATTCGGTCCAGGTTCTCGCCATGGTGATCGTCGGCGGGCTTGGCAGCGTGCTGGGA
Source organism: Xanthobacteraceae bacterium (assembly GCA_035566615.1). Classification (GTDB taxonomy): domain Bacteria; phylum Pseudomonadota; class Alphaproteobacteria; order Rhizobiales; family Xanthobacteraceae; genus BOG-931. The sequence goes on from DATMQV010000117.1 coordinate 3,796, forward strand.
AGCTTTTTCGGCGCGGGCCTTGTACTCTTTGCGCCGATTGTGTTCAACAATCTGATCGGCTTCGGTACGCGCCTCCTCGGCATCGAGCTCAGCACCGATCTGCGTGCCCACCTGCCCTTGATGCTGTACGGCGCGCTGATCATCCTGTTTCTGCTGGTCGAGCCGCTTGGACTTGCCAAAATCTATGACAATGTCCGCAATTACTTTCTGGTCTGGCCGTTCCGAACGGCCAGGAGATGACAAGGTTAATGCAACAACCCGCCGGCTGCGGATCGTTTAAGCCGAGTGTGAAAGGGAGGAAGACATGAAACTGACACGGCGTAGCTTCGTCGCCAGCACAGCGGCAACGGCCCTGATCGGGCTGCGGCCCGCGCTTGCCGCGGACGAAAAGGTCGTCCGTTTTGGCATGCCGCAGGATTTCACCAAGATCTATACCTTCGTGACCGCGGAATATAGCCAAGGCCAGCGGGACTATTTCTCCCTGATCAACGGCCGCGGCGGTGTCGGCGGTTACAAGATCGTCGCCGACGTCAGCGACCACGCCAACGATTTGCCGCGCGCCATCGAGGCCTACGAGCGGCTCAAGCGCGAAGGCATGGTGCTGTGCGATCCGCTGTCGACGCCGGTCGCCCGCGCGCTCGTCACCCGCGCACTCGAGGACAAGATCAATCTCGTCACTGCCTTTTCCGGCCGCAGCGATGCCGCCGACGGCACTGTCTTTCCCTACGTGATGCCGCTGTCGCCGAACTATTGGACGCAGGCCGGCATCATCGTCGATTTCTTCCGCCAGCAGGACAAGGACCTGAAAGGCAAGAAGATCGTGCTGGTGCATATCGACACGCCTTTCGGAAAGGAGCCGATCCCGATCTTCAAGGCGCTGAGCGAGAAGCTGGGCTACACGTTCGAGACTTTTCCATATACGCCGCCCGGCAACGATCAGGCCGCGATTTGGCCGCAGGTGCGGCGCGCCAAGCCGGACTGGGTCGTGTTCTGGGGCGCGGGCGTCGGTCAGACCACCGCGCTCAGCGAAGCGATCCGCAACGGCATTCCGATGGACCGCATGTCGTCGAGCGTGTGGATTTCGGAATCGGACATGGAGGTCGTCGGCAAAGACGCCACCAAGGGCGTGCTCAAGTTCGAGCCGTGCGCCAGCGGCCGCAGCCCGAAGATCGTCGCCGACATCCTCAAGGAGGTCGCCGGGAAAGGGCAGGGCGCCGGCCCGGAAGGCAAGATAGGCACCGCCTACTACAACTACGGAGTGATGATGGCCGCCATCATGGTGGAAGGCGTCCGCGTCGCTGCATCGAAGGCGCCGGACGGTCCGGTCACCGGGCCGTGGCTCAACGCGGGTCTGACTGCCATCACGGATTTCACCGCCGAAGGCCTGTTGCCGCCGATGACGGTGACCAGCGAAGACCATCAAGGCGGCGGCAAGGGCCGCATTTCGCGCTGGGATGGAACGAAGTTCGTTCCGCAGACCGATTGGTTCTCCGCGAACCAGGACGTGGTGTGGGCGGAGATCAAGAAATCCGCCGAAAGCTTCAAGACGACAGGCAAGTAATCCGGAGACGGCGTGCTCAGTCTCAACAATATCGAAGTCGCTTATGACCGCGTGTTTCTCGCGGTCAAAAGCATTTCGATCGACGTGGCCGAGGGAGGGTTGGTCGCCCTCCTCGGCGCCAACGGCGCGGGCAAGAGCACGACGCTGAAAGCGATCAGCGGCCTGTTACGACCTGAGCGCGGCGAAGTGACCAAGGGCGAGATCACCTTCGCCGGCAAGGATCTACTGGCGCTCGATCCGCCCGACCGCGTGCGACTGGGGCTCGCCCATGTGCTCGAGGGCCGCCGCGTCTTCGTGCATCTGACGCCGCGCGAGAATCTGTTGGCGGCGACCTCGATGCATCACGATCGCGCTCAAATCAATAGGCTGATCGAACGCACCTTCACCTGGTTTCCCCGTCTCGCTCAGCGCGCCAATGCGCAAGCCGGCTATTTATCCGGCGGCGAGCAACAAATTCTCGCCATCGGCCGCGCGCTGATGACCGAGCCGAAGCTTCTGTTGTTGGACGAGCCGAGCCTCGGTCTTGCGCCGCTCTTGGTCGATGAGATCGTCGATATCATCAAGCGTATCAATCACGAAGGCAAAGTCGCGGTGCTTCTGGTCGAGCAGAACGCTGCGATGGCGCTCGATATCGTCGAGCATGCCTATCTCATGGACAGCGGTCGCGTCGTCATGAGCGGGCCGGCCGAGGTTGTGAAGTCAAACCCGGACGTCGAAGCCGCTTATCTCGGCGGCAATCACGGCGTGGATTATCTTGCCGTCAAACATTATCGCCGGCGCCGGCGCTGGCTGGCGTGACACCCCGCTTTGATGAGGTCTACGCGTGGCCGTGTGTCTCCTTGACCTTGGCGCGATCGATGGCGCCGGCCGCCGTCTTCGGCATCGCGTCGACGAACGCGACGAATTTCGGACGCTTGTAGCGTGCGATGCGCCCGCCGACGAACTCGATGATCTCCTGCGCGGTCGCGCTCTGTCCTGATTCGCAGCGGCACACTGCCTTGACGGCTTCGCCCCATTGCGCATCGGGGACGCCGATGACGACGACTTCCGCGATCGCCGGGTGTGCCGCGATCTCGCGCTCGACTTCCGCCGGATAGACGTTTTCGCCGCCCGGCTTGATCAGCTCCTTTGCCGGCGAGCGGCCCTTGTACCAGAGGTAGCCGTCGGCATCGAACGTGCCTTGATCGCCGGTGTGATGCCAGTCGTTGCGGAAGGTGAAGTCATTGTCGGCGTCGCAGCGCCAGTAACCTTTGAAGATTGTCGGTCCGCGAACCGCGATTTCGCCGACCTCGCCGGGCGCGACCGGATCGTCGGCATCATCGAGTACGGCGACTGTCGCCAGGAAAGTCGGCTGCCCCGCCGCGCCCGGCCGGTCGCGAAAGCGGCCCATGGTCACGAAGCCCGAGGTTTCCGATTGCCCGAACACCGACCAGAAGCGGGCCTGCGGGCACAGGCGCTCGAAGCGCGTGATTGTCTCCGGGCTGTCGAGACCGGTGGCGATGCGCAAGCTCGAAAGCTCGTCCGGCCGAATTTCGGCCGCGTCGAGCAGCGTCGTCAGGATCGGCGGGAATTCCGCAAGCATCGTGACCCGTTGGCGGTGAATCGCGTCCAGCGCGGTCCCGGCATCGAATTTCGGCACGATGATGCTTGCGCCGCCCGCATACTGCGCGGCGAGCAGCATGCCGAGGCCCGCGACATGGAACAGCGGCAACGCGCCCAAATTGACGTCATCGGGCGTGAGCGACCAATAGTGCAAAAGCTGCGCGCTGGCCGCGATCAGGTTGGCGTGCGAGAGCAGCGCGCCGCGCGGCCGCCCGCCGACCGCGGCCGTATGGATCATGACGAGCCCAGCGTCCGCGTCGGAATGCGGCGCCGCCAGGGCCCGTTGATCGGCGCCACTGAGCAGGTCGGCGTAAGGCGCGAACGGACCGGAATTGGTGCCAATCCCGTACCAGCGCTCAACCATTGGCAAGCTGGAGTGCGCCGCTTGCAGCAACGGCTGATTGGCGGCGTCGGCAATTACGATTTTCGGCGCCGCATCGGCGACCACATAGGCGACCTCATCCGCGCTCAAGCGCCAGTTGACCGGAACCAAAATGGCCCCGAGCCGGGCGACGGCGCCGTAAAGATCGATAAATTCAAGGTTGTTCTGCGAGACCACGCCGACCCGGTCGCCCGGCCGGACGCCGGCGCGCGCGAGCCCGGCCGCCAGCCGTTCGGCGCGCGCCCGGTAGGCTGCGTGCGTGACGCGCTCGTCGCCAAGTGCGAACGCCAATCGGCTCGGATGAAGGCGCGCATTGCGCTCGACGATGTCGAACAGCGTAAAATCTCGCAGCCCCATGTTGGCATTCCTCCCGTTGCGAGATTTATAGGGGGCTCATCCGCGCTGGAGCAAGGCAAGACCTTGCGACACTTGCTGCCTGCGATTTCTTTGTTACGATGGCCGCACAGTCCGATAGTGAGGCCGAATGCCGGTTTACGACTATCTTTGCGACCGCTGCGGTCCCTTTACCGAAATGAAGCCGATGGCCGAGGCCGATCTGCGGCAAAAATGTCCGACTTGCCGCAGGAAAGCGCCGCGCGCGTTTCTGACCGCGCCGTATTTTGCGACGTCTGGACGCGGGCCTACCCGGGTAACGGGCGAGCGGGGCGCGCTGGGACGACCGCTATCCGGCTCGCACCGCGGCGGTTGTAACTGCTGCTCCGGCCGGTCGCTGCGCTACAACAAGCAGCGCGCACGCTAGGGCCTGGTCTGTTCAAAACGACAGTTCGTCACGGCCGGACCTGTTCCGACCTGTTCCGGCCGTCCACGTCTTGTCTTAGGCGGGGCCTTCAGATGTGAATGCCAGCCGCTGTTTACCATCGCACACCGGCTTGTGCCGGCGGCTTGCACCGCTAACATGCAAATGAGCTTGTCGCCCTAGCTCGCCGGGTCGCACGCGCCGATGTGCGAATGAGTTTCCATGCCGATCATCGAGAGCCGCATCGATCCACAATCGGAAAATTTCCGCGCCAATCGCGAGCAGATGCTGGCGCTGATCGGTGAATTTCGCGCGCTCGAACAGAAGGTGCGCGACGCCTCGAATGCCAGGCGCGACCGTTTCCGCGCGCGCAAGCAATTGTTGCCGCGCGAGCGCGTCGCGCTTTTGCTCGATCCCGGCGCGCCGTGGCTCGAGCTCTCGACCCTTGCCGGCTTCCGCATGCACGACGACGATGGCGATGCCGGCATCCAGGGCGGCGGCGGCATCGCCGGTATCGGCTACGTGTCCGGCATTCGCTGCATCGTGTCCGCCAACGACAGCGCGATCAAAGGCGGCACGGTCGCCCCGATGGGCGTGAAGAAGCACCTGCGCGTGCAAGAGATCGCGATGCGCGACAAGCTGCCGATGGTGCAGCTTGTGGAATCCGGCGGCGCCAATCTGCTCTACCAGGCGGAAATGTTCGTCGAGGGCGGTCGCGGTTTTGCCAATCAGGCGCGCTTGTCGGCGGCCGGCGTTCCTCAGATCACCGTCGTGCATGGATCTTCGACGGCGGGCGGCGCGTATCTGCCGGGCCTGTCTGATTATGTGATCCTGGTACGGGGCCGGGCGAAAGTTTTCCTGGCCGGGCCGCCGCTTCTGCGCGCCGCAACCGGCGAGATCGCAACCGACGAAGAGCTCGGCGGCGCCGACATGCACGCCACCATTTCGGGGCTCGGCGAATATCTCGCGGAAGACGATGCCGACGGCATTCGTATCGCGCGCGAGATCATGGCGAAGCTGCCGTGGAACGAACAGCTATTGGCCTCGCCGCAGAAATCTTTCAAGGAGCCGCGTTACGCGGCTGAGGAACTCGCCGGCGTGGTGCCGGCCGATTATCGCAAACCCTACGACGTGCGCGAAGTCATCGCGCGCATCGTCGATGATTCCGATTATCTCGATTTCAAGATGCTGTACGGCCCACACACAGTCTGCGGCCAAGCCGAGATCGAAGGCCACGCTATCGGCTTGATTGGAAACAACGGGCCGATCGACGCCGATGGTGCCGGCAAGGCGGCACAATTCATTCAGCTTTGCTGTCAGGCCAACATGCCGATCGTGTATCTGCAAAACACCACCGGCTACATGGTCGGGCGCGAAGCCGAGCAAGCCGGCATCATCAAGCACGGCTCCAAAATGATCCAGGCTGTGGCCAATGCCACCGTGCCGCAATTGACGATTCATATCGGTGCATCGTTCGGCGCCGGCAATTACGGCATGTGCGGACGCGCCTATGACCCGCGCTTCATTTTTGCCTGGCCCAGCAACCGAATTGCCGTGATGGGCGGCGAACAAGCGGCAAAAGTGATGGCGATCGTCAACGAAGAAAAACTCAAGCGCGAAGGCAAGCCGGTCGACAAGGCAATGCTCGGCGGGATGGAGCAGGCGATCATCAAGCGCGTGGACGCCGAATCCACGGCGCTTTATGCAACCGCCCGGCTGTGGGACGACGGCCTGATCGATCCACGCGACACCCGCAAAGTGCTAGGCTTCTGTCTGGCGATCTGCCGCGAGGCGGCGGTACGTCCGCTCAAACCCATTACCTTCGGCGTCGGGCGCATGTGATAAGTTGCTGGCAAAAATAACAGAAAGCGTCGGAATAAAAGGAAACGCCAATGCTGTTCACGCCCGAGCATGAGGAGTTGCGTCGCAGCCTGCAAAAATTCATTGCCGCCGAGGTCAATCCTCACGTCGATGAGTGGGAGGAAGCCGGCATCTTTCCCGCGCATCCATTGTTCAAGAAAATGGGCGATCTGGGCTTTCTCGGACTCACCAAACCGGTCGAGTATGGCGGACAGGGCCTCGACTATTCCTATGCTGTCGTTATGGCCGAGGAACTCGGCAATATCGCCTGCGGCAGTGTCCCGATGGCGATCGGCGTGCAGACCGACATGGCAACGCCGGCGCTCGCCCGCTTCGGCTCCGGCGCGGCCAAGCGCGAATTTTTGGCGCCGTCGATCTCGGGCGACTATGTCGCGTGCCTCGGCGTCTCCGAAGTCGGCGCCGGCTCCGACGTCGCCTCGATCAAGACCACGGCACGCAAGGACGGCGGCGATTACATTATCAACGGCGGCAAGATGTGGACCACGAATGGCACGCAAGCCGATTGGATGTGCCTTCTCGCCAACACCTCGGAGGGCGCGCCGCATAAGAATAAATCGCTGATCTGCCTGCCGATGAAAACCAAGGGCGTCGAGATTGCCCGCAAGCTCGACAAACTCGGCATGCGCTCGTCGGACACCGCGCAGATCTTCTTCGACGATGTCCGGGTGCCGCAACGTTTCCTGATCGGCGAGGAAGGCAAGGGCTTCACCTATCAAATGATGCAGTTTCAAGAGGAACGGCTGTGGGCCGCCGCCGCTAATCTGAAATCGATGGAACGCGTGATCGCGCAGACCATCGAATACACGCGCAACCGCAAAGCCTTCGGCAAGTCGATCCTAGATAATCAAGTCGTGCATTTCCGACTCGCCGAGCTTGCAACCGAGATCGAGCTTTTGCGCGCGCTGGTCTATCGCGCTTGCGAGCTTTATCTCGCCGGCACTGACGTGACGCGGCTGGCGTCGATGGCAAAGCTCAAGGCCGGACGCTTGCAGCGCGAAGCCGCTGATGCATGCCTGCAATATTGGGGCGGCATGGGCTACATGAATGAGAGCCCGATCAGCCGCGTCTATCGCGACGGTCGCCTCGGCTCGATCGGCGGCGGCGCCGACGAAGTCATGTTGACCATCATCTGCAAGCTGATGGGCACGCTTCCGGGCACCTCCAATGTTGCCGAGTCTAAGGCTGCGAATGCGTGACCCTGCGCAAGCGTCGCAGCGGGCCATCCACGGTCAGAGCCGGTGAGCCGCTTCAGCAAAATCCTGATCGCCAATCGCGGCGAGATCGCGTGCCGGATCATGCGCACGGCAAAGGGGCTAGGTTATCGAACAGTCGCTGTCTTCAGCGACGCGGACGCCGATGCGCTGCATGTGCGTCAAGCCGACATGGCGGTGCATATCGGGCCGGCGCCGGCGCGCGACAGCTACTTGAACATCGAGGCCTTGCTCGGCGCTGCCAAGCGCGCCGGGGCAGACGCGGTGCATCCCGGCTACGGTTTCCTTTCCGAGAATGCTGCGTTCGCCGAGGCTTGCGCCGCCGCCGGGCTCGTCTTCATCGGCCCGCCCGCGTCAGCGATTGCCGCCATGGGCAACAAGGCGCGCGCCAAGGAGCTGATGCAGGCGGCCGGTGTCCCGTGCGTGCCGGGTTATCGGGGTCAGGATCAATCGGACGAGACGATGCTCGCGGAAGCAGCCGGCATTGGTTTTCCGCTCATGGTGAAGGCGGCCGGCGGCGGCGGCGGGCGTGGCATGCGGCTCGTGAGCGCCGTGCACGATCTCGCCAATGCGTTGGCAAGGGCGCGATCGGAAGCACTGCGCGCATTCGGATCAGACGAATTGATCCTCGAACGCGCCATTGGCGATGCACGCCATGTCGAGTTTCAGATCTTTGCCGATCAGCATGGGAACATCATCCACCTGGGGGAACGCGATTGCTCGATCCAGCGGCGGCATCAGAAAGTCATCGAGGAGGCGCCATCGCCTTCTGTGTCGGCGGCAATGCGCGTGCAAATGGGCGAGGCGGCGGTCGCGGCGACGCGCGCCATCGACTATGTCGGCGCCGGCACAGTCGAGTTTCTGCTCGATCCAGGGAGACAATTCTATTTCCTCGAGATGAATACCCGGCTTCAGGTCGAGCACGCGGTCACCGAAGGGATCACCGGTGTCGATCTCGTCGCCTGGCAATTGAACGTAGCCGCCGGCGAAAAGCTGCCGCTCGAGCAGCACCAACTGGTCTTGAGCGGCCACGCTATCGAAGCCCGTCTCTACGCCGAAGATCCGGAGAATGGCTTCCTGCCGCAAAGCGGCACGCTGATCGATTGGCGGCCGGCGAGCGGAGAGGGCGTGCGCATCGATCACGGCCTCGCTCCGTTCTGCACGGTCAGCCCATTCTACGATCCGATGCTGGCCAAGCTGATTGCGCAGGGGGCAACGCGCGAGGAGGCGCGGCGCCGCCTGATCATGGCGCTCGAAGATACGGCCGTGCTCGGGCTGAAGACGAACCGTAGCCTGCTCATCGCCATGTTGCGGCATCCCCTTTTTGCGGCCGGCGAGGTGACTACGGCATTTATCGATCAGTATTTTCCAACGGGCGGCGACACGGGCCGTGCTGCGCAGCCGAGTTCGCGCATACTCGCCCTCGCCGCGGTTTTGCTGTTCGAGGCACGCGCGCGATCATCACCAGGCGATACGGGTGCTGCTCAGCGCTGGTCGTCGACCGGTGTTGCCGTCTGGCCATTGCGGTTCAGGCTAGGCGACGCCCATCATACCGTCAGCGTAACGGTCGTCGGTACGAACGATTATTTTATTGTGCTCGGGAGCGACAGGGTCGAAGTCGCGATCGTTCATCGCGATGATGGTATTGTTCGCTTCGATATTTCCGGCGTGCAGCAGAACGCGCGCTTCGCGGTGCGTGATGATGCGCTTTACCTCGACCTCGACGGCGATGTCTTTGAGGTTCGGGATGCGACTCTTGCTCCCGCCGGTTCGAACCGCAGCGCCGGCTCGTTGCGGTTACTCGCGCCGATGAACGGCGTCATCGTCAATGTGCTCGCCAAGCCGGACGATCCGGTCGCCAAGGGACAATGCGTCGTGGTGCTCGAAGCCATGAAAATGCAGCACGAGATCGTCGCCGAGCGCGACGGCAGCATTGGCAAGATTCTGGTCAAGCCCGGCGATCAAGTCGCGACGCGCCAGCTTCTGGCCGAACTCAAGCCGGATCAGGAAGCCGCCCCCCCGCGCGAAGAGGCCGCGTCATGACCGACAAGGCCGTCATCACTTGCGCGCTCACCGGCGTGCTGACCGACCCGACGCAGCATCCGGTGCCGGTGACGCCCGCCGAAATGACGCGCGAGGCAAGAGCGGCTTTCGACGCCGGCGCCGCCATCATGCACGTGCACTTCCGCCAGCAGGCGCCCGGCAAGGGCCATCTGCCGTCGTGGGATCCAAGCGTCGCCGCGGCCGTCATGCAGGCGATCCGCGATGCATGCCCGGGCGTGATCCTCAACGAGACCACCGGCACGCTCGGGCCGGACATTTCCGGGCCGCTCGCCTGCCTGCGCGCCCTCAAGCCGGAGATTGCCGCCTGCAATGCCGGCTCGCTGAATTATCTGAAAGTCCGTGCCGACGGTTCGTGGGCCTGGCCGCCGCACCTGTTCGACAATCCGGTCGAGAAGGTCAAAGCCTATCTGGATGTGATGCGCGAGATCGGGACGCAGCCGGAATTCGAATGCTTCGATGTCGGCATTGTGCGTTGCGTCGGCATGTATGCCAAGAACGGCATGTTCGCCGGCCTGCCGCGATACAACTTTGTCATGGGCGTTGAGTCCGGCATGCCGGCGGATCCTGACCTGCTTCCCATTCTGCGGAAGCTCATCGTTACCGGCGCGCCCTGGCAGGTCACCGCGATCGGTCGCGCGGAGATCTGGCCGCTACATCGCCGCGCCGCCGAGCTCGGCGGCCATTTGCGCACCGGCCTTGAAGACACGTTCTATCAGCCCGACGGGAGCAAAGTGGGCTCGAACGCGGCGCTGGTGGAAACCTTGGTGCGTTACGCGCGCGAGGCCGGCCGTTCGATCGCGAGCCCCGCGGAAGCGCGCGCGCTCATGGGTCCTGCTGCCGCGCCTTGAGCCGCTCCCAAGCGGCTATCTGCACCAGCGGACCGCCCGGTACATGCAGCGATTCAATTGGCGCTCGCAGCCATAGGAGCATTGTTGCAAGAAAGGCGGCCGCGCCGGCCAGGCGACCACGTCGGTCAGCGCGCCGCAATTGCGATAGCAGTGATAATGCTGCGCGTCGCAAAATGCCACAAACGGACAATACCCTTGCGCCATAGCCGCTTCCGAGCCCCAAGCAAGTCCCCATGCAAGTACCACGAAGAAGACTGCCGCGAATAATCGCATGCCGTAAGCTCCCCAGATTCCGACTGCCGCAGCATAGCAGTATTTCCGAATGATTGTATTTCTCGAACCTCCGGCGCAGTACGACCACCCCTATCCCGGCCAGGTTGTCGAACAGCGCTTGTCCCGGTTGCAGATCATCTCCACCTGCCACGGCCCCGCTGAAAGCTGCTCGTGGGTCGATAAGGGCGTCTGCTACATCGCCTTGCCGCAGGGCGAGGAGGACATCCGCCTGATCGCCTACATCCGCCAGCACGAGATCGGGCATTGCAACGGCTGGCCCTCGCATCATCCGAATGCGCGGCGCATGGAGTACGAGCCCAACGCCAAGGGGGCGGCCCCAAAAACCGGCGGCGGTTTGAAACTGGAGTTGAACTGAGCCGAAGAGCCGCCGCCGTAAGCTCGATTTTTACGGGAGCATGATCTTCTCGGAAAACCGGCTTCCACCCTTCGGATCAAGTCCGAGGGCAGGCTTTTTCCGGATCATGCTCTAATGCACTTGCCGCTCCTGTCCGACCCAGAACGGCGTGCGCAGCTCGCGCTTGAGGATCTTGCCGGTCGGCGTGCGCGGCAGCGTCTCGACGAAGTCGATCGAGCGCGGCGCCTTGTAATGGGCGATCCGCTCGCGGGCGAAGCCGATCAATTCGTCGGCAGTGATGTTTGTTCCCGGCTTTCTGACCACCATGGCCTTGACCGCCTCGCCCCATCGCTCGTCGGGGATGCCGATCACGGCCACGTCTGCAACCGCCGGATGGCTGAACAACGCGCTTTCGACTTCCGCCGGATAGATATTTTCGCCGCCGGAAATGATCATGTCCTTCACGCGGTCGTAGATGTAGATGTAGCCGTCCGCGTCGAGATAGCCGGCGTCGCCGGTATGGAACCATTCGCCGCGGATGGCGCGGCGCGTCGCCTCCGGCTGGTTCCAGTAGCCGAGCATATTTTGCGGCGAGCGCGTGATGATCTCGCCCACGTCGCCGACGCCGACATCGTTGCCGTCGGCGTCGACCACGCGAATTTCTATGCCGGTCATCGCCTTGCCGCATGACTTCAAGCGTTCGGCGTTGTTCTCGTCGTGATCTTCCGGCGGCAGATAGGTGATGGCGCCCGTGGTTTCCGTCAGCCCATAGACTTGCGCCACGCCGCAGCCGAATGTCTTAAGCGCGTTGCGCACCAGATCAATCGGGGCCGGGGAGGCGCCGTAAACGATCAGCTCGAGCGAGGAAAAATCCGTGGTCTTGCAGAGCGGCACCTGCATCAAGAACAACAGCAGCGCCGGGACCATGAAGGCTTTGGTGATGTGGTATTCGGGGATCAGGCGCAGAATAGCGGTGGGGTCCGGATCGCGCATCAGCACCGTCTCGACGCCGCGATAGAAGCCGACCAACGCCCAGCCGCTGCCGCCGATGTGAAAGAGCGGCATGCAAACCAGATTGACGTCCTTGTCGTGCCAAGCGCCGAACTGGTTGAGCGCGCCGGGCAACAACGTCAGGAGACCGGCGTGGCTGAGCTGTGCGCCCTTCGGATGACCGGTGGTCCCGCTGGTATACATCTGGATGGCACAGCGGTCTGGCGCGACCGCGATGGCCGGATCGAGATCCGGCTGACCCCCAAGCCATTCGGCATAGCCGGTCCAGCTTTTGTGCCCGCCGTCGAGCGCGATGATGCGCCGAACCGACGTCAGATCGTGCGCCACTTTCTCGACTAGTGGATAGAAATCGGCGCTGACGAACAGGATATCGGCGCCGGCGTCGTCGACCACATATGCGACCTCCGGCGGCGCAAGCCGGAAATTGACCGGCACCAGCACGATGTCGGCCTTGGCGGCGCCGAACCAGAGATCGAAAAACGCCGGCGAATTCTTCGCAAGATAGGCGATGCGCGCTTGCGGACGTACGCCGTCTGCGATCAGGCCATTGGCCACTCGGTTGGCACGACGGTCGAGCTCGCCGTAGGTGGTGTGCTGCCCTTCGAAGTGAATCGCTACCCGATCGGGACGAATTTTGGCGTGGTGGCGCGTGATGTCTCCGACCGTCAGAATGTCGGCAAGGCTTTCGCCCTCGAGCATGCTTCCCTCCCAATTGTTTCTTGCCGGCGTGACGATTCTTGCACGCCCTGGTTGCTTAGCACATTTCTGTCCCCGTGATGATGCGTCGCTTTTGCCGACGCTGTTAACGGGCCGGAGTACGCGACTTTACCGAACGGTGTCGCGTATTTTTACTTCTTCTCGATCCGCGCGGCCGTGAATTGATGCTCGGTCAGCCCGTCTTTCACGGTTCGTACGTTCAGATCTGGCCGCAATTTGGCGAATTCCGCAACGGCCGCGTGCGGCATCAACAGCCAAGCCGGCGGATCGAGTGCGGCCATACCCTGTAGGTCGAGACACCGCAACGGCACATGCACATAAAAGAAGACGTTGGTGTCGAGCCGCAGACAATAAGCCGGCGCCGGATCGGCAAGGATCGCCTGTTCGATGGCTTTGCCGGCGACACGGTTCTCGCCGAAACGGTCGTAAAGAAGCGGCACGACGACCATGGAAATCACGAACTGATAGATCACGAGCAGACAAAGAATGGTGGTCGCCGCGCGGCGCACGATCGCATAGCGCGAGAGCTCCAGCCGGTCCCAGGCAACGCCAGCGAGCACCGCGAGCGACGGGGCGATCGGCATGGCATAGCGGGTGTTGAAACCGGGCCACCACACCAGGATGGCGGTGCAGACGCCGGAATAGAGGATCATCGGCGCGACGACCGATGGGATATCACTTGGCTCGTTGGCTCGGCGCCACGGCCAGGGAATGAACGGGATCAGAAGGCTTGCCGGCAGCAATTCCAGGTAGAGACTGCCGATGTCGTGAATACTGCGCGTGATGTAACTGTAAAACGGCGGCCATCCGGTCAGCCGCGCATAGGAAATCCAGGCCGTTTCGTCGCCGGGGCGATAGACCGCCGCGCCCCACGCCGCCACCGTCGCCGCCGGAATGATCATGCACAGGACCCAGCCCGGCAGGTCGCGCCAGCGGCGTTCGATCAGCAGATAGGCCAACACGCCGAGACCGAAAAATGCCGCGGGCTGCGGACCTTTCGCCATCGCCAGCGCCGCCAGCAGAAAGCCCGAGCCGATCCAATGCAGAATCGTCAAACGTCCCGCCGCAACGCCGCTCCACCACACCACGAGCGCACCGAACGACAAGACTGTCACCAGCGTATCTGGCTCGGCAATGGTTAGCTTTTGCAGCAGCAAAGGACAAAAGATGAATGCGAGCGCTGCAAACAGGGAGGCATTCAGGCCGGCGTAACGGCGTGTCACCGCTTGCACCATCAGCGCGGTGATGAGCACCGAAAGCATGGTTGGAAGCCGCGCCGACCACTCATTCACGCCGCCGGTGACTGTCGCAAAGCCTGCGATCAGCCAGGACAGGAGCGACGGCTTCTCGTGCCAGCGAATTCCATAAACGTAAGGCTGCAGAAAATCCCCGCGCATCAGGATGTCCCGCGCGATTTCGGCGTTGGTTCCCTCCTCGTAGATGAAGGCACGCAGCGGAAGGTTGGGCAGAACAGCGCAAGCCCACAGCACGATAATGAGGATTGGCACAGCGCCCGGCCGGCGGAGATAGGCTTCGAAGCCCGCAGTCGCTTCCGTCACTGATCGGTTGAAGCCCGCCAAGATCGAGCCCGCAGTCATTCTTCTTACCCCCGACGCCGAACCACACGGCCCCCTTCGTTCGGGCGCACAATATCATTGATGGAATTGGAGAAAAGCGCCTTGCGAAGGGCCGAGCCGTCCGCCGCGGATCAGGCGTTTCCCACCCGTGTGCCGCACGAACGCCAAAAGTCGGCGCCCAAACGCGCCTCGCGCGATCACGGGATGAACCGTGGGTTCGCTGGCGCCCTAGATTGGCCGCCGCTGCCGCCGCGACCTCTAGCGTGTTGTCGAGTGCTGATCTTCTTCGGCGCGAAATCACGCAGCCTTTCGTCTCGGGACTTTCTTGCCCTTCTTGCGCGCTTTCGACAAGTCGATCGCGATGGCTTGCTTGCGGCTCTTGACCTTCCCGGCTTTGCCGCCGCGGCCACTGTGCGCCGTGCCGCGCTTATAGCGATGCATTTCGCTTTTCACGTCGCTGCTCGCGCTGCGCGAGTATCTGCGTTTTCGCTTTGCCATAAGATTCTCCAAGAATTTTTTAGATCGTGCGAAGGCTATTGCCGGCGTGCCGGCGATCCGCGCAGTCATGCCGATAAGCTGTCATCCCAACGACATGGACGACGCGCCGACCGCTCCGCATCGCTGAAAACAACAAAATTGTGAAGTTTGTTCCGTCAATCGAGAATTGTTGGCATGCGCCTGACCGGCGATGCTGAGGTCGCACCAAACACAAATTTAATGAAACCGCGCCGGAACCCCGTGCGCGGGTCGTGCGTTCAAACCGCGGCGCTGGGCGCCGTTGGATCTCAGGCTGTGCATCAGCTCAATCGCCGGCAGCTTCTCGCATCGAGTGCCATCGCACTGCTGTTGAGTTCGCGTGTGGCGCAGGCCGCGCTGCTGAAGGGCGCCTTGCCATGGAAGCCCGGCGCAGCCGATCCGCCGGCGGCAGTGACGCCGGAGGGCTGGCACTATTTCACGCCCTCCGAGGCGGTGACGGTCGAAGCCTTCGTCGATCGTCTCATTCCGCCCGATCCGCAAACGCCAGGCGGCAAGGATTGCGGCTGCGCCGTGTTTATCGACCGGCAGCTTGCCGGTCCCTACGGCCGCAACGAAGCCTTCTACATGATGGGCCCGTTCCAGGAAGGCACCAAGCAGCAAGGCCCGCAATCGGCGCTAACCATCGCGCAGCAATATCGCAAGGCGCTCGCCGCTTTCGATGCCGCCTGCCGCGACAAATTCAACAGCAAGACTTTTGCCGCGTTGTCCGATGAGCAGAAGGACGACGTGATCAAGGGGCTTGAGAACGGATCGTTCAAGCTCGACGGCTACGACGGCAAAACCTTCTTCACCCAGATCCTCAAGGACACGCAAAGTGGCTTTCTTGCCGATCCGATCTATGGCGGCAACAAAGGTATGGCCGCCTGGAAGATGATCGGATTTCCGGGTGCGCATTACGACTATCGCGACTGGATCGATCGCCACAACCAGCCCGTCACGTTGCCGGTTGTCGGTATCAACAATCATCCGAACTGGACGCAATGAACTTTTGCTGAGGGCGGCTCCCGGCCGCTCATATTTTTGAAGAGACTTCATATGGCGCGCAGGCTTCCACGCAAGGATGCGGTCATCGTCGGCTTGGGATGGACCGGCTCGATTCTCGCGCACGAGCTCACCGATGCCGGATTGGACGTCGTCGCCATCGAACGCGGCCCATGGCGGGACACCGCGAGCGACTTTCCCATTTCCTACGCGCAAGATGAATGGCGCTATCGCTTGCAGCACGAGCTTTTTCTGCGGCCGGCGCAGACGACAGTGACCTTCCGCAACAATGCCGATCAAACGGCGCTGCCGGTTCGCAACTGGGGCGCCTTCATGCTCGGCAACGGCGTCGGCGGCGGTGGCTTGCATTGGAACGCCGAGACCTTCCGTTTTCTGCCAAGTGATTTCTTGACGCGCTCGCATCTGACCGAACGTTACGGCGCGAGCTTCTTGCCGGAAGACATGACGGTTCAGGACTGGGGCGTCACCTACAACGAGCTTGAGCCGCACTACGATCAGTTTGAATATCTGTGCGGCACGTCGGGCACGGCCGGAAACATCAAGGGCAAGATTCAAGACGGCGGCAACCCGTTCGAAGGCGCTCGCTCGCGGGCTTATCCGACGCCGGCGATGAAGCAGGGTTATGGGCATGCCTTGTTCGCGCAGGCTGCCGAGGAGCTCGGCTACAAGCCGTACCCGCAGCCGTCGGGCAATCTCTCGCAGGCCTATACCAATCCGCTCGGCGTCAAGCTCGGGCAGTGCACCTTTTGCGGTTTCTGCGAATGGTTCGGCTGCGCCAATTATTCCAAGGCGAGCCCGCAGACGACCATCCTGCCGGTGCTGCTGCGCAAATCGAATTTCGAGGCGCGCACCGAGTGCGAAGTGATGCGCGTCAATCTCGATCGCGCCGGCAAATGGGCGACCGGCGTCACCTACGTGGACTCCTCGGGCGAAGAGTGGGAACAGCCGGCCGATATCGTACTGTTGTGTGCGTTTCAGCTGTTCAATGTGCAGCTTCTGCTGCTGTCGGACATCGGCACGCCCTACGATCCGCAAACCGGCAAGGGCCAGATTGGCCGGAATTTCACACATCAGACGACCTCGACCGCGGTCGGGTTCTTCGACAAGAACAAATACAACTTCAATCCGTTTGTCGCCGCCGGTGCGATCGGCATGTGCATCGACGAGTTCAACGGCGACAATTTCGATCACCGCAACCTCGGCTTTGTCGGCGGCGGCTATATCGGCCAGGTCCGCACCAATGGCCGTCCGCTCGAAAGCATGGCCGTGCCGCCCGGTACGCCGGCTTGGGGCGCCAAATGGAAACAGGCGCTGCGCGACAACTATCTGAGCTCGGTCATTTGCGGCGCGGCCTGTCACGGATCCTTCTACAGCTATCGCGACGTCTATCTCGATCTCGATCCCACCTACAAAGACCGTTTCGGCCGCCCGCTAATGCGCATGACCATCGACTTCCACGACAACGAACTCAAGATGAGCGCGTATCTCACCGACAAATACGCGGAGATCCTGCAAAAGATGGGCGCCTCGCAGGTCGTCAGGCAGCCGCGCAAAGGGCCCTACGACGTGACCGACTATCAGACATCGCATCTCTGCGGCGGCGCGATCATGGGCGACAATCCAGGCAACAGCGCCTTGAACAGATATCTGCAGAGCTGGGACGTGCCGAACCTGTTCGTCCAGGGAGCCACCGCCTTCCCGCAGAACGCCGGCTACAACCCGACCGGTACGGTCGGCGCGCTCGCTTTCTGGTCGGCCGCCGCCATTCGCTCGCAATATCTCCAGAATCCGGGGCCGCTCATTCATGCGTAACAAAGCAGCATTGCTGGCCGGACTATGCGGTGCGGTGATCGCCGCCAGTGCCGCCGTCGGCGAGGGCATCGACAAACAGGATTTCAAACAGATCGAGCGCGGCCGTTATCTCACCGTCGCCGGCGATTGCGCCGCTTGTCATACGCTGCCGGGCAGCGGTCACGAGTTTGCCGGCGGCCGCAACATCGAAACGCCGTTCGGCCTGCTCATCGGGCCGAACATCACGCCCGACCCGCAGACCGGCATCGGCGCCTGGACCGACGACGAGTTCGTCAACGCGCTCAAGAACGGCACCGGCCGCGACGGCGAGCGTCTCTACCCGGCCATGCCTTACACCTACTACACCAAGATCACGCGCGAGGATGCGCTCGCCATCCGCGCTTATCTGAACACGCTCCCGCCGGTCTACAATCCGGTCCAGCCGAACCAACTGCCGTTCCCCTTCGACATCCGCATATCGATGCTCGTGTGGGACCAGCTGTTCTTCACGCCCGGGACGTTCCGGCCAAATCCAAACAAGAGCGCGGAATGGAATCGGGGCGCCTATTTGGCCGAGGGTCTTACCCATTGCGGCATGTGCCACACGCCGAAGAATGCGCTTGGCGGCGACGATAACGCTAGTGCCCTGCAAGGCTATGCGCTGCAAGGCTGGTTCGCGCCCGACATTACCAACGACCTGCGGCGCGGCATCGGAGGCTGGCCGGTCGAGGAGATCGTGGCCTATCTGAAAACGGGGCACAACAGCACGAGCGCCGCCACGGGCTTAATGGCGGAAATGGTGAAATTGTCGACATCGCACCTGAGCGATGCCGATCTTCAGGCCATCGCGGCCTATCTGAAAGATCAGCCGGGCAACGCCGAAGGCGACACGCAAACCGTGGTCAAGCCGGATGAAAAAACGATGAGGATCGGCAGCGCCGTCTACGCGGACGAGTGCTCAGGCTGTCATGCTGCGGACGGGAAGGGGGCGGCCGGTCTCTTTCCATCGCTCAACGGAACGCCGGTTGGCCAGCAGAGCGATCCAACGTCGCTGCTGCATGTCGTGCTGCGGGGCGCGCGCAGCGCCGCCACCGACGGCGCGCCGACTGCAGCGGCAATGCCGCAATTCGCCTGGGTGTTGACGGACGGTCAGGTTGCCGCCGTTGTTACTTATATTCGGAATGCCTGGGGCAATTCTGCGCCGCCGGTCTCCGCCGCTGACGTCGGCAAAGCGAGGCACGCATTGGTCGAGCGAAGCGACTGAGCGGCGGTCGATCAGGCGTCAGACGTAAACCAGATAAACGATCAGAAATGCCGCCACCACGGCGATGAGGCTGAAGGCGAGCACTAGCGCACATTGTGACCGGTGATGCCGGCGCGTGTGCGCACGGCGGGAACCGGTTGGCGCGTGTGCTCATCTGCGCTCTGGTCGGTGCTTTCTTTGTATACTGGAGCTTGTGGGTCGGCGCGCATTGAATTTTCTCAAGCCTGTTGCTTCTCCGTACCAACCGATTGGGCCCGATCGGCGTTCCCAGCGATCCGTGTTTCCTGGCGGCGGGAACCGGAACAAAAAGAAAGACGGCGCGACGGAACTCCGTCACGCCGTCATCCAACTTGGCTGATTGTCGAGAGCTAATCGAAAGACGAGCTTTCGCTTAGTTCATCTTGCTCAGCCAATCTTCCACGTCCTTGCGCGCCCGATCCTTGGCGAGACCGTAACGTTCCTGAATCTTGCCTTCGAGCTGGTCGCGTCTGCCGTCGATCTGAGTGAGATCGTCATCGGTGAGTTGGCCCCACTTCTCTTTGATCTTCCCCTTTGTTTGTTTCCAGTTTCCTTCCACGCGGTTCCAGTCCATAGTCTTCCTCCAAATGTCGTTCGTCGTGACAACGTTTGGCGGCTGGCGATGTTCCGAAAACGCGGGCTCGTCTTTCAGATCAAATTAAAGGGGTGCACATCGCCGCTTGCATTTGGTCGCGCCGCGCAAGCTGCGTGGCGACCAGCGCGGCGTCAAGGGTCGATGCATCTTCGATTTCGCCGGCCAGTTCGCCGGCCTCTTCGATGATGCCGTCGACCGCCGGACAGTCGTCCCCATTGCGCCTTCCGGGCGATTCGCGGAATTGACGGGTATGCCGGGCGCCGAGCAGCGCACCCTTTGACAACGTATGGCAGCATTGCGCGTTCCTGGCTTCGAGCCCGGATGCCGCCCAAAAACGTTCGAAAATACCGGTACTTCTTGCACCTCCCTCGACAATTTTGCGCCAGATCAAAGCGTCCCGTCGAGGCCGCGCACGATGTATGGCAGTCGAGGTGGATGGGTGATAGATATTTGAAGCCTAAACCATTTGCGGCGGGTAGAATTCAGCAGACTCGGACGGAGAAACATATGCGCATCGTTTGCATCGGAGGCGGCCCGGCTGGGCTCTATTTCGGCCTGCTGATGAAGAAGGAAAACCCGGCCCATCACGTTACGGTCATTGAGCGGAACCAGCCTTACGACACCTTCGGCTGGGGCGTCGTTTTCTCCGATGCGACCATGGAGAATATGCGCGCTTGGGATAGCAAGACCGCAAATGCGATCGAGAGCGCGTTCAATCATTGGGACGACATCGAGGTCCGGATCAAAGGCCGGCGGATGCGCACCACCGGTCACGGCTTTGTAGGCATCGGCCGCAAGAAACTGCTCAACATTCTGCAGGAACGCTGCGAAGAGCTCGGGGTGGAGCTCGTGTTCGAGCGCGAAGTCGACTCCGACCTCGAATTTCCCGACGCCGATCTGATCATTGCTTGCGACGGCATCAATTCCAAAATTCGCAACCGCTACAAAGACGCCTTCAAGCCTGACATGGTGATGCGGCCGAACCGCTTTATCTGGCTCGGCTCCAAGAAGTCGTTCGACGCCTTCACCTTCGACTTCCGCCGCACCGAGCACGGCTGGTTCCAGGCCCACATCTACAAATTCGACAGCGAGACATCGACCTTTATCGTCGAGACGACAGAAGACGTGTTTGCGGCACACGGCCTCGACAAGGCCGATGAAGCGCGCTCGGTCGCCTTTTGCGAAGAACTTTTCAGCGAAGTGCTCGAAGGCGCGAGCCTGATGAGCAACGCGCGGCACCTGCGCGGCTCGGCGTGGCTGAATTTCGGCCGCCTGATCTGCGGCAAGTGGAGTCATTTCAACGGCAAGAACCACGTCGTGCTGATGGGTGATGCCGCGCACACCGCGCATTTCGCCATTGGTTCGGGCACCAAGCTCGCGCTCGAAGACGCAATAGAGCTGACCCGGCAATTCCGCAAATTCGGCGCGTCGCCGGACAAAATCCCTGAAGTCCTGGCCGCCTACGAAGAGGTCCGGGCGGTGGACGTCGCCCGCATCCAGAATGCGGCGCGGAACGCGATGGAATGGTTCGAGGTCGTCGGCAGCCGCTACGCCGACACGCTCGAGCCCGAGCAATTCATGTATTCGCTGCTGACGCGCTCGCAGCGCATCAGCCACGAGAATCTGCGTCTCCGCGACAAGAAGTGGCTCGAAAATTATGAGCGCTGGTTCGCCGCGCGCGCCGGCATCAATATCGATCCCGACGGCCCGCCGGTGCCGCCGATGTTCACGCCGTATCGCGTGCGCGGGCTGTCATTGCAGAACCGCATCGTCATGTCGCCGATGGCGATGTACTGCGCGGCCGACGGCGTGCCGAATGACTTCCATCTCGTCCATTTCGGCAGCCGCGCGCTCGGCGGCGCCGGCATGATTTTCGGCGAGATGACCTGTGTGTCGCCGGATGCGCGCATAACTCCCGGCTGCCTCGGGCTCTGGAGCGACGAACAGGCGGCGGCCTGGAAGCGCATCGTCGAATTCGTCCACGCGACGACCGGGGCGAAGTTCGGTCTGCAGCTCGGCCATGCCGGCCGCAAAGGCTCGACCCGCGTGGCATGGGAAGGCATCGATCAGCCGCTCGATGACGGCAACTGGCTGCTGATGTCGGCGTCGGCGCTTCCCTACTTGCCGAACAGCCAGGTGCCGCGCGCCATGACGCGCGCCGATATGGATCGGGTGAAGGCGGATTTCGTTGCCGCCACCAAGCGTGCCATCGATATCGGTTTCGACATGCTCGAATTGCATTGCGCGCATGGCTACCTGTTGTCGAGCTTCCTGTCGCCGCTGACCAACCAGCGCACCGACGAATACGGCGGCTCGCATGAGAATAATGCGCGCTATCCGCTCGAAGTGTTCCGCGCCATCCGCGAGGTCTGGCCGGCCGACAAGCCGATTTCGGTTCGCCTGTCGTGTCATGATTGGACGGAAGGCGGCAATACGCCTGCCGATGCTGCGATCTACGCCAAAATGTTCAAGGCCGCCGGCGCCGATCTGATCGATTGCTCGTCGGGCCAGGTGTCGAAGGCGGAAAAGCCGGTTTACGGCCGCCTGTTCCAGACCCCGTTCTCCGACAAGCTGCGCAACGAGATCGGCATCGCGACCGTTGCGGTAGGCGCAATCTCGGAGGCGGATCATGCCAATTCGATCATCGCCGCCGGTCGCGCCGATCTGTGTGCGATCGCCCGTCCGCATCTCGCCGACGCCGCTTGGACCTTGCACGAGGCGGCCAAGATCGGGATGAGATCGATCGCTTGGCCGAAGCAATATCTCTCCGCCAAATTGCAGTACGAAACGAACCTGGCGCGTGCCGCAGCCGGGCCGTCGCCTGCGTGAGAATCGCATCGTCGTGACAGACCAGACGCTCAAGGATCAGCACGTCCTCGTTACCGGCGCGGGGACGGGCATCGGCGCCGCGATTGCGGCTGCCTGTGCCAAAGCCGGCGCCCGGGTGAGCCTCGCGGGCCGCCGCCGCGAGCCGCTCGCGACAGTACGGGCCTCGCTGGCTCATGCGCCGACGCAGATGTTGGCTGATTTCGACGTCACCGATGAAGCCAAAGTCCGCGCCGGCATCGCGTCGGCGCGCGGCGCGTTCGGTTCCATCGATATCCTGGTCAACAATGCGGGCGAGGCGCCGAGCGCGCCTTTTGTGAAGACCGATCTGGCCACCTGGAACAAAGCCTTGGCGGTGAACGTCACCGGAACTTTTCTGGTGGCCAGGGAAGTCGTGCCCGACATGGTCACGCGCCACAGCGGCCGGGTGATCAATATCGCTTCGACCGCGGGTCTGGTCGGCTACGCCTATGTTTCGGCCTATGTGGCCGCCAAGCACGCGGTGATCGGCCTCACCCGCAGCCTTGCGCTCGAATTCGCCCGCGCCGGGATCACCGTCAATGCGGTCTGTCCGGGCTACACCGAAACCCCGCTGTTGGACCGCGCCGTCGACAACATCACCGCCAAGACCAAGCGCAGCCGCGATGACGCCCGGGCGGCGCTGGCGGCCTCCAATCCGCAAGGCCGCCTGGTCACTCCGGAAGAGGTGGCGGACACCGTTCTGTGGCTCGCTTCGCCGGCCGCGCATTCGATTACCGGACAAGCCATCGTCGTTGCCGGCGGCGAGGTGATGGCCGGCTAAGCTTTTGGGCTACTTGAAGCTTATAAATTTGAACCTTAAAATGATTCCGGCAAAATGGTTGCGGGCCTGTCGCGGTGGGGGCGCGTTCGCACAAGGGGCATTGCGTGCAAGAAACAACCGGCATTCCGCTGGACGCAGAGACCAAGGTTGCCGAGCGGCCCGCCGACCATGAGAGCGAGCTGCGGCTCTGGCTGCGGCTTTTGACCTGCACCACGCTGATCGAGGGTGAGGTCCGCCGCCGGCTGCGCCAGGAATTCGACGTGACGCTGCCGCGTTTCGACCTTATGGCGCAGCTCGACAAGGCGCCCGGCGGCATGACGCTCGGCGAGCTGTCGCAGCGCATGATGGTGTCGAACGGCAATGTGACCGGGCTGTCGGAGCGGCTGGTCGCGCTCGGGCTTCTTGACCGCCGGCAGTCGCGCAGCGACCGCCGTGCGCAGATCGTGAGCCTCACGCCCGAAGGGCGCCGCGCCTTCCGGGCGATGGCGCGCGCTCACGAGGGCTGGATCGCGGAGATTTTTTCCCAGCTTTCGTCCGGTGAAATCGATGTGCTGATGCGGCTCCTTGCCAAAACTAAAATCTCCGCGCGCGCTTCGATCGCGGGAGAAGAGCAACGATGATGATTGCCAATCCGGTAACGCTGCCGCTGTCCGGCTACACGGCGCAAAATGTACGCCTTTCGGTCGAGGGCGCGGTCGCGACCATCACGCTCAATCGTCCGGAGCGTAAAAATCCGCTCACCTTCGAAAGCTATGCCGAGCTCGGCAATATCTTTCGCGCCGCCGCCCGTGACAAAAGCGTCAAGGCGATCGTGATCACCGGCGCCGGCGGCAATTTCTGTTCGGGCGGCGACGTGTTCGAAATCATCAAGCCGCTCACCGAGATGGATACGACGGGGCTGCTTGATTTCACCCGCATGACCGGCGAGCTCGTCAAAGCAATGAGGGCGGCGCCGCAGCCGATCATTGCCGCCATCGATGGCGTGTGCGCCGGCGCCGGCGCCATCGTCGCCATGACCTCCGATATCCGCATCGGCACGGCGAACGCCAAGGTCGCTTTCCTGTTCAACCGCGTCGGTCTCGGCGGTTGCGACATGGGCGCTTGCGCCATCCTGCCCCGCATCATCGGCCAGGGCCGTGCCGCCGAGTTGTTGTTTACCGGCCGCTCGCTCGCCGGCGAGGAGGCCGAACGCTGGGGTTTCTTCAATCGGCTGGCGGCGCCGGCCAACGTGCTCGTCGAGGCGCATGCACTCGCCGCCGAGCTCGCCGCCGGTCCGACCTTCGGCAATGCCATGACCAAGCGCATGCTCGAAATGGAATGGGCGATGTCGGTCGAGACCGCCATCGAGGCCGAGGCGGTGGCGCAGGCGCTTTGCATGGAGACTGAGGATTTTGCCCGCGCGTTCCGGGCGTTCGCGGACAAACGCAAGCCCGTGTTCGAAGGCAACTGAAGCTGTCGGCTAACCCCCGATCGGCAGCGGAAGGATGATGCAGCATGATCCGCTCGGCGCATGTCGATACATTCGCGCGCGACAATCTGCCCGCGCGCGGGCAGTGGCCCGAATTTTTGTTCAAACTGCCTGAATTGAATTACCCGGATCGGCTTAATTGCGTGAGCGTCTTCGTCGACGATTGGGTGGCCGCAGGCGAGGGCGCTCGCGATTGCCTGATATCGCCCACCGAGCGCCTATCCTATGGCGATCTGGCAGAGCGGGTGAATCGCATCGCCAACGTGCTTACGCGCGATCTCGGCGTCGTGCCGGGCAATCGCGTGCTGTTGCGCGGGCCGAACAGCCCGATGATGGTGGCCGCCTATTTTGCCGTCATCAAAGCCGGCGCCGTGGTGGTCGCGACCATGCCGCTGCTGCGGGCGAAGGAAATCGCATTCCCGCTGACCAAGGCCGAAATCCGGCTGGCGCTGTGCGACATTCGGCTGGCCGACGAAATGGAGAAGGCGCGTTCGCTCGCGCCCGGGCTCGAGCGTATCGTCTATTGGGGCTCCGGCGCCGCCGACAGCCTCGAAGCGATGATGAAAAAGGACGGCTACGAGCGCTTCGCGGCGTGCGACACGGCGAGCGACGATGTCTGCCTGATCGCCTTTACGTCGGGTACCACCGGCGTACCCAAGGGCACGATGCATTTTCACCGCGACATGCTCGCCATTTGCGACACGTTCGGAAAATACGTGCTGCGCGCCGACCGCGATGATCGCCTCATCGGCTCGCCGCCGATCGCTTTTACGTTCGGCCTTGGCGGTCTCGTGCTGTTTCCGTTGCGCGTCGGCGCCACCACGATCCTGCTGGAGAGAGCCTCGCCGGATGATCTTCTGCCGGCCATCGCCAATCTGCGCGCGACTATTTGTTTCACGGCACCGACAGCCTTTCGCGCCATGCTCGGCAAACTCGCGAACTTCGATCTTTCCTCGCTGCGCAAGTGCGTCTCCGCCGGCGAGACCTTGCCGGCCGCGACCTTCGAGGCGTGGGCGGCGGCGACCGGTATCCGCATCATTGACGGGCTTGGCTCGACGGAGATGCTGCACATCTTCATCGGCAGCCGCGAGGAAGACATGCGCCCGGGCGCGACCGGGAAGCCGGTTCCGGGTTACGAGGCGCGCGTGATCGACGAGGCGGGACGGGAGGCGCCGACCGGCACGCCGGGCCGGTTGGCCGTCCGCGGTCCGACCGGCTGCCGTTATCTGGGCGACAAGCGTCAGAGCGAATATGTGCAGAACGGCTGGAACGTCACCGGCGACACCTATATCAAGGATGCCGATGGCTATTTCCGTTATCAGGCCCGTTCCGACGACATGATCATTTCCGCCGGCTACAACATTGCCGGGCCGGAAGTGGAAACGGTCCTGTTGACGCATCCGGCAGTGGCCGAATGCGGCGTGGTCGGCCAGCCGGACGACGAGCGCGGTCAGATCGTCAAAGCTTATGTGGTCCTCAATCAAGGCTTCGCGCCCGACGCGGCTTTGACCCGCACGCTGCAGGATTACGTCAAGGCTGCGGTCGCGCCCTACAAGTATCCGCGCGCGGTCGATTACGTGCCGAACCTGCCGCGCACCGAGACTGGCAAATTGCAGCGGTTCGAATTGCGGCGACGTGCGGCGGAATCGGCCGCCAGCAAGCTCGCCTCCTGAGGAGAAACCGAAATTGTCCGAGAGCGATACCTTGGCGCGGCGCGCGTCGCATGTTGTGTTGCAGCCTGCCGGCTGGCCGCAGCCGAAAGGCTATGCCAATGGCATCAAGGCCCGCGGCGAGATGGTATTTGTCGGCGGCATGATCGGCTGGGATGAGCATGAGCGCTTTCCGCCCGATTTCGTGGGCCAGACGCGCCAGCTTCTGAAAAACATAGTAGCCGTGCTGGCCGAGGGCGGCGCCACGCCGCAGCACATCGTCCGCATGACCTGGTATGTGCGCGACATGGACGAATATCTGAAAGCGCGGCCGGCGCTCGGCGAAGTCTATCGCGAGGTGATGGGCGACCACTATCCGGCGATGGCGCTGGTCGCAGTCACGCGCCTGGTCGAGGCGGACGCGCGGCTCGAGATCGAGACCACGGCGGTGGTGCCGGATTGATCCAAGACCGCTTATTCCCGCGAAAGCGGGAATAAGCGACGAACTCGTCGCTATGTTTAAGACTCTGGGTCCCCGCCTTCGCGGGCACGAGCGGTACAATCGGCCGCAACATCACACCTGCAAATGGCGCTGGCGCACGCTTGGATCGCCGACCAAGTCCGCCGACGAGCCCGACCAGACGACGTAGCCCTTCTCGATCACCACATGGCGGTCGGCGAGTTTGAGCAGCGCGTCGATATGTTTGTCGACCAAGAGAATAGCCTGGCCCTCGGCTTTCAGCCGTTTGAGGCTCGCCCAGATCTCGTTGCGGATGAGCGGCGCCAGGCCCTCGGTCGCTTCGTCGAGAATGAGCAGCTTCGGATTGGTCATCAGGCTTCGGCCGATCGCCAGCATTTGCTGCTCGCCGCCGGAAAGCTGATTGCCCATGTTGCGGCGCCGCTCGGCGAGGCTCGGGAACATCTCGTACACGTCGCGCAACTGCCAGCGCGCCGCGCCAAAGCGCGCGGCCGCGGTCGCGATCAGATTCTCCTCGACGGTGAGCGTCGGAAAAATCTGACGGCCTTCTGGCACCAGGCCAAGGCCGGCCTGAGCGACCCGGTAAGGCGGCCAGCCGCCGAGGTCCGCGCCGCCGAAGCTGATCCTCCCGCCGACCGACGGCATCAGCCCCATGATCGTCGAGATGGTCGTGGTCTTACCCATGCCGTTGCGGCCAAGGAGCGTGACCATTTCGCCCTCGCCGACGGAGAAACTGACGTCGAACAGCACCTGCGCTGCGCCGTAGGCGGCCTTGAGGGTCTCGACCGTCAGCACGGCGGCGCTCACTCCAACTGTTCGCCGAGATAGGCCGCAACGACCTGCGGGTCGGCGCGAACGTCGGCGGGATTGCCGGTCATCAGCAGCCGCCCGCGGATCAGCACTGAAATGCGGTCAGCGAGCGCGAAAACCGCCGCCATGTCGTGCTCGACCAGCACCATGGTCACCTGCCCCTTCAGGCGAAGCAGCAGTTCGACTTGACGCTCGGTCTCTTCGCGCCCGATGCCGGCCATCGGCTCGTCGAGCAGAAGCAGGATCGGTTTCATCGCCAGCGCGATGGCAAGTTCCAGCGCGCGCTTTTCGCCATGCGACAATTCACCGGCGCGGGCATGCGCGCGTTCGGCAATGCCGGCCAGTTCGAGCGCCGTCATCGCCTCGGCATTGAGCACCGTTTCATCGGCGGCTCTGCCGAAGAAGCGGAAGCTCGAGCCGTCGCGCGCCTGCACCGCCAGCGCGACATTTTCCAGAACCGAAAAGCCGGGAAGAATCGAAGTGATCTGAAAGCTGCGCGCCAGCCCGCTGAGCGCGCGCGCGTCGGGAGGCAATGCGGTCACATCGTTGCCGCCAAACACGATGCGGCCGCCGTCCGGCGGAATGATTCCGGATATCTGGTTGATCAGCGTGGTCTTGCCGGCGCCGTTCGGCCCGATAATGGCGTGCATCTCGCCCGGCATGATATCGAGCGTCACGTCGTCGGTCACGGTCAGGCTGCCGAAGTTCTTGCGCAGCCCTTCGAGCCGCAGCACCGGATCGGATGAGGTGCGCTCAAGCATGGGCGACCCGCCGCCGCAGCCAGGAGCCGAGCCCGATTAGTCCGCCGCGCGCGAACAGAACGACCAGCACCAGGACGGGTCCGAAAATCACCTTCCAGTTCTCGGTGATGCCCGAGAGCCATTCCTCCGCGATCAGATAGGCAGCGCTGCCAAGGAGCCCGCCGTCGAGCGTGCCGACGCCGCCGAGGATCACCATGACGATCAGTTCGCCCGATTGCTGCCATGACATGTAAGCGGGCGCCACGAACTCGGTTAGGTTCGCGAGCAGGAAGCCGGAAAAACCACCGAGCCCGCCGGCAATGATATAGGCGACGAGCTGAAAGCGCCGCACATTGAAGCCGATCGTGGCCATGCGGACAGAGTTCTCCTTGCCGCCGCGCAGCACGCGGCCGAAGCGCGAGCCGACCAGCGCACGGCAGAACACATAAGTCGCCAGCAGGCAGAGCAGGGTGAAGTAATAGAAAGCGCGGTCGCTCTTGATGAGCGGCCAGCCCGCAATGGTGCTGCGCGCCGCAATAGTCAGTCCATTGTCGCCGCCATAAGGCGCAAGCGACGTAGCGATGAAATAGATCATTTGCCCGAAGGCAAGCGTGATCATGATGAAATAGGCGCCGCGCGTGCGCAGGCAGACAATGCCGGTGAGCCAGGCAAACAGCATCGAAACCAGAATAGCGGCCGGCAAGGCGACGAGAGCCTCGCCGATACCGTGCGCCGACAGGATGCCGACCGCGTAAGCGCCGAGCCCAATGAATGCCGCGTGCCCGAAGGAGATCAAGCCGGCATAGCCGACCAGAAGATCGAGCGCGACCGCGGCGACCGCGAACACCATCATGCGCGCGCCGACATCGATCAGATATTGCTTGGCGGTGAGGGCAGCGATCGCGGGCAACAGCGCGAAAATAGCGAAGATCAGCGCTGGCAGGATGATATCGCGTCTCACGGCCACGGCGTGCTTTGCCTTTGGTGCCGCGAGTGTGACGCCGCTCATGTCACCGGCCTCGCGTTGGGAACAGGCCGGCGGGCCGCACATACAGCACGACCGCCATCAGCACATAGATCAGCATCGAGGCGATGGCCGGGCCGGTCATGCGGGCAGGCGAGGGGCCCATCAACAGGCGAAGGATATCGACCGAGAACGAGCGGCCGAGCGTGTCGACAAGCCCGATCAGGAGCGCCGCGATGAACGCGCCGCGGATTGAGCCGATGCCGCCGATCACGATGACCACAAAGGCCAGGATCAGAATATTGTCGCCCATGCCCGGCTCGACCGAGATGATCGGCGCGATCATGATGCCGGCGAAACCGGCAAGCATCGTGCCGAAGCCGAACACGATCATGAACAGCCGCTCGATATTGACGCCGAGCGCCGAAACCATCCGCGCATTGGTGGCGCCGGCCCGCACCAGCATGCCGATGCGGGTGTAGGTAACGAGCACGTACAGGCCGGCGGCGATCGCAAGGCCGGATGCGATGATGACCAGGCGCCAGACCGGATAGAGCAAGCCGCTCATCAACACGATGGAGCCGGTGAAAAATTCCGGCACCGGCAGCGTCAGCGGCGCAGCTCCCCACACCACCCGCACCGCGTGATTGAGAAACAGGATGATGCCGAAGGTGGCGATCACCTGATCGAGGTGATCGCGGTCGTAGAGGTGGCGGAAAACCAGAAACTCCAGCAGCAGGCCGAAGAGGAGCGAGGCGGCGAGCGCCAGCACCAGCGCAAAGAAGAAATTTCCCACCAATCCGTAGAAGGCTACGGCGAGATAAGCGCCGAGCATATACTGCACGCCATGCGCCAGGTTGATGAAGTCCATCACGCCGAACACCAGCGTCAGGCCCGCTGCGATCAGGAACAAAAGAACGCCGAGCTGCAAGCCGTTGAGGATCTGGACCAGAAAGAGCGTGGTGGACATGGCTTATCCTCCCTTGCGGAGCGTAGCGCAGCGGGGGAGGAGGCATAGGCGGCCGTCGGCCGCCGTACTTAAAAAGAACGCCGACGCGAAGCGCCGGCTATGGCGCAGCGCGGTGGAGGGGGCGCGCGGCGCTGAAGTAAGCGTCTTCGCAGAAGCCCCTACCACCGCGCTGCTGTCGCGGCGCGGTCTCCCTCGCCGGCTTAGCGGGGGAGGATACTTTTTATCTTCGCGGCGATGCAAATTTAGCGTTTGCCAGAATGCAAATCGGGGAAGGCAGCGCAGCACCGTCCCTCACTTCATCGTGCAGTCTTTGGCGTAGGAGTCGCCGTAGTCCGAGAACACCTTCTTGACGATCTCGGTCTGGTATTTGCCGTCGGGCCGCTTGGCGACCTTGGTCAGATAAAAGTCCTGAATCGGATAGTGGTTGTTGTTGAACTTGAACGCGCCGCGCAGCGACTTGAAGTCGGCTTTTTTGAGCGCCGCGCGCAGCGCGTCCTTGTCGGCGACATTGCCTTTGACCGCGCGCACGGCGCTGTCGATCAGCATCGCCGCGTCGTAAGCTTGGAACGCGTAGGTCGCCGGCACGGCGTTGTATTCCTTCACATACTCGTCGACGAACGCCTTGTTTTGCGGGTTGTCGAGATTGGGCGCCCAATCGGAGCCGGCGAGCATGCCGAGCGCGGCATCCTGCTGCGCCGGCAGCGTCGACTCGTCGACCGTGAACGCGGACAGGAAGGGGATCTTGTCGGCGAGGCCGGCCTGCCGGAATTGCTTGACGAAATTCACGCCCATGCCGCCCGGAAGGAAGGCGAAGATCGCGTCCGGGCTAGCGGCGGCGATGCGCGTGAGTTCCGCCGAATAATCGGGCTGGCCGAGCGGCACATAGATCTCGTCGGCGATCTCGCCGCTGAATTTGTGCTTGAAGCCTGCGGCGGCGTCTTTGCCGGCCTGATAGTTCGGGACGATGATGATGACTTTCTTATACCCGGAATCTTGCGCGTACTGGCCCAGGACTTCGTGCACTTGATCGTTCTGATAAGAGGTGACAAACAGGTTCGGGTTGCACTCCTTGCCGGCGAAGGTCGAAGTGCCGGCGTTGGGACTGATCAGGATCACGCCCGCCTCGGTGACGGGCTTGGCGATGGCGCCGAGAATGTTGGAGAAGATCGGCCCGACCACGAAGTCGACCTTGTCGCGGTCGACGAGCGATTTCACTTTGGTCACGGCGACATCGGGCTTGAGCTCGTCGTCGGCGACGAAGATCTCGGCCTCGCGACCGCCAAGCTTGCCGCCCAGATCCTTCACCGCGAGTTGGAAGCCGTTGCGCAATTGCTGGCCGAGCACCGCCGGCGGACCGGACAGAGTGGCGATGATGCCGACCTTAAGATTGTCCTCGGCGTGAGCGGCGCATGCCCATGCTGCGAACACGGCCGCAACGGCCACGAGCGACGAGCGTTTGATCATTTCCAATCTCCTGACGGGGCGACCGACCGTTTGCGATGCCCCAAGGATCGGGTCCCAAGCACCTGCGGATACTTTAAGGTTAAAATACTAGCTTTGTGAAGCCGGAGAGGCGAGGATAATAGCGGCACTGGTCGGCCGAAATTTACGCTATTGGTTGATGCGGGTCGCCTGACATTGGCGCGTTGGCCGGTGCATGCTTGAATGCCACAATCCTGAAGGGGAGTAACGGTGCGATGACTTACGTGATGACGCCAGGCATTACCAAAGCGGGGACGGGAATCGACGGTATTTCCTGGAATATCCTCGGCCAGACCTACGTGCCCAAGCAGCTCAGCGAGAACTCCTTTTCCTGGCATGCCACGTTTCCGCCCGGCACCTTCGTGCCTCCCCACATCCATCCGACCCAGGACGAATTCATCTACATGCTCGACGGCCGGTTCGACCTGCTGCTCGAGGAGCGTGAATTTGTCGCCACCACCGGCGATCTGATCCGACTGCCGATGAACATGGCGCACGGCATCTTCAACAAGACCGACCAGACCGTGAAATGCTTCTTCTGGGTGACGCCGACCCGCAAGCTCTACGACCTGTTCTGGGCCATTCACGGCATGAAGGAGCAGAACCCGCCGGACGTGGTGGCGCTCTCGGCCAGACACGAAGTCATCTTCCTGCCGCCGCCGGAGTAATCTCTTCATCCTGCCCCGCGAAGCGGGGAAGGGGGACCACACTGCGCGAGCAGTGTGGTGGAAGGGGCATGGGCCTCACGGATAGCGTCGGCGCCGCGCGCCCCTCCACTGCTGCGCTTCGCTTCGCGGTGGAGGAAGAGCGACTACGCCGCCTTGTTGACCTGTTCGCGGGTGAAGCCGGCCTTGGACGCATAACCGCGCACGATCGCCTTGCGCTGCTCGAATGACAGCACATCTTCGATGTTGGAAAATCCGTCGGGCGCGCGTTCTTCGACCGCATCGATGACGCCCTCGGGGCCGCCGCGGCGATTGCTCTGCACGATCTCGGCCGTAACCGGCAACCGCGTTTGCTCGTAGAGCCAAAGCGCATGGACCGGATGCTCGGCGTCCTTGAGCCGGTCGGCGAGGAAGCGGGCATCGAGAATGGCCTGCGACGCGCCGTTTGAGCCGACCGGATACATCGGATGCGCGGCGTCGCCGAGCAGCGTGACGCGGCCGTGGCTCCAGCGCGGCAGCGGATCGCGGTCGCACATCGGATATTCCCAGAACTCGTTGCTTGCCTCGATCAGCGCGCGCCCGTCGACAAAGGGGATGCGGAAGCGCTGCACATGCGGCATCAAATCCTCAAAGCGGCCGGGGCGCGACCAATCCTGCTTCTGCGGCACCGGCATGGAGGCATCGCCGACGCGGCCGATCACCGCCCAGTTGGTCAGCCTTTTGTCGGGCCGCGACCCTTCCGCGATCGGGTAGATCACGAGCTTGGCGGGCAGTCCGCCAGCGACCACCATCGAGCGCCCGGTCAAGAACGCCGGCCAATCGGTAGCGCCGCGCCATAGCATGAGTCCGTTCCAGCGCGGCGGCCCTTCATTGGGGAAGAGTTTTTCGCGCACCACCGAATGGATGCCGTCAGCGCCGATCAGGATATCGCCGCGCGCGGTGTGGCGATGACTGCCGCCGCGATCGAAGAAATAGGCCGTGACGCCGCCATCGTCCTGAGTGAAGGAGCCGAGCCGGCAATTCAGATGAATGCGCGATTCACCCAAGCGGGCGCGCGCCGCCTGGTAGATGACGTTCTGTAGCCGGCCGCGATGGATCGAGAATTGCGGAATGTCGTAGCCGGCATCGAGGCCGCGCGGCTCGCGCCAGATCTCCTGGCCGAAGCGATTGGAATAGATGAGCTCGTAGGTGCGGATCGCAACCGCGTCGAGCCGGTCGAGCAGGCCGAGGTCGGCAAGCTCTTTGATCGCATGAGGGAGCGTATTGATGCCGACGCCAAGCTCGCGGATCGCATCCGATTGCTCGAAAATCTCACAATCGATCCCGCGCGCATGCAGCATCAGCCCGGTCACGAGGCCACCGACGCCGCCGCCAGCGATGATTACTTTCATGACGCTACCCCTTACACACGCTGGGCTTACAGCTTTTCCCTTCTGCAGCGCGCCACGAAGTGGTGCGCTGCAGAACCGGGATCAAGAAACTCCCGAGACTGCCGCGACCCCGGATCAGCGTGCATCACTTCGTGCCGCACCGCGTCCCGGGAAACGCCATAGCTGCGGCCAGTCTGCCGCAAGTCGCGGAAAATGCAACGATTTGCCGCCGTCATGGTTATGACCGCGTACCCGCGGCGGCGGCCTTGAGCATTTGTTTGCGCATGATCTTTTCCGAAAACCGGGTTCCACTTTTCGGGATCATGCTTTAAGCGCGCGTTTATCGATCTTGCCGACGCCTGTGCGCGGCAGCGCGTCGAGGAATGCGATGTGTTTCGGCCATTTATACTTGACGAGATTTTGCCTGCAGTAGTCGAGCAGTTCCCCGGCGCTGAGACTGGCGCCCGCTTTGCGCACGACAAAGACCTTCACCGCTTCGCCGCTGAAGGAGTCCGGCACGCCGACTGTGGCGGCTTCCTGAATGGCCGGATGCTTGAACAGGAGTTCGTCGATCTCGCGCGGATAAACGTTATAGCCGCCGACGATGATCATCTCCTTCTTGCGATCGACGAGGAACATATAGCCGTCCTCGTCGTAATAACCGATGTCGCCGGTATAGAGCCAGCCGTCGCGAATTTGCTTGGCGTTTTCGTCCGGACGGTTGCGATAGCCCGATGTGAATTGCGGCCCGCGCACGCGAATCTCGCCGCGTTCGCCGGTCGGCATGACTCGGGTGCCGGTTTCCAGATCGACCACCTCAGCGTCGTAGCCCGCCGCGACAATGCCGACCGAGCCGATCTTGCGCACGCCGTGCAGCGGATTTGAATGGATCGGTGCGCCTTCCGACATGCCCCAACCCTCGATCAGCATCGATGCGGTCGCGCGCTCCCAAGAATGGATCAACTCCACCGGGCAGGCGGCGCCGCCCGAAAGACAAACGCGCAGGCTGGAGAAATCGGTGTTGGCAAAATTTTCGTTGGCGCGAAGACCCATATAGAGCGCCGACGGTCCGCCGGCGAAGGTGGTGATGCGGCGTTTCTGAAATTCCTCCAGCACGGCCGCCGGCTTGTAGGCGGGGAGGAGAACCATGAACGCGCGCAGATAGACCGGAAAGATCAGCGTGTAGCAAAAGCCCCAGATGTGAAACAGCGGTGCCACGTTGAGGATGTGTTCTTCATCGAGAGGCAGCGGCCACAATGCCGCGACGCCGTAACAGAAAGCCATCAGATTCCTGTGCCGGTGCTCGGCGCCTTTCGGCAATCCGGTCGTGCCGCCGGTGAAGAACAGCGCACAAAGATCATCCGGCTCCGGCAAGGGGAGCGGCACGGCGGGTTCTGATAGAAGCCGATTGAGCGTTATTTCATCCGCTCCGACCACGATCACTTTGGCGCCGCCGACGAGTTGCGCGAGCCGGCGCGCTCGCTCGGCGAATTCGGGGTCGCAAACAATCAAACGCGGGTCGACATCGCGCACCAAAGGCTCGATCTCGCGATCGGTATAGGTCGGATTGAGCGGTGCCGCCTGCGCGCGGGCCGCCATGCCGGCATAGAGCGCAATCGCCATGTCGAGACTGTTGCGCATCAGATAAGCGATCCGCTCGCCGGCGACGCCGGCCTCGCCAAATCTGCGTGCCAGCGCGGCAACCGCTTGCGCGTATTGCGCGTAAGTGACTTCCCGATCGAGGCAGGCCAGCGCCGGGGCATGGCCGCGATGCTCGGCCGCATAGGCGAGCGCGTGAACAATGGTCGGAAAGTCGGGGTAACGGGGATCGCGCTTTGGCGGCGTCATACGCGGCATCTGGCGGCTCTCGTTTACATCGTCGCCGTTTGCATTGGCTGGCAATTCTGTGCTGAAGCTTTACATGTTTTGACCGGGAGAGAGAACATCATGAGCCGGACCGGGCATCTGCGCATTCCTTTTTTTGACGCGCAGCACCGCGCCTTTGCCGATGAGCTGGACGAATGGGCCGGCGCGAAAGTGCTCGAAATCGAGCATGGGGATTCCGCCCACGGCGACGTTGACGCGACCTGCCGTCGGTGGGTTCATGTGCTTGGCGAGGCCGGATGGCTGCGGCAATGCGTGCCGGCCGGTTTCGGCGGCGCTCACGATCCGTTGCAGTCGCGCTATCTGGTGATCGCGCGCGAAACGCTGGCGCGTCATTCCGGGTTGGCCGATTTCGCCTTCATCATGCAGGGTCTCGGCAGCGGCCCGATCTCGCTCGCCGGCACCGAGGAACTGAAGAAACGCTATCTGCCGCGGGTGGGCTCCGGCCGCGCCATCGCCGCTTTCGCGCTTACCGAGCCGGAAGCCGGCTCCGATGTCGGCGCCATGGCCATGGCGGCGCACCGCGAGCGCGACGATTATGTGCTCGACGGCGAGAAGACCTGGATTTCCAACGGCGGCATTGCCGATTTTTACACTGTGTTCGCCCGCACTGGCGAAGCGCCGGGCGCGCGCGGCATCTCGGCTTTTGTCGTCGATGCCGGCATGCCGGGCTTTGAGATCGCCGAGCGATTGGAAGTGACCGCGCCGCATCCGCTGGCGCGTCTGCGCTTCCGAAGTTGCCGCATTCCGGTCTCGCAGATGATCGGCGCGCCGGGCGAGGGCTTCAAGATCGCCATGCGCAATCTCGACATCTTCCGCGCATCGGTTGCGGCAGCCGCGCTCGGCTTCGCGCGCCGCGCGCTCGACGAGGCCTTGGTGCGGGCGACCAGCCGCAAGATGTTCGGCCAGACGCTCGGCGACTTTCAATTGACGCAAGCTGCACTCGCCGATATGGCGACCGAGATCGATGCCGCGGCACTTCTGACCTACCGCGCCGCCTGGCTGCGCGACGTCGAAGGCGTCTCAACCACGCGCGAAGCCGCCATGGCAAAAATGGCCGCGACCGAAGGCGCCCAGCGCGTGATCGATCGCGCGGTGCAGATATTCGGCGGTCTCGGCGTCAGCACTGGCTCAGTGGTCGAGCATCTCTACCGCGAGATTCGGCCGCTGCGCATCTACGAAGGCGCGACCGAAGTGCAGAAGCTGATCATCGGCCGCGATCTGCTCAAAGTGCGAAATTAGTGCGTTGACTTGTCTTGATCTCTGCGCCCGCGCATCGCGGCCGAGAATGCTCAACTATCGTCTATGGCGCGCATGACGGCTGTCGCAATGCAATGGTGCGCGGCATCAACCTGAAATATAATGGATGGGTTGTTTCGACTGTGACGAGCAACGGCGGGAAACCATGGAAAATTTTAGCGAGCACATTGTTGCCTACGGCGTTTGGACCGTAGTCGTCATCGTATTTATCTTTCTGCTCCGTGCGGCGAACATCATTCGCTACATCCCCAACAATCAGGTCGGCATCGTCGAGAAGCTTTGGGCCACACGCGGGTCGATCAAATCAGGCTTCATCGCCTTGCACGGCGAGGCGGGGTTTCAGCCGGAAATCCTCCGCGGCGGCATCCATTTCTTCTTTCCTTTCACCTATCGCATCCACAAGTCCGATCTCGTCACGGTGGGGCAGGGCAAGATCGCCTACGTGTTCGCGCGCGACGGCGCGCCTTTGGCGCAGTCCCAGGTGCTCGCCGGCAACGACATACCCGAGCGAGCCGAATTCCAGGACGTGCGCCAATTCCTGTTGAATGGCGGGCAGAAAGGGCCGCAGCGCAAAATCCTCCGCGAGGGCACTTACGCGACCAATACCACGCAATTTGCGATCATCACGGACGAGCGCGTCTACGGCCACGCGCTCAGCGCCCAGGAGCAACACGTGCTTGATGGCATGAGGCAAACGCTCGTGGAGCGTGACGGCTTCGGACCGGTGGTGATCGCCGCCGCCG
>DATMQV010000118.1:0-16900 GCA_035566615.1 Xanthobacteraceae bacterium
TTTGATTGATGCCGCCCCAAATCATCGAATCGATAAAGGCATTCACGCTCCAGCCGTGCTCATCCGGGGCACCTATGGCAGCGCGGAGCGCCGTAAGAAAATCCTTGACACTCTGCCAGTCACTGCAGTCGATCTCGATGACACGCATGCGCGACGATCCGAACTTGTGACGCTGATAATCACTCAAAACCCCGTTAGCACCAGAACCTTCGGGCTTCCCGGCAGCGTCGCTTTCGAGACCACCAGGGTCGGGACTTCCGAGCGCTCGACCGGCCATTGCTGGCCCGCGCGCTCGAGAAAGCGCTCCAGCGTCGCCCAGCCGAAGAAATGCATCGGGATGATGACCTGCGCTTTCAGCGCGGTGAGAACTTCCATCATGCCGTCGAGATCGAGCGTGTAGTTGCCGTCGACCGGCGCCATCACCACGTCGACGCGGCCGATCTCGTTGAGCTGCTGCTGGGTGAGCGTGTGATGCAGATGGCCGAGATGGGCGATGCACAAGTTCGCGATCTCGAAGACGAAGATCGAATTGCCGTAACGCTCGGTGCCACCGGTCCAATCGCGGATGTTGGTCGGCACGTTGCGGACGCGCACGTCGCGATATTTCAGATCCCAGATGGCCGGCTCCTGCGGGCTCGGCCCCCAGCCGCGCAGCACATATTGGATCGCCGGATTGGGATGATCGCTGAAATGCGTGTCGTGCGCATGGTTCATCGTGACAATTCCGGCAGCACCGGCAGCCGAAGATAGTCGTTGTAGTCGGTGGCGATGCGCACACCTTCCGGGCTTTCGATCATGAAGGTCGAGTGGCCGATGAATGTGAGCCGCACCTGGTCGGCATTGAGCGCGGCCATCTTGAGCGCCGCCGGCAGAACGCGCGGCCGGTCGCCGGCGACCAGCCCGGGACAAGCCTCGCGCATTTCTGGTTTTGGCTCCGCTTGCGACGGCGGCGTCTCGGAGGCCTGGGCGCGGGCGGCGCTCGGGATGGCGACATTGAGAAAGGCGGCGGACAAAACAGCCGCGAGAGCAATGCGCGCCAACAAGCCTAGCGCGCCGACGGGGGGACAGGCTCACCACCTCGCCAACTCCTTAAAGTCTGCGCCCCGGCAAACCTATTGGAGGTGGAAAACTAGCTGGGAATGAGGCCGCCGACTATCGGCGTTTGCGCAACCCGCTCATTCCCGCGAAGGCGAAGGCGGGAATCCAGACGGACCGTTATCGCGTGCTTCTGGGTCCCGCTTCCGTGCGCGGGGACGAGCGATAGAGGAGACACTTACGGCGCGGAGTAAATCGTTCCGTGCGCGGTGACGACGACCCATTGACCTTCCTGCCGCTTGACGCTCTCGACCCGGCCGAGACCCGGAAGGACGCTGCCTGCCGTTATGTCAAACATGCCGCCATGACGGTTCTCGATCAGCGCGCGGCCGCCGCGCGCTTCGCGCACGATCCAGTCCTGCAGCACTTTGTCGGACGACTTCGCTTCGCTCGCCGCCGGCGCGGTGCTCGGGATGGTGCCGGTCGTCTCCGGAGAAGCGGCGGCGGATGCGGCCGCCATCGCGTTTTTCTTCTCGAGCCGATCGAGCGCCTCGGCAATGCGGGCAAGCTTCGCCGCCGGCTCGGCCTGGCCGCGCTCGAGACGATCAAGACGCTCGGCGAGTTTGGCCAACTGGCCGCTCGCCCCACGCGTCGCCGCATCGAGATTGGCTTTCAGCGCCGACACGTCGGCCGGCTCGGCCTTTGTTGCCGGCGCGTTGTGGGCGGCGGCCACATTTGTTGCCGGAGCTGGCCAAAAATGCTCTACGCCCGTTGCCGAAAGCGAGCCGATAAACGAACCAACCGCCGCGGCGGCCGCAAGCGCCACCGCCACCATGGCGACGCGCAATGAGTGCGACGATGCCGCGCCATCAGTGCCGGCAGATGCAGCCGCTTCGTCCTTCGGCGCTTCGCCGGACGCGTGCATGTCTTCGCCGGCTGCGGAATGCAGAGCGTCCTCCGCGCGGACCTCGCTCACTTCATCGCCGCCGAGCTTCGGCGACCACACGACCGGCAACATGCTCTCGCCGGCGACGCCATGCGCAGGCGCTTTCGGCGACGCGTCACCGGATGCGGCAGCCTCATGGGCTGGCGCCGTGGCGGCCGGTACGCCAGCGGGCGTCTCGCCGGCGGGTGTTTCGTTCGTGGGCTTTTCGTTCGTGAGCTTGGCGGCTTCGGGTTCTTGCGATTGACGCTTGCCCGAGCTCTCTTTCGAGCTCTCGTCCATGGTTTTCGGATCCTCCGGATGGTGGATGATCCGTAACCGAGTTTCGTTAGAATTTGGTTACTTCGACCCGGCTGGCTCGCTCAGGCGGGGCGCAGGATTCAATCCAGCAGCCGGTCAATCCATGAGCCCGTTTTCGCCCGCGAGGTCGCGCAGCGAGGTCTCCGGCCGCGCGCCGAGATGCTGAATGACTTCAGCCGCGGCCAGCGCGCCGAGCCGACCGCAGGTGCGATCGTCGGCGCCGCGCGCGAGCCCGGACAGGAAGCCGGCGGCGAAAAGGTCGCCGGCGCCGGTGGTGTCGACCACCCGCTCGATCGGGAAAGCCGGCACCGCTTCGGTCCCCTCCGGGCCGAGGACGATGCAACCCTTTTCGCTGCGCGTGACCACCGCCGCACTCACGTCGGCACGCAAGGCCGCGACCGCGGTATCGAAATCGGAGGTCTGATAAAGACTGTGCAGCTCGGTCTCGTTGGCGAAAATGAGATCGACCGTGCCCGAACGCATCAGTTGCAAGAACTCGGCGCGCCAGCGGTCGACGCAGAACGCATCCGACAAGCTCAGCGCCACGGTGCGCTCGGCATCGTGCGCGATCTTCGCGGCTTTGATGAACGCGTCCTTGGCGTTTTTCGGATCCCACAAATAGCCTTCGAGATAGAGCACCGCGCTCGCCGCGACGAGTTCTGCGTCGATGTCGGCCGGATGCAGGTCCTGCGCGGCGCCGAGATAAGTGTTCATGGTGCGCTCGCCGTCGGGCGTGACCAGCACGTAACAGCGCGCCGTGGAAGGACCGTCGGCGGCCGGCGGCGTCGTGTAGCTGGCGCCGGCGGCGCGGATATCATGTGCGAATGTGCGGCCGAGTTCGTCGTCCTTGACCTTGCCGATGAAGGCCGAGCGCGAACCGAGCGAGGCGAGGCCGACAATGGTGTTGGCGGCCGAGCCGCCCGACGTTTCGATCGCCGGCCCCATCGCATCATAGATCGCCTGCGCGCGCGCTTCGTCGATGAGTGCCATCGTCCCTTTGTGCATGCCCTGTTTGAGCAAAAAGTCTTCTTCGGTGCGCGCGATCACGTCGACGACCGCGTTGCCGATGCCGAGGACGTCAAAACGGGCAGAGGACATAGCTGAAACTCTCATGAAATAACGCTGCGGGGACGCGCACTATAACGGCCGGCACTTGCAGGGCAAGGCGCGGACATGGCATTTGACGCCGCCAGCGGCGTTCGGCATTTGACGCCGCGAGCGGCGTTCGCCATTTGACCGCCGCAAACGGCCCGCTCTCAGTGGGACGGCGCCGGCGCGTTGGAGAGCTTCGATGGGATTTCAGGAGCGGGTTTTCTCGGGGGTACAGCCCACCGGCAACTTGCATCTCGGCAATTATCTCGGCGCCATCAAGCGCTTTGTTGAGCTGCAAGACCGTTATGACTGCATTTATTGCGTCGTCGACATGCACGCCATCACGGTATGGCAGGATCCCGCCGAGCTGCCGCGCACCATCAGAGAAGTCACCGCCGCCTTCATCGCTTGTGGGATCGATCCCGCAAAGCACATCGTGTTCAATCAGAGCCAGGTGGCCGAGCACGCGGAACTCGCTTGGATCTTCAATTGCGTCGCCCGCCTCGGCTGGCTGAACCGGATGACCCAGTTCAAGGAAAAGGCCGGCAAGGACCGTGAAAATGCGTCGGTCGGGCTCTATGCCTATCCGGCGCTGATGGCGGCCGACATTCTTGTCTATCGGGCGACGCATGTGCCGGTCGGCGACGATCAGAAACAGCATCTCGAACTGGCGCGCGACATCGCGCAAAAGTTCAACAACGATTTCGCCCACTCGATTCACGAGCACGGCTACGGCGAAGAGTTCTTTCCGCTGCCGGAACCGCTGATCGCCGGTGAAGCCACACGCGTGATGTCGCTGCGCGACGGCAGCAAAAAAATGTCGAAGTCGGACACATCGGACTATTCGCGCATCAATCTGACCGACAATGCCGACGCCATCGCGCAGAAAATCCGCAAGGCCAAGACCGATCC
Source organism: Xanthobacteraceae bacterium (assembly GCA_035566615.1). Classification (GTDB taxonomy): domain Bacteria; phylum Pseudomonadota; class Alphaproteobacteria; order Rhizobiales; family Xanthobacteraceae; genus BOG-931. Next base: position 4,283 of record DATMQV010000118.1, read on the forward strand.
GGAACCGCTGCCGAGCGAAGAGGCCGGCCTGAAAGCAAGGCCGGAAGCTGACAATCTCGTCGGCATCTATGCGGCGCTCGCCGACACCACGCGCGCCAATGTGCTCGGCCAGTACGGCAACGCACAATTCTCGACCTTCAAATCGGCGCTGGTCGATCTATCGGTCGCCAAACTTGGCCCGATTGCAGGCGAGATGAAGCGGCTCCTGCGCGATCCGGTCACGATCGACGCCATCCTGGCGGACGGTTCGGCACGCGCGCGCAAGATCGCCGGCGAAACCATGAAGGCGGTGAAGGATATCGTCGGCCTCGTGCGGTCGTAGCCGTTCGCCGTCATGCCGCGGTGCCTTGGAGTGAGGGAAACGAGCCCGCTTGTCGGGTGACATACCCCATGGCAGCATGAAGCGCTTGTGGCGTGTGACGTTCGCCGCCGGGGGAATTCGATGTCGCGCAAGCGCCGCAGCTACGAAACCGGCCACCGGCCGAAACTTCTTGTCGTGATCGACGACACCGAAGAGTGCGACCGCGCCGTCTATTTCGCCAGCCGGCGGGCGGCGCGCATCGGCGGCAATGTGATCATGCTGCGCGTGATGGAAACGCACGATCAGAGCCAGCAATGGCTCGGGGTGGCCGACATCATGCGCGCGGAGGCGCGCGAAGAGGCCGACGCGCAGCTTGCCAAGTTCACCGCCCGCGCCAAAGCGATTGCCGGTATCTCGCCCGAATGCGTGGTGCGCGAAGGCGATACGGCCGAGGAAATCCTCAACCTGATCGACGAGGACGAGGACGTTTTCATTCTGGTGCTTGGCGCCGGCACAGGCTCGGAAGGGCCGGGTCCGCTGGTTGCCACCATCGGCCGCGCCGCCGGCGACTATCCCATTCCGGTCGCCATCGTGCCCGGCCACCTTACTGACGACGAGATCGACGCGCTCTCGGGGTAAGGGTCATTTCCGGGGCCGAGCTTTAGCGAGAAGCCCGAATGATAATCGGCACTTGAACTTCCAGTGAAATTCGCCACGTATTACAATAGATTTACGTCTCAGGGCGCGGATTCATGTCTCACGGCGGCCCGTGCGGCAGCGCAAGCTGAAGGAAGCCAGCGATGTTCATCCAGACCGAAGCGACGCCCAATCCGGCGACCTTGAAATTCCTGCCCGGCCGGACCGTGCTGGACACCGGCACGCTCGACCTGCGCAGCCGCGACGAGGCGGCCCAATCGCCGCTGGCCGAACGGCTGTTCGCGGTCGACGGCGTCAGCGGCGTGTTCTTCGGCTCGGACTTCATTGCCGTGACCAAGGACGAGCCGGCCGAGTGGCAACACCTCAAGCCCATGATCCTCGGCGGGATCATGGAGCACTTCATGTCGGGCGCGCCGCTGCTCAACAGCGGGAGCGCCAAGACCGATGAGCCCGACGAGTTTTTCGACGCCGCCGATGCCGAGACCGTCGCCACGATCAAGGAGCTGATCGAGACGCGCGTGCGGCCGGCCGTCGCCAATGACGGCGGCGACATCACGTTCAAGGGTTTCAAGGACGGTGTCGTCTATCTGAACATGAAGGGCGCCTGCTCGGGCTGCCCGTCGTCGACCGCCACGTTGCGCCACGGCATTCAGAATCTGCTGCGTCATTTCCTTCCCGACGTCACCGAAGTGCGGCCGATGTAGTTCGGCTTTTCCGGCCAGTGTCCCGATTCCGAAGTTCGCAAGAGCGAGCGGCTTGCTCCATGCGAACTTCGGAATCAAAGGGGACACTGGCAAGTATATGGATCTAGTGTGGCTTTTGGATTTGAAGTAGTTCCTCTCAGAGCATGCGGCGAACGTGGGAGGAACTTCAAATCCGCCACACTAGGCGCCTGCATGAGCGATTATGCGCGTACTCGCCATTGATACGGCGCTGGCGGCGTGTTCGGCCGCCGTGCTCGATACCGAGCATGGCGGCATCGTCGCGAGCGAAAGCCTGCCCATGCTGCGCGGCCACGCCGAAGCGTTGCTGCCGTTGTTACAGCGGGTGATGCATCAGGCGCGGTTGAGCTTTCCGGACATCGACCGCATCGCAGTCACGACAGGCCCCGGGAGTTTCACGGGGCTTCGGGTCGGCATCGCGGCCGCGCGCGGCATTGCGCTGGCGGCGGACAAGCCGGCCGTCGGATTGTCGACGCTCTCGGCTTACGCCGCACCGCATATCGCGAATGACGAGAGGTTTCCGGTGGTGGCCGCCATCGATGCGCGCCACAACCATGTTTATCTGCAGGTGTTCGCGCCCGGCGGCCGTTTGTTCACCGCGCCGCGGCTCGCGCCGTTGCGCGAGGCGGTGAAAGCGGCGGCCGAGACGTCGTCTTGCATCGCAGGCTCGGCGGCGAGGCTTGTTGCCGCCGGCTTGTCGGCCGACGATGCCGTGCCGGTCTCAGTCGATGCGAGCCCGGCGCCGGATATCGCCTGGGTCGCCCGCATGGGCGCGGTGGTGCCGGAGGAACAGGCGCCGCTCCGGCCGCAATATCTGCGGGCACCAGACGCGCAGCCGCAAAACGCCGCGCAATTGCCGCGCCGATGATGGGCTTGGTTGCGCGTCTGATCGGCCGGGCCGAGCCGAATCTGGCCGAGGCGAGCGAACGCGATGCTGCGGCGATCGCCGCGGTCCATGCCGCGTCGTTTCAGCGCGGCTGGGGCGAAGATGAGTTCCGCAGCCTCTTGCTCGACCGCAATGTGGTCTGCCACCGCGCCATGATAGGCCGAAGCTTGATCGGCTTTATCCTGTCGCGGCTTGTGGCGGGGGAAGCCGAGATCCTTTCGGTCGCCATCGCGCGCGGCTGGCGCGGCCGCGGATTTTCCCGTCCGCTCCTCGACTTGCATCTGCGCCGGCTGGCCGGATTGGGCGCCCGGACGGTGTTTCTCGAAGTGGACGAAAAGAACGCGCCGGCCGGGCGGCTTTACCGTAAGGCCGGCTTTTACGATGTCGGCCGCCGGCAAGGCTATTATGAAGGCGGGGCCGCCGCGCTGACACTGCGTCGCGACTTGAGCTGAGGACGTTGGGCCGGGGGCGGCGCGGCTGACGGCATGGCCCAAAAAGCGATATGATGGTGTTACACAAACCCGCCACCGTGAGGCGAAGACAAGGGCTCGATTCGACCGGAATGACAGGTTCCCGCAAGCTGTACGTGAAATCGTTTGGCTGCCAGATGAACGTCTACGATTCACAGCGTATGGCGGACACACTCGCGCCCGAAGGCTATGTCGAGACCGGCAGCGCCGAAGATGCCGACCTCATCATCCTCAACACCTGCCACATCCGCGAGAAGGCGGCCGAAAAGGTCTATTCCGAGCTCGGCCGCATGCGCCGCCTGAAAGAGGCCGGCAAGGCAGAGGGCCGCGATGTTCGCATCGCGGTGGCCGGCTGTGTCGCGCAGGCCGAAGGCGAGGAAATCATCCGGCGCGCGCCGGCCGTCGATCTCGTGGTCGGCTCGCAGAACTATCACCGTCTGCCCGATCTGCTTGCGCGCGCAGCGCGCGATGGCAAGGCGGTCGACACCGAGTTTCCGCCCGACGACAAATTCGATCATCTTGCCGCGCCGAGCGCTGCGGCAACGCGGGCGCGCGGCGTGGCGGCCTTCGTCACCGTGCAGGAAGGCTGCGACAAGTTCTGCACCTTTTGTGTGGTGCCTTACACGCGTGGCGCGGAAATCTCGCGACCGGTGCAGAAAATCGTCGACGAAGCTGCGCGGCTCGTGGATGCCGGCGTGTGCGAAATCACGCTGATCGGCCAGAACGTCAACGCCTATCACGGCGAAGGACCGGATGGCCGAACATGGCCGCTGGCGCGGCTTCTTGAACGCCTTGCCGAAGCCGGGATCGAGCGGCTGCGTTATACCACCAGCCATCCGCGCGACATGAGCGGCGATCTGATCGCCGCGCACCGCGATTTGCCGGCGCTGATGCCGCAACTTCACCTTCCCATACAGTCCGGCTCCGATCGCATTCTCGAGGCCATGAATCGCCGACACACCCGCGCGGACTATCTCGCGCTGGTCGCGCGGCTGTTCGAGGCGCGGCCGGACCTGGCGCTGACGTCGGACTTTATCGTCGGCTTCCCCGGCGAGACCGAAGCGGATTTCGCCGAGACTCTCAGCCTTGTGGATGAGATCGGCTTTTCCGGCGCTTTCTCGTTCAAATATTCGCCGCGCCCCGGCACGCCCGGCGCCGAGATGGACGATCAAGTCGATGAAGCGGCGAAGTCCGAGCGCTTGCAGCGGTTGCAGCAGGCGATCGACCGCAGCCAGGCGGACTTCAATCGGAGCTGCGTCGGCCGCACGGTTTCGGTGTTGTTCGAACGGCCCGGCCGCTACAGCGGCCAGATCGTCGGCCGTTCACCCTACCTGCAGCCGGTGCAAGTCGAGGCGCCGGCGTCATTGATCGGAAAAATCGCCCCGGTGAGCATCACCGAAGTTGCAAGCAACAGCCTGTTCGGCGCACTGACACAACAGCCGGCGCTCGCCGGCGCCGGAGCCTGAATGCGCACACCTGGCCCTGCTGGTCCTCTGACGACGGATGCGGAATCGCTGGTCGCCGCGCCGGAAAGCCCGAGCCAAATCGTTCTGACTTTCGACGACAATCGCCTTGCCTCCACTTTGTTCGGCCAATATGGCCAGAACCTTGCGCTGATCGAGCGGCGGCTTGGGGTGGCGGCCACGTCGCGCGGCAATCATGTCACGCTGGAAGGTTCACGCGAGGCCTGCGAACAAGCCCGCCGCGTGCTCGAGGGTCTCTACGAGCGGCTCAAGCGCGGCGACGAGTTGGTGCAGGGCGACGTCGAAGGCACCATCCGCATGACCTTGTCGCAAGGCTCGCTGTTTGATTTCGATCCGTCGGCGGCGCGGGAGAATTTCGAGGAGATCAATCTGCGCAAACGCCGCGTGCGCGCCCGCACCGCCGCGCAGGACGCTTATGTGCGCGCACTCAAGCGCCACGCGCTCGTATTCGCCACGGGGCCCGCCGGCACCGGCAAGACCTGGCTCGCGGTGGCGCAAGCCATACAATTGTTCGAACGCAAGGAAGTCGACCGCATCGTATTGTCGCGTCCTGCCGTCGAAGCCGGCGAACGGCTCGGCTTTCTGCCGGGCGACATGCGCGAAAAGGTCGATCCCTATCTGCGGCCGATCTACGACGCGCTCTACGATCTGATGGATGCGCGCATCGTGGAACGCGCGCTGCAGACCACCGAGATCGAGATCGCGCCGCTTGCATTCATGCGCGGGCGTACGCTCTCGAACGCCGCCGTGATTCTCGACGAAGCGCAGAACACCACCACGATGCAGATGAAGATGCTGCTGACCAGGTTAGGCGAGAACAGCCGCATGGTGGTGACCGGCGATCCGAGCCAGGTGGACCTGCCGCCCGGCCAAACCTCCGGGCTTGCCGACGCGGTGCGTCTGCTCGAAGGCGTCGAAGGGATTGCTCATGTTAAGTTCAGCTCCGCCGACGTGATCCGCCATGAGCTCGTTGCGCGCATCGTCGAAGCTTACGATAGGGCGGCGGCGGGCAAGCGCGAGCGAACCTGATGGCGCAGGCAGCGCGCAAGGCACGCGCGGCGTCCAAAGCAAGCGCAAGCGTCAAGGTCGACGTCCGCATCGAGTCCGATCTCTGGAAGGGCGAACCCGAGATCACGACCGTTGCGCGGCGCGCGATCGTGAGGGCCGCCGCCGTCGTGGCACGGCCGAAGTGCGAGCTTTCCGTGCTCCTGACCGACGATCCGATGATCCGCGTGCTTAATTGCGATTGGCGCGGCGTCGATGCGCCGACCAATGTTTTGTCTTTTCCGGCGCCGCGCGCCGGCGGCGACCGGCCGTTCATCGGCGATATTGTCCTGGCCTATGAAACGGTTGCGGCCGAGGCTCGGGCGGAACACAAGCCGCTTGCCCATCACTTTGCCCATCTTTGTGTGCACGGCTTCCTGCATCTTTTGGGCTATGACCACGTGCGCAAAAAGGATGCGGAGGTCATGGAAGAGGCGGAACGGGACATTTTGCGGCGGCTTCGTATCCCGGACCCCTATCGCTAGAGCGCGATGGCTTTAGGTTGAATCGTCATCGCGTTCTAGATCTTTGATGGAGCATGATCTTTTCGGAAAACCGGTATCCACTTTTCCGGATCACGCTCTAGCCCATGCTTTGAGGGCGCCGAAGGCTTATACTGACGTCACATCCAGGGCTGATCCGTAATCCGACCAAGCCGATAAGCGCCAATGTGGCGATAGCAATGTCCCAATCTCCAATCCGAACCGAACCGAACGAGACCGAACGCGGCGGCCTGCCGATGGTCCTGCCCGAGACCGGCGGCGACCTGCACGAGGGCTGGCTTTCGCGCGTGATGCGCATTTTGTTCGGCTGGAGGGCACAGGCGACGCGCGCCGAGCTCGAGCTCGTCCTCACCGCCGAGCAATCGGAATCCGGCTTCTCGCCGACCGAAGCCGCCATGCTCAAGAATATTCTTGGGCTGCGCGAATGCCGGATCGAAAGCGTAATGGTGCCGCGCGCCGACATCATCGCCGTGCAGCAGGACATCACCATCGGCGAACTGGTCAAGGTGTTTGCCGGCGCCGCTCATTCGCGGCTCGTGGTCTATAACGACACGCTCGACGATCCGGTCGGCATGGTGCATATCCGCGACCTCCTTGGCTTCATGGCGGCGCGCGCGACAATCCAGCCGGCCGCCGCCGACAAAAACCAACCGTCCGCGACCGATCTCGATCTCGACAAGATCGACCTGACCATGCCGCTGAAGACGACCAAGATTGCCCGCGACATTCTCTACGCGCCGCCGTCCATGCCGGCGCTCGACCTGCTCGCCAAGATGCAGGCCACCCGCATTCATCTCGCCTTGATCATCGACGAGTATGGCGGCAGCGACGGGCTTGTCTCGATGGAAGACCTAGTCGAGCTGATCGTCGGCGATATCGCCGACGAGCATGACGAGGCGGAAACAGCGGCGGTGACGCGCCAGAGCGACGGATCCTTCATCGCAACGGGCCGCGCCAGCCTCGACGACGTGCGCGCGGTGATCGGCGAAGAATTCGACGTCGGCGAAGCCGCGCAGGAAGTCGACACACTCGGCGGCTATCTGGTGATGCGCGCAGGCCATGTGCCGGTACGCGGCGAACTCGTTCCCGGACCGGCAACGTTCGAGGCGGAAGTGCTCGACGCCGATCCGCGCCGGGTCAAGCGCGTGAAAATCTATCGCAGCAAGGACCGCCGCCCCGGCGGATCGCGCGATCTGCCGCAAGCGATGCGGCCGCAAGCGCGCGCCACACCGCCACGCGACGACGCGGGCAAGCCTTCTCCGAACGCTCCGCCGCCGTGAAGCCGACGGCTCTCATTCACATCATCGTCCTCTCTTACGGGTGGCGGCGATGCGCGATCGCCTTTGCCGCGGGCGCGTTGTCGGCCGCCGCCATGGCGCCGCTCAGCTTCTGGCCGATTCTGTTTGTGACCTTTCCGGTTCTGGTCTGGCTGATCGATGGTGCCGGCGCCGGCGAGTGGCGCGGGCTGACCGGTGCGGCCGCAACCGGCTGGTGGTTCGGTTTCGGCTATTTTCTCGCCGGCCTTTATTGGATCGGCTTTGCGTTCCTGGTCGATGCGCCTACTTTCGGCTGGCTTCTGCCGATCGCCGTTGTCGGCCTGCCGGCCGGGCTTGCGATCTTCACCGCCTTCGGGGTTGCGCTGGCGCGCCTGTTATGGACGCGCGGCGCCTTGCGCATCCTTGCTCTGGCGGTTGCGCTCACCGCAGCGGAATGGTTGCGCGGACATATCCTGACTGGATTTCCGTGGAACGCCTTCGGCTACGCACTGACCGCGCCGCTGGTGCTGGCGCAGAGCGCCGCGCTCATCGGCATCTGGGGTCTCACATTCCTCGCGGTCGCGATCTTCGCCAGCCCGGCGACGCTGTTCGACGACCGCAGCGAAAGCCGCTGGCCGCGGTTGCCGCTGATGCTGGCGGCGGCAGTGCTCTTTGGGCTCGCCGCATACGGCACCGTGCGGCTCGCGCGTGCGCCGACCCGGTTTGTCGAGGGTGTGCATTTGCGCATCATGCAGCCGAACCTCCAGCAAGACGTGCGCTTCAATTATGCCGCCAAGCAACAAGTGCTGGACCGCTACATCGCGCTGTCCGAGCGCGCGGGTGCGCCGGCTGCGGGTACAAGCGACGTGACGCATCTGATCTGGCCTGAATCGGCGTTCCCGTTTTTTCTCACGCGGGAACCCGATGCGCTTGGGCAAATCGCCAGGCTGTTGCACGGGTCGACGGTGCTGATCACCGGCGCGGTCAGGCTGGCGGAGCCGGTCACGCCGCCCGACATCGCCGTCTACAATTCAATCTATGTGCTCGATCGGGACGGCTTGATCGCCTCGACTTACGACAAGCTCCACCTCGTGCCGTTCGGCGAATACTTGCCGTTCCAACAATTCCTGGAGGGCCTCGGGCTGCAACAGCTCACCAAGCAGCGCGGCGGCTTTTCCGCCGGCGACCGCCGCAGGCTTCTTGCCGTCCCCGGCGCGCCGCTGGCCGTGCCGCTGATCTGCTACGAGATCATCTTTCCGGGCGACGTCGGCGCTCAAAATGGAGGACAAGGCAGCGGCCAGACCGGAGGACACGGCGGCCGGCCCGGCTGGATGATCAACGTCACCAACGACGGCTGGTTCGGCATTTCGAGCGGCCCGTATCAGCATTTCCAACAGGCGCGCGTCCGAGCGATCGAAGAAGGTCTCCCGCTGGTACGCGCCGCCAATACCGGGATTTCAGCCGTTGTCGATCCGCTCGGCCGCGTCATCGAAAAGCTGCCGCTTGGCGCCGAAGGGGTGATCGATGCGCCGCTGCCGCAACCGATTGCCGCGCCGCCATATGCCAGTGTCGCCGACGTGCCCGCCGCCATGATGGTCGCGATCGCGCTGTTGTTGTGGCTGCACCGCCGCCTGCAGCCGAATGCGCTGAAAGCCGAGGCCGCGCGGTCAATCGATTATAGTTAATCGATCTACCTGCCGGTAAGTGGAGATACTGATTGGTCAATCAGCCGGAAGAAAGCCCGATCGGGCACAATCGCAAACTCCAGGTTGCGCCTCCGGGCGAAATACTCAACCCTTTCGGGCAAATTAAAGAAAGCAAATCTACTGATATCTATTATGGAAATTTATTTTCCAAACATTTCACAGCAAAAGACCCTTGTTGAAGCAAGCGGAGGCACAATAATGCGCGTGCTCAAGTTTGATATTTAAAGCAATTACTGTACAAAGGGTATGAGATAGGAGACCGGTTAAATGATTGCCAAGAAGGCACCGAACCCCATTGACAAGCACGTCGGCAGCCGCGTTCGCATGCGCCGCATGATGTTGGGGATGAGCCAGGAGAAGCTTGGAAACAATCTTGGCCTGACATTTCAGCAAGTACAGAAGTACGAGAAGGGAACTAATCGTATCGGCGCCAGCCGTCTTCAGCAAATCTCGCAAATCCTGCAAGTGCCGGTGTCGTTTTTCTTCGAAGGCGCCCCGACCAACGCCAACGCGCCGCGCACGGACGGCATGAACGAGGCGCCCTCACCGGCTTACGTCTCGGATTTTCTTGCCACGTCCGACGGCCTGGCGCTGACCAAGGCCTTCATGCGCATTTCCGACTCAAAATTGCGGCGGCGCATCGTCGATCTCGTCGAGCAAATAGCCGTCAGCGATAAAATCTAAACGGCGCCGTTTTTGAATTTGAATTTCCCACCGCGCGCTGCGTTGTTGGAACTTCAAACCCACGATGCGAAACGCGGCTGGCACCCAACAAATCGCCCACATTTAGCCCACATCTTGACCGCGCAGACTGACACTGCAACAACTTTGTCACGGTCAGCGCGGGGTCTCGTCGGCGCCCGAACCGAATAACGCCCGAGGCGACGAGACTGGCTCATAGGGGAGTGTTTCTCAGTGGAACGTTCAAACTACTTGTTCACAAGCGAGTCGGTATCGGAAGGACATCCCGACAAAGTCTGCGATCAGATCTCCGATGCGATCCTGGATGCGTTTCTTGAAAACGATCTCAAGCTCGGTATCGCCGACGACAGCAAGGTCAATACCCGGCTCGGCTGCGAGACGCTCTGCACGACGAACAAGATCGTGATCGCCGGCGAAGGGCGCGGCCAGGCGCCACTGTTCCGCAAGCATGGCGACAAGGCGGTCGTCGATCGCGAGATGATTACCGAAATCGCCCGCGGCGTGGTCAAGGACATCGGCTACGACCAGGACGGCTTCTCCTATTACGGCGCCGATGTCGAAGTGCTGTTGCACGGCCAATCGCCCGACATCGCCATGGGCGTGGACGCCAAGAACAAGAAGGGCAGCGAGGAAGAAGGCGCCGGCGACCAAGGCATGATGTTCGGCTACGCCTGCACCGAGAGCGAGGTCTATGAAAAGGGCTCGTTCATGCCGGCGCCGATCTACTTTGCGCACAAGATTCTCAAGGTGCTGTCGGAAAAGCGCCGGTCAGGCGCGCTGTTCGACCTGCAGCCCGACGCCAAGAGCCAGGTGACGGTGAAATATGTCGACGGCCATCCGGTCGGCTGCACCAAGGTCGTGGTCTCGACCCAGCACAACGCCCAGACCCGCAACGGCAAGAAATATTCGCCCGGCATGGTCAAGGAGATGATCGGCGATTCGGTCGAAGAGGCGCTGCCGGATGAGTGGATGCCGAAGAAGCCGAGCGATTTCCTGGTCAACCCGACCGGCAATTTCGTCATCGGCGGCCCGGACGGCGACTGCGGCCTGACCGGCCGCAAGATCATCGTCGACACCTATGGCGGCTATGCGCCGCATGGCGGCGGCGCCTTCTCCGGCAAGGACCCGACCAAGGTCGATCGCTCCGCCGCCTATGCGGCGCGCTATCTGGCCAAGAATGTCGTGGCGGCGGGCCTGGCGCAGAGCTGCACGATCCAGATCGCGTACGCGATCGGCGTCGCCGATCCGATGTCGGTCTATGTGGACACGCACGGAACCGGGCAGGTGGAAGAAGCCAAGCTGCAGAAGATCCTGCCGGAACTGTTTCCGCTGCGGCCGACCAACATCCGCCGTGCGCTGAAGCTCAACCGGCCGATCTATCGCCGTACCGCGGCTTACGGCCACTTCGGCCGCGCGCCGGAAAAGGACGGCGGCTTCTCGTGGGAGCGGACCGACCTCGCCGACGCGCTGAAGCGCAGCTTCCGCTAAAGCCGGTTCGCTGCGTTACGCAGCGTAAGCACCAAAGAGGCGGTGGATCGCAACGATCCGCCGCCTCTTGTTTTGCTGCCGAGCGCACCCACATCGCGAGCGAAACGGACCGGTCGCCGGAGCGAACGAACATGAAAGCCAAGTTCAAAGCAACGTTCTTTGGATGCGCGTTGACGCTCGGACTTGCGGTGACAGCGATGCCGGCCGACGCCAAGGGCTGCATCAAGGGCGCGTTGATCGGCGGCATTGCCGGGCATTATTCCAGTCATCATGGGGTATTGGGCGCAGCGGCCGGCTGCGTGGTCGGCCATCATTTGGCGAAGCGGCGGGCAATGCAAAATTCCTCGCCCGAGCACCCGCGCTAAAGCTAATCTCCGCTCAAGACGTCGAACTTTATTTGTTCTGGCCGTATGAGAGCATGATCCGGAAAAATGGAGGCCGGTTTTCCGCAAAGATCTAGCTCCGCAATAACGATGGATTGCGAACCGCATCACGCACGCGCCTTTTTCGGCCGGCGCAAGGGTCACAGGCTGCGCGCGCGGCAAGCCGAACTCATCGAGACGGTATTGCCGCGGCTTGTGGTCGATATCGGACATCCTCCGCCCGCGGATCTCGCGACGCTGTTCCCGATGACGGTCGATGAAATTCAGCTCGAGATCGGCTTCGGCGGCGGCGAAAACATGATCGCTCAGGCGATCGCGCGGCCGCGCACCGGAATTATCGGCGTCGAGCCCTTCGTCAATGGCATGGCCAAGGCGCTCGCCGCCATCGAGACGGCGGGGCTACGCAATATCCGCCTGCATTTCGATGACGCCATTGCGCTGCTCGCCTGGCTGCCGGACGCGTCGCTGGCGCGGATCGATTTGATCCATCCCGATCCATGGCCGAAGCGGCGCCATTGGAAGCGGCGTTTCGTTCAGCACGCGACTGTGGAGCAATTCGCCCGCATCTTGCGGCGCGGCGGCGATGTTCGCTTCGTGACCGATATCGCCGACTATGCGGCGTGGACGCTGCGGCATTTCGTCCAGTCACCGGATTTCGCCTGGACCGCAGAGCGCGCCGACGACTGGCGCAAAGGCTGGCCGGATTTCGCCGGCACGCGCTATCACGCCAAAGCCGCGCGCGAGCAGCGCCCGCCCTGCTTCCTGATTTTCCGCCGGGTGTGATCGCTGCTTCAGGCGCCGTTGGCCTGCCGCACCTGCCAGAAGCGCACGACGCGTTGCGCGGTGGACGCCGAAAGCCGCCCATAATTGGTGAAGGCGGCATCAAGTCCGAACGCCGACATTCCGTTCGCGACCGAGCGCAGCATGATCACCGCTTTCACCGCCGGCCAGCTCAGGTTCGCAGCCTTGCACACGATCAGCACCGGATCGAAGCGGTCGTTGTCCATCAGGCGATC
>DATMQV010000119.1:0-2364 GCA_035566615.1 Xanthobacteraceae bacterium
GGGAAGGCTTGACGACGGAGGAGCCCAAGCCTTCCCCTGGGCGCCGGCCAAACGACCGGCCAGGCGCGCGAGTACCCGAGAGTTTTAGTTGTTTTGATCGTGGTGCATCATCATCTTCTTGCCTTCGCGCGGGGCGACGTACCGGTTTTGGTACTTCTTCATGGTCTTGTGTTCGCCCATTGCGTCGCTCTTGTTGGTCATAGTCGTGCCCTCGGCTTTCGCCACGGTGGCAAGCGGCGCGCCGGCAATCGCCGCAGCGACAGCCGCGAGGATAAGTTTACGCATCGCATTACTCCTCTGTCGGATTACGTACCCAGCTCAATGCACCGAAGCCCGCGGTGTTCCTGCAATGACACAGGGAACAAAATGGCCGCGATTGCGTTGCGCAATTCACGCGTTGCGCGCCTGCGCATTGGCAAGTTCGTCGAGCCGTTCGGCCAATTGATTGAGTTGCCAGGAGCGCGCAAGCGCCGCGGCTTTCGCCCAGGTCGGTGCCTGATCGGGAAGGCGCGGTACCGGCGCCTTGCGATTCATGGTGGCTATCGCACGATAGAGCCGAAGCTCCTCGGCAAGCTTCGGAAAGCGGCCGGCTTTGAGGATTGCCGCGAGGCTTCCGTATTTTTGCAAAAGCGCCGCCGCACCGCCGGCGCCGACGCTGGGCGCGCCCGGCAATTTGTCGGATGTATCGCCGCGCAGCGCGATGAAGTCGGGCACCTGTTTCGGCTCGACGCCGTAGCGTGCGCGCACTTCAGCCGGACCGATGCGCTCCACGCCGCCGCCGCGGATCGGATAGAGGATTGTGGTCTTGTCGGAGGCGAGCTGAAACGTGTCGCGGTCGCCGCTTGCCACCAGCACGCGGCCCCCTCGCCGCTCCTCGGCCGCCGCTGCGGCAGCAAGAAAATCGTCGGCCTCGTAGCCCGCTCGCCTGGCGTTGGCGAAGCCGCAGGCTGTCACGAAATCCGGAATGACCGCAAGCTGCTCGATCACGTCGCCGTCGAACTCGCGCCCGCTCTGATAAGCGGCGAAAGCTTCGTGGCGATAGGTCGGCTCCTCGTAGGTATCCCACCCGACCAGCACCGCGCGCGGCTGCTCCTCGCGATAAAGCCGCAGCAAGAGATTGGCGAAGCCGAGAATGGCGCCGGCGGGCTTGTCCCCCTTGCGCCGGATGCTTTTTGGAAGCGCGTGGTAGGCGCGGTGCGCAAACGAGTCGCCATCGATGACGAGAAGCGGACGGCGGGCGTCAGGTTTTCTCGATGTTATCGGCGCTGGAATGGCGCGCGTGCGTTGTACCGGCGTCGCCGTAGCCGTTGTCTTTTTCCGCTCATTCCCGCGCACGCGGGAATCCAGCTTGGGTCCCCGCTTTCGCGACGACGAGCGCACCTCGTCCCGCCGTTCGATATCGTCCCGCAGCTCGATCCAGACGGGCGCATGATCGCTGGCATTGTCCTCGCCGCGAATGTCGCGGTCGACGCCGGCGGCGACGAGGCGCTTGGCGGCTTGTTTGCTCAGCAGGAGATGATCGATGCGCAAGCCGGCGTCGCGCGGCCAGCGGTTGCGCAGGTAGCTCCAGTAACTGTACGTTGGCTCATCAGGATGCAACGTGCGGACGGCGTCGCGCCAGCCTTGATGGAGCAGGCGCCCATAGCGCGCGCGGCTCTCGGGCTGAAGGAGGGCATCCTTGTCGTACGACTTGGTCTGATAGATATCGCGATCCGTCGGCACGACATTGAAATCGCCGGCGAGCACGACCGGCACGTCGGCGGCAAACAGATCCGCCGCATGCGCGATCACCCGGTCCATCCAGGCGAGCTTATAGGTGAATTTCGGTCCGGGTTGCGGGTTGCCGTTCGGTGCGTATAGCGAGGTGATCAAGACGCCATTGACCGCCGCCTCGATATAGCGGGCCTGGTCGTCGCCCGCATCGCCGGGCAGTTCCGTGCGTGTGACGATCGGCTCGCTGCGGCGGGCCAAAATGGCGACGCCGTTCCACGATCTCTGCCCGCGCCAGACCGCGCCATAGCCCGCGTTGGCCAGCGCAACGTGCGGGAATTCGCGGTCCGTTGCCTTGAGTTCCTGCAGGCAGACCACGTCGGGCTTTGCCGACCGCAGCCAGGCGAGCAGGTTAGCTAGCCGCTTGTTGATGTTGTTGATGTTGAAGGTAGCGATCTTCATCGAACCCCATCTTATCCTCGCGCAGGAGACCACCTACATCAATCTTGCAATGCGGAGACCAGCATGCCGGCGACCCTGCACGACAATCCCGAGCTATCCCGGTTTGAAATGGACGACGACGGCGTTCTGGCGGTGGCGAACTATCGGCTCGCGGACAACCTGATTACATTCACCCACACGGAAGTGCCGCCG
>DATMQV010000120.1:0-2584 GCA_035566615.1 Xanthobacteraceae bacterium
CCAGACGCCGTTCGCCACTTCGGCGATCACCGTGCAGCCGACCGAGCAATGCGTGCAGACATTCTTGCGGGTCGTTACCGTCGCGCCGGGAGCCGGCGGCGGGCCGGCCTCGGCCTTGCGCACGGCACCGATCGACAAAGCACCGAGCGCGGCAAGGCTGCCGGCGGTGAGGCCCGAACGGTGCAGAAAGCTGCGGCGATCAAGACCGCCACTTGCTTGGACCGGGAGTCCGGCAACAAGCGTGCCACGGCGACCTTCGCGTTGTGTCCTCTTGATCAGCACGACGGCCTCCCTCACTTCGCCGGATAGCGGTTGACGCGGTAAAAGGTTTGAACCTCCGGCGAGTTAGCCTGGTATCGTGCCCTGCGCTTTTTGGCAGTTTCCACGGTCTCCGTCGCGACGGCCGCGAGCGGTCCGACCGTGCCGGCTGCCGTACCGGCGCCCAGCACACGAAAGAATTGACGACGCCCCAAGTTCAGCTTGCCTTGCGCTTTCACAGCCGCGCCCTCCCGTCCCTGCTCCGCCCGCTTACCCGGTTAACGCGAATGCTTGTGTTTCGATCTCGATGAAGAGATGCCCGATAGCGCCGACATGGCGGTAGAAATCGGCAGCGTCAGCGACCATCATGTCGGCGAAGAAGCGTCCGATCCACGGAGCGAGATGCTTCTCGAAAATCTGCCGTTGCCCCTCAACTGTCGCAGGGAACTGCCCGTCGATTAGACCGGCCATGATCTCGCAGAGAATCGCAGCGTGGTCTTCAGATTCGGACTGCCCCTCGACGCGTTCGATGCCGAGCGCGTGCAGATCTCCGCGCAAGCGCGCTAGTGGACGCTCATTGAGAAAGCCGGTCAGATAATACGAACCGTAGGCCAAGAGCTCGCCACGCCCGACGCCGATAAAAAGATCGAAAAACTCGCGCGCGATCTTTTCGGCGCTCGCCCCCTTCGCGGCTTCCGTGAGCGCGCTATGCGCAACGCCGAGCGGCGTGGCATCGCCGCGAAGCTTGGCAATCCGCGTGAGAAACCCTGCATCCGGGGCACGTGCCAACAGCACGGCGAGCAGTGCGTACTCCCGGGCGCGCGCGGTATCGACCTCGTCGGGCAGGCCGGGACGCTCCTCGTAAAGATCTGGTCGCAAGATCGCACGCGCAACCCCCGTCGCGGCTTCCACCGACAGCACACGCCCCGCAGGGACCCGTGACCAGTTGGAGACGGATGGTTGGGATATGCCGATCCTGCGTGCCAGTTCGGTAATACCACCGACGGCGCGGATCGCCTCGTCGAGCCCCGGGTCGCTCATGAAAAGCCCGAAGTTAAGGTTCTGCCCTGCTCGAGGACAGACTAGTCCCGCATTAATTTTTTGGTCAATAGCCTCAAGCTATGTTTGGTCAATAGCCTCAAGCTATGAAAGTCAGTCGGGGAGCGCGCCGCCATGACGACGGCGTGGCAAGGGTGGGCGGGCTTCACGCTCGTCCATTTCATGCCGCACTGCAATATTGCTGGTCTCGGCGCTTGGCATCGGATTGGGATGGTCGGCATCGGTATTGTCGCCGAGCTTTGTTTGATCGGGGACAGAACCGGGCGTGCGCAGGTCGGGTCCGCTAGCCGGCGCCGAGGTTTGGTCCTCCGATAATCGCTCGGCAGCAGGGGGTGCAGTATCTGAGGCCTCCTTCTCTCCCGTCACCCGTGCCGGAAGCCGGCGAGCGTCTTCAGCTGTCAGCGAGCCGAATCCAGGTACACCGCCGGGCGCATTGAAGTCCCACGAATTCTCGGACAGGCCGATGAAGTCGCGGATCGCGGGATCGGCCGACCAAGCACGGCGAAGCGCCGCACGTGTCAAATCCGCGGGCACGCCGGCAGCCAGGAAAGGCCGGATGTCGGATCCGGCGCCAATCGCCTCGATCGGCGGCAAACTCGTGGGATCAAAGAGCGATAGAGTTACCTCCGGCGCGACAGAGGCCGCAGCGGCTTCCGAGGCAGCACCGTCCGGCGTGTTCTCCGGCTTCGGCTGGCCACGCGCCGTTGGAGCCGGGCCGCGCTTGCGGCGAGCCCATCGCGCGAGAAAGCTTTCGTCACCGCTCATCGTCGTTTCTGAACCGCGGACCGCGCCGCGCCAGCGCTTCCGGATCGGCGTGATCGCGCTCGCGCTTCTCAAAGACTTGCTCGACATGGTGCTCGGCGACGAACGCGGCAATGGCGTGGCGCAACGGCCCAGGCATCGCCACGGCTTCGATGATCCCTTGACCTGGCCCCGTCAAGGCTTCGCCCTCGTCCGGGTCCGCGGTGACGGCTGCGACTGCGTAGGGCGGGTCGCCCCCGGTCTCCTGCAGCGCCACCCAGATAGCTGGCGCTGCCGATGCGAGATTTCTGCGGTAATTACCCGCCTCCGAGCGATAGAGCTCGATCTCGGCCGCGCCGGCGTAGAAGGTCGCCGCTTCCCTGTCGATGGCAAGCGGCGTCCAGGGGGCCGCATCGGGCAGGCCGCCGAGCACGGCGACCGGTCGCCAGATGACGTCAGCCCATGGCGAGGTAGCTTTGCGCCGCTCGACGACCACGCCAACGGGGATTCGCAAGAGTGGCGCGAC
>DATMQV010000121.1:0-8499 GCA_035566615.1 Xanthobacteraceae bacterium
TATCGATCGCTGCATTCACGAGCTCAGAATTCGGGTCCACCGGATCAGCCCACCGCACTAGGACTAGAGCCTCGTCGTCAGGCTTGAGCGCGCGGAATTTGGGCGGTAGCACGCGGTGCCATTCCGATGGCGGTAACTCAACCCATTCCCGCTTTTTCCTCGCCGCACGTGGTCGCGCGGCCTTCTTCCGCGCCATTGTCCTCACCCGCGGAGTGCAACGACATTCGTCGGCGCCGGCGCGACTAGATTCTCGATGTATCGCCCCCACGCATCGAGCGCAGCTCGCCGTTCCTCGAGATACTCAAAGCGATTGTAGACGGCGGCCACCCCGCGGATCGTGCCGCATGTGTGGTTGAGTACCTTGTCGACGACGTGCGGCGGGAAATTCAGTCGCGCCATGCCGGTGACCGCGGTGCGGCGCAGATCGTGCAAGACCCATGGCGGGATCGGCTCGCACTTGGCGCCGAGCTCGTCACTCTTCGCGGCGAGCATCGCGGCGTCAAGACGCCGTTTGACGCGCGAGAAACCCGATACTGGCTTCGAGCCGATGCTCGTGAAGACGAATGCGTCAGTGGGCACTGCGGACTTCAGTACCTCAATAGCCGCGTCCGATAGCTGGATTTCGTGCGCGCGGTCGTTCTTCGCCTTCTCGCGCGGCAGCGTCCATGTGCGCTTGTCGAAATCAAGCTCGGCCCATTCCAGGCTCGCCACTTCGTCGCGGCGTTGTGCGGTGAGCAACAGCAGCTTGACTAGGGGGCCAAACGGCCAATCGATTTCTGCGCACGCGTGCCATAGCCACCGCAGTTCATCGTCGCTGAGCACGCGGTCGCGCGGCCGTTCCTTGGTTGGCGCCTCCAGTCCTGAAGCGGGAGACGCGGCGAGCCGACCTCGCTTGACTGCCCAATTGAACATCGCGCGAAGATACGCGAGCGTCCGGTTGGCACCGATCTCGGCGCCGCCGGCTAGTACGCTATCAACCAGTTTGATGATGTCGCCGCGGGTAATACTACTGATCGGACGGCTGTGCCACGCCCGCAACGGCATGCGCTCGAGCGTGCGCTTGGTTTCCTTGAACGTGCGCGCCGCCCAGTTCCGCTGCGCGTAGATTAGATAATCTTGCAGCGCCGTCGCAAACGTGTCGGCGTCTGTCGACAGCCGCCGTTCCCGCTTCTCTTCGGCCGGATCGATGCCTAGGCGCACGCGCTCCAGCGCGGCGCCCGCCTCCCGGCGCGCCTGGGCCGGTTTGATGGCGGGAAAGCGCCCGATGGTAAGCCGCCGCAGTCTGCCTCCCATCCGGTAGCAGAGCGACCAAGACTTGTGGCCATGCTCCGTGACTCGAAGTGAGAGCCCGCCGAATGTTGCGTCGAAGTATTCAGCCCGCCCCTGCGCCGGCGGTTTCACCCGCTCGGCAAAAAGGTCGGTGATCTTCCTCGTTGGCATCAGGTGCTCCCCGGGGTAACACCGGGGCAACGCACCCCGGGCTAATGCGGCGAAAGTTCCGCTTCATTTCGAAGCGTTACAATCTCCACAAAGCCCTTTGCAAACACAATCTTTCTACCTGTGGAAAAGAACGGCAACGAAATGCACTGTCCGCAGAGTGACGATCAGCGGATCCATTACGACGTCTCCTCAGTCCAGAAGCGGCACCCAAAGCCTAAATTAGGTCTTGCACTCGTCGCCGCTTTTCACGTCTTCGAAGGTCTTGATGATGTCGAACTCGGCGCCCTTGCAGGTCGCAAGATACATCGTCTTGTCGACATGGCGTCCGCGCATCGTGACCTGTCCGGGCGCGGTCGGGAAGGTCAGCCCCTCGGACGCCGCCATGCATTTTTTGGCATCGGTGCCGCCGGCCTTGGTGGCCAGGGCGTGCGCGCAATAGATGCCGCCGTAGCAGTCCGCGCCGATCAAGCCGAGTTGCGGCGCCTTGTCGCCGAACTTGGCGAAATAGGCCGCCTTGAACTTCTTGTTCGCCTCGCCCGGCGCGTTCTCAAAGTAAGACAAGCAGGAGAAGAGATTGCTGCTGGCGTCGGCGCCGATGCCGTGGAGCGTGTTCTCCTCCAAGAGCAGCGAGAGCCGGCCGATGTCCTTATCCAAGCCGAAGCCCGCGAAGGTGCGGTTGAAGTTGACATTGTCGGCGCCGACCAGCGTGATCAGCACCATGTCGGGTTTCGCCGACTTGATGCGCGTGACGATCTCTTCGAACTTGTTGGGCGCGCCGAACGGCACATATTCCTCGGCGACCACTTTACCGCCATTCTCCGCGATGTATTTCCTGGCATGCTCATTGCACTTGCGCGGCCAGACGTAATCATCGCCGATCAGATAAACCGACTTGGCGCCGCGGTCTTTCATCATGTAGGCGACCGACGGCCGGATCTGCTGTTCCGGCGTATCGGCCAGCACGTAGGTATTGAAGGCGCACTCGCCGCCTTCGTAGGTCGGCGTGTAGATGTAGGGCACCTTGCCCTTGATGGTCGCGACCAGCGCCTCGCGGGTGGCGCTGTCGTGCGAGCCGACGAACATATCGACCTTCTCCTCGAGCATGAGCCGGATGGCCGATTTAGTCGACTCCGCGGGCGGACCGCCGGCGTCGGTCGGGATGAGCTTGATCTGACGCCCGAGAATGCCGCCGGCCTTGTTGATCTCCTCGGCGGCAAGCTCGGCCGAGGCTTTTTGCGTCGGGCCGAACAGCGACGCCGGGCCGCTCAACGCGGCGAACAGCCCGATCTTGAATTCTTCCGCGGCGGCCGCCGGGCGGATCAGTCCCGGCAGCGCGGTAAATGCCGCGCCGGCCGCGGCGCCGCCGAGAAGCGTTCGCCGCGAGAGTCCCTGCTTCCGAATGCTCATGTGAACGTCTCCCTCGTTCGTAGTCACTGACTAAGCGGTTAGCTGCGCCCCGGCGGCGCCGGCAGTTTGGGCAACAAAGATTCGAGCGCAGCTGCGATGGCGAGCATCTGGTGATCGCTCGCCGGCGGGCCCGACAATTCCATGCCGACGGGCAAGCCAGATTTGGTCATTTCCACCGGCAAGCTGATGCCCGGAATGCCGCCGACGCTGCCGGGCCCGGTATTGCGGATGAAGGTGGGGAAAGTCGGCACCGCCACGCCGTTGAGCATGAAGGTCTCGTCTTCGCGGATCTTGACCGCGGGCGCCGGCGTGGTCGGAAAGATGATGGCGGCGACGTCGTATTCGCGGAAATGACGCCGATAGGTCTCTTGCAGCACGGCGCGTTGCTGGAGCGCCTTCCGATAGGCATCCTCCGGAATGGCGCCGGCGCCCATCAGACTTTGCAGGATGCCCTTGACGTCGGGACTCGCACATTTGGCGACAAGGCCCGCATAATCAAAGCCCGCCCCATGCTCTTTCAGATACTGGTTGAGGTCTGTGACCGTTTCGTAGAGCGCGATCGGGAAGCCCGCTTCGCCGTCGAGCGCAGCCTCCTCGCTCATGTCCACATCGACCAGCGCGACGCCCGCATCGGTGAAGCGCTTCAACGTGCCCTCGCAAATCTGGCCGAGCTCGGGATCGAGATTTTCCCAGAAATGCCGGCGCGGTATGCCGATGCGCTGACCTTTTAGTGAAACCTGACCAACCTCCAACGGCCCGCCGGTCACGACGCCGTCGATCAGCGCACAGTCGGCGACGCTGCGGGTCATCGGACCCGCGGTATCGCGGGTATGCGAGATCGGCACGATGCCGGCTTGTGACCAGCGGCCGGTGGTTGGGCGAAGACCGGCAAGGCCGCAGAGGGCCGCCGGGATGCGCACCGATCCGCCGGTGTCCGACCCGATGCCGCCCGGCGCAAGCCGCGCGGCGACCGCTACGCCGGTACCGCCGCTCGACGCCCCGGGAATGCGATCGGGCGCGTAAGGATTGCGCGCCGGGCCGAAAGCGGCGTTGTTGTTGGTGATGCCGTAGGCGAGCTCGTGCAGATTGCATTTGCCGAGCGCGATGGCGCCGGCGTCGAGCAACGCCTGGACGATCACTGCATTGCGCTTGGGCCTGTTGCCGGCAAGACCGGGCGTACCGCCGGTGGTCGGGTATTCGATGGTGTCGAGATTGTCTTTCAGCGCCAGCGGCACGCCGTGCAGCGGACCGACCGAGGCGCCCGACGCCCTCTTGCGATCCGCTTCGCGCGCAGCCGCGCGAACCTTGTCCGGCTCGAGCGCGATGAACGCGTTTAGGCTCTTATGAGCCGCGGCGCGGGCCAGCAGCGCATCCGCCAGCGCCTCGGCCTTGATCTCGCCGGTGCGGATCGCCTTGGCCGCCTCGGCCACGCCAAGATCATGAAGCTTCGCCATGGCCGCGTCCTCAACCGCTGATCGCTGCGCCGCTGGGGCTTGTTGCCTGCCGTCGCAGCCGGCGGACTGTATGGGCGCCCGCAGGGCTGCGGCATCGGCATAAATGTGGACTACCTGCGACGAGCCCGCAACAACGCGGGAAACGCGAACTCTGCTAGTTTACCCGCGCTCTCCATCTTGAACGGGCATGAGACAAAACGTGGCCACCCTCCCCCTTCGTTCGCGGATCACCACCGACGGCATCGACCGCGCCCCGCACCGCGCTTTCATGCGCGGCATGGGGCTCGACGATGCGGCCATCGCGCGACCCTTCATCGGCATCGTGACCACCGCCGGCGACACCACGCCATGCAACGGCACGCTCGCCGCGCAGGCGGCGCATGCGCAGGAAGGCGTGCTGAGCGCGGGCGGCACGCCGCGTGCATTCACGACCATTTCGGTCTCCGACGGTATCAGCATGAATCATCAGGGCATGAAATGCTCGCTGTTGTCGCGCGAGGTGATCGCGGATTCGATCGAGCTCGTGATGCGCGGCCATGCCTATGACGGCCTGATCGGCTTCGGCGGCTGCGACAAGAACCTACCGGGCATCATGATGGCGATGGTCCGCTGCAACGCGCCGTCGGTCTTCATCTTCGGCGGCGCGACGCTCACCGGCAGCCTGCACGGCAAGCCGGTGTCGGTGCTCACCACCTACGAAGCCGCCGGCGCAGTGATGACCGGCGCGATGGCGGCCGCAGAGCTCGACGCGCTGGAACGCGCGGCGGTGCCAACCTTTGGCGCCTGCCCGGGACAATTCACCGCCAACACCATGGGCATGGTCTCGGAGATGCTCGGGCTTGCGCCGCTCGGCTCGTCGATGATCCCGGCCGTTTTCGAGGAGCGCGCCGCGCTGGCGCGCGGCGCCGGGCGACTGGTGATGCGGCTTTTGAAAGACGGCGGCCCGCTGCCGCGCGATCTCGTTACGCGCGCAAGCCTGGAAAACGCCTGCGCGATCGTCGCGGCGACCGGCGGCTCGACCAATGCAGCCTTACACATTCCGGCCATCGCGCATGAAGCCGGCATTCGTTTCACGCTCGAGGATGTGGCAGCAGTGTTCGAGCGCACGCCGTTGATCGGCAATCTGCGGCCCGGCGGCGACTATCATGCGCAGGACGTGCATGCGGCCGGCGGCGTGCCGATGATCGCCAAGGCGCTGATCGCAAGCGGCCATCTCGACGGCGCGACGCTCGCGGCCGGCGGGGAAACACTGGCGCAAGCTTGCGCGCACGCTCCCCTCCCCGATGGCGCAGTGATTCGCTCGCCGGCCGATCCGATCTCGCCGACCGGCGGCGTCGTTGTGCTCAAAGGCAATCTGGCGCCGGACGGTGCGCTGATCAAGATCGCCGGGCTGCGCCCGCTCGCGCACGAGGGACCCGCGCGCGTGTTTGAGAGCGAGGAGGCCTGCATGGCGGTGATCCGCGCTCGCGCCTATGCGGCAGGCGACGTGCTGGTCATCCGCAACGAAGGCCCCAAGGGCGGGCCCGGCATGCGCGAGATGCTCGGACCGACTGCCGTGATCTACGGTCAGGACATGGGCGAGCGGGTTGCGCTGATCACCGACGGCCGTTTCTCCGGCGCTACGCGCGGGATGTGCGTCGGTTATGTCTCGCCCGAGGCCGCCGCGGGCGGGCCGATCGCGCTTCTGCGCGACGGCGATCGTGTACGCATCGATACGGTTGCCCGCCGGCTCGATTGTTTGGTCGATGCAGCCGAGCTCGAGCGCCGGCGCGCCGCCTGGAAGCCGCTCCGGCGCGACGTGCCGCTTGCCGGCGCGCTGGAGAAATACGCGGCGCAAGTTGGCTCGGCACATCTCGGCGCCGTGACCCACAGTGGGAATGTGCAGTGGCCGGTCGAGGAGCCGGAGCCTAGGTGAGCTAACAAACTCGGCGCAATAGTTCACTACTCCCCTCCCCTTGTGGGGAGGGTTTGCGTGCGCTTACGAGCGCCGCGCGACGGCGGCCGCGAGCTCGGCGCGGTTGGAGCAGCCGGTCTTGCTCATGGCGTTGGTAATGTGCGTTCGCACCGTGCCGAAGCCGATGCCGAGGATGCGGGCGATATCGCGGTCGGTGCAGCCGCGCGCTACCAGCGCGGCGACGTCGGATTCGCGCGGCGTCAGCCCCGCGCATCCGCCGCACCGCAACAGCGCGCGGCGCAAATACGGCTCGAGCGCGTCGAGCAGATCGAGATCGCGGTCGCAAAAATCCGGACGGCCCTGCGCCCGCCAGATGCGAAAGTCGCCGAGATCGCGATCGCCGTCGAAGATGAACATGTTGACGCCGTGGTGCAGGCCGTCGCGCGCCAAAAAGTCGTTGTAGAACTCGGTGCGCATGAGCACCTCGCGCGGGATTACGTCATCGACCAGCGTGGCGCGCCGGCGCGTGCGCAGCTCGAACGTCATCGGATCGCGGAACTGATACCAATCTTCGTAGCGGCGGAGATTGCTCCGCTCCATGTTGAAGCTCACCGCTTCGTCGAAGCGGCCTTTCCGCGGGTTCCACACATAGGAGGCGCCGAAGTCGCTGCGCAACAGGCGCATCACGTCCATGAAGATGACGGCACGTGCATCCGATTCGGAACCGAGCCGTTCCAGCCGCGCGACGATGTCGCCGAACAGGCGCAGTTCGCTGCCAGTCACGTCGCGAATAGCCGTCGCCATAGAGCTTGTCCCGTCGCCCACCAGCACTGACACGCACCCGACATTGGCACGCCTGACATGGGCAACCCGGCAGCCAATTGTTCCCGTGCGGCGGCAAAACTGTCAAGCGCGGCAATTGCTGAATGTAGGCTTGCGCTTGCAACGCCTTCCGTAAGCCACAGGGCCGCGGATCCAATGACGACCGTTGCGCGTTCTTCAATGGGCGAAGGCCCATAATCAACAGAGTTAAAGCCAAGTTTGCGGGGCGCATCCCGCACTGCGAAACTTGCCTGCGACGAAATTCAATTTGGTGCGGCAGCCTTTTGTAATTACTGTAAAATACATACTTTAAGGCATGGTCCTAGGCACGTTGCGGATGACGAAGATTACCCCCGATGTCTATGAAAGCTGGTCAGGTTCCTTGGAATAAAGAGGTCGCGCTGGAGCGCATTCGGGAATGCCTGGATCGCGAAGGCCCGCTGCTGCCGATTCTGCACGCCTTGCAGGAGGAGTTCGGCTACATCGATGAAGCGGCCGAACCTCTGATTGCCGAGGCCCTGAATATCACCCGCGCCGAGGTGCATGGGGTCGTTACCTTTTATCATGACTTCCGCCGCGCGCCGGCCGGCCGCCATGTGCTCAAGCTGTGCCGCGCGGAAGCCTGCCAAGCGGCCGGCGGCGATCCGCTTGCCGCGCATGCCGCGGCGCGGCTCGGCGTCGAGATGGGCACGACCGCCCCGGACGGTAGCGTGACGCTGGAGCCGGTCTATTGCCTCGGCCTCTGTGCGGTGGCCCCCTCGGCTATGCTGAATGGCCGGCTGATCGGCCGGCTCGACCAAGCCCGGCTGGACGCGCTCCTTGCGGAGGCGCAGCAATGACCGTGCGGCTTTACATTCCGCTCGATGCCGCGGCGCTCGCGGTCGGCGCCGACGAGGTGGCGGCCGGTATCAAGGCTGCGGCCGCCCGGCGGAATGTCGCCGTCGACATTGTCCGCACCGGTTCGCGCGGTCTCTACTGGCTCGAACCGATGGTCGAGGCCGAGACCCCGGCCGGCCGGGTCGCGTATGGGCCGGTGACGCCGGCCGATGCGGAGGGGCTGTTGACCGCCCTTCTCGCCGACGGCGCGCACACGCTGCGGCTCGGGCCGACCGAGGACATCCCCTGGCTCAAACGCCAGACGCGACTGACATTCGTGCGCTGCGGTATCGTCGATCCGCGCTCGCTCCAAGATTACCACGCCCATGGCGGCGGCAACGGATTGGCCAAGGCGCTGTCGCTTGGCCCGGACGCCATCGTCGAGGAAGTCGTGCAATCGGGCCTGCGCGGCCGCGGCGGCGCCGGCTTCCCGACCGGCATCAAGTGGCGCACCGTGGTGCAGACGCCGGGCCCGCAGAAGTACATCGTCTGTAATGCCGACGAGGGCGACAGCGGCACCTTCGCCGACCGTATGATCATGGAAGGCGATCCGTTCGTGCTGATCGAAGGCATGACGATCGCCGGCATCGCGACCGGCGCGACCAA
>DATMQV010000122.1:0-9418 GCA_035566615.1 Xanthobacteraceae bacterium
GCAAACCGGCCGCCACCTGCGTATCGGTCGCGTTTTTGCCGAGGCTCCGCCAGATCGCGGCACGGCCGGCTTCGTTCAGATCGATGCCGGACTGCGCGCCCGCGCCGGAACACCAGATCAGCGCCGCGCAAAGCACGATGCCCGCGGCGGTCAATCTGTTTGCGCCAATCGCGCTATTTGCAACCGTCGATTTGCTCAGCATCAGGGGCCCCGTCACCACCAATATTTCTCATTATAAGCATGGATTCGGAATTTCTGCCGGAAAAGAAATATTGAACGCGACACGCTCGGGCAAAGCAATAAGCGCTCAGGTTCTCGGCTGCACGGCACCCTCCGCCGCTCACTTCAGCGATGCAATATCGAAACCCTGATTGATCGCCGCGAACATCTGGTAGAAGCCGGAAACCACCACGATCTCGACCAGGCCGTCCTTGCCCCATTCGGCGGTGGCTTGGGCCTGCAACGCGTCGGGAATCAACTGCCAGGCGAGCGTCTTCGACAGGATTTCGCGCAGCAGTCCGTAGGGATGCGGCAGACTCGCGGCGTCGGCGTCGGCAATGCCATCGACGATGTTCTGCGGCAGGCCGGCGGCCAGCGCATGCTTCACATGGTCTTGCCATTCGAAAGCGGCGCCGGTCGCGCGCGCAACACTGAGCACGATGAACTGATAGTGGACCCGCGGCAGAACGCCTTCGAATTTCAGATAAAAGCCGAGCGCCTCGACCCGTTCGGCCAGCGCCGGATGGTTGAGCAGCGCAAGATACGGCCCGCCGAAGCCTTCGCCCTTGGCACGACGCCGCGCGGCGATACGGTCGTAGAGCGCCTTGGCGCGCGCGGGGAATTTGGCCGGATCCATCTCGAGCACGGTCATTGCCGCTCTCCTATTCGTGATAGGACCAGGCGCGCGCGCCGGCGGTGAAGTCGTAGACGGGCGTCGGGCAATCCTTGTCGGCCTTGACGTCGATCAGCACGGTCGCGTCCGTCGCGAGCGCTTGCGCGAAGGCCGCGGCAAGCGCGGCGGGATCGTCGACCGTCATGCCCTTGGCGCCGAGCGAGCGCGCGAAGCCGGCCCAATCGTGATCGGGGATGGTGGTCAATTCCGCCGGCAGGGCGCCTTGTTGATGCGCGCGCAGCCAGACATTGCCGAGCGCCTGGTTGTTGAGCACGACATAGATGATCGGCAGGCCGTAGCGGGCGGCGGTCTGCACCTCCATGCCGTGCATGTGCATGCAGCCGTCGCCGGTGATCACGGCGACGCGCCGCTTGGGCTGTGCGCACTGCACGCCGACGGCGGCGGGAATGGCCCAGCCCATCGGTCCGAGATTGGTGGCCGAGATATAGGTGCGCGGCTCGTAGGCGGTCCAATAATGGCCGGCGAAGGCGCGATGCGCGCCGGAATCGACGAGCACGATGCCGTCGCGCGGGAAGACCGCGCGGAGTGCCGCGATTGCGGCAGCGGGATGGATCGGCTTGGTCGGCCGCTGGCAATTCTCGATGTCATAGAATCGCGGTCCGGCTTTCACCTTGGCGACGAAAGATTGCCGCTCGGCCACGCCTTCCGAAAGCGCCGTCGCCGGCGCGCCGGCCGCGTTGGCGAGAAGCTCCAGAAAGGCGCGGCAACTTCCGGACACCGCATGGTCTGGCTTGCCGTGCGATGTGATCTCCCACATGTCGGTATTGACGTGAATCCTCCGCGACTTCGATCTCTGGCGCAGCGTCCAATGCATGGTGTCGCGCTCGTTGAGCCCCGAGCCGAGGATGAGCAAGAACTCAAGCTCCGGATCGAGCAGCGCCGCGGTCGCATGCCGGGTGCCGGCATAGCCGAACACGCCGAGCGAGAGTTCGTGGTCTTCCGGAAAAACGCCCTTCGCGCGCAAGGTCGTCGCGACCGGGATCGACCAGCGCTCGGCGGCGGCCCTCAATTCGCCGGCGGCTGAATCGTGCTCGACGCCGGCGCCGGCCAGGATCGCGATGCGCTTTGTGCCTGCGAGCACGTCCAAGGCATGCACGGCTGCCTGTTGGCTCAGCGGCTCGACGCGGGTGAAGAAATCGGAGACCGGAACATACTCCGCCGCGCAGTCCGCCATGAGCGTATCGTGGGTCAGGGACAGATGCACCGGCCCCCTCGGTTGCGCCAGCATGGCGGTGAGGCCGTGGCGCAGCCAGTGATTGAGATTGCGTGCGCTCGCGACGGTCGTCGAGAGCCGGGTCAGTGGCTTCATCACCGCCGTGTCGTCAAGCGTCGCCTGGCTGGCGTCCTGGAATTCGCCCAGACCCTCCATGTCGAGCGGGATCTCGCCGCTAAGGATGAGAACCGGAGACGAATCCGTCTTTGCCGCTGCTACCGCCGTGGTCATATTGCACAACCCCGGTCCACCGATGCCCAGCGCAGCGCCAAAGCGGCCGCTGGCGCGCGCATAGCCGTCCGCCATGTAGGCGGCTCCGCCCTCATGGGTGGCGACGATCGGCTTCAAGTCTGGATGCCGGGCAAGCGCCGGCAGAAAGGGATCGATCAATCCCCCGGGCACCATGAACAAGTGATCGAGGCCCTCGCGGATGAGAGCGTTCAGAACGAAGTCAGTGCCGGCAGCCATGCCAATAGCCCCTTCTGCGTACATCGCGTCGCGCGTGTCCAGCTTGCCCGGGAACCCGGCCGCGCGAAAGCGTGGGCGGCGGTCTGTTGATTCAAAATTGACAATTGGTGTGCAGCCAGGCCGGGAGGCCCGAGCGACATCCGAAGGTGTCAAGAGGGCAGTCGCCGAGTGAGAGAAAATCAGGCCCGTTTAGCGAACACGCGGTCTTCAGCGGAGAAATTCAACGCCGACCTGCGTCTTCGAGCGCCACACCACGCGGCAGCGCCGGCGGGAGCTGAAATCCAGCGTCATGTAGATGTGGAAAATATCGGGGATCGTTTCGGACGCATCGACCAGCAAACGCGCACCGGTTTCGGATTCGTCCCAAACCGTGCACTCGCGCAATTGCTGGCCGATTGAGCTCACATACCAGCCGCAACGGCGCACCAGCGACGCTGATTGCCACGTGCGTCGGTCGGAGCTTGTGCATGATCTGTGTCGGGCATGTCCGACCTCCAACGGCCCTGGAGAGAATGCCGCCGGTCCGGCATGTTTCGAGGGCCATTACAATGCGCGTTCCTTGAAAAGGGGTAAGCCGGATCGGCAAAGTTGTAAGGACGAGGCTTTGTGGTATCCGGCGGCCTGCACGATGGTGCTCCGCGTCCGCTGCTTTTTCGCCCTCACATGAGCCGCACCAAAAAGCCGAGTGCCACGCCCCCTGCCAGCACCAGGAAGGACAATAGCGTCGTCACCGGTATCGGCGGCCGGGTGGGTTGGCCGCTACCCATGGACATGCCGGCCCCGCCACGCGCCGTGCCGCCGATCCCTTCCATCCTACCTTCCATCATGCCTTCCCTGCCGGTATGCGCGGCGTGATCCGCCATCCCGGCCAGCCGAGCGTTCGGGCGCACCGTCATCATGCCGTGCTTGAGATGATTGGCGACCAGCCACCAGTTCATCGGATAGGCGATGATAAAGCCGACAAGGAGCCCCATCGACATGACGAACCAGAAATGCGGCGTAGCCGGATCGTTCGCCGATTTGATGACCGTCCGGAGCGTCATCACCATCGGCACCATTGCGGCCATCAGAAAGTTCATCGACAGGAGTTCAGGCACGAATGTATTGGCGAGCGCGGCCCGATAAGAACCGCCGGCCGAGTCGCGCATGAACAGCGCCTGAAAAATCGTCCAGCCAAAGCCGAAGCCCAGAACATATTCGACGACCACCTCGGCCAAGCCGGCAATGCCGACGACGCTCGAAATCACCGCGCCGGCGAGAATGCCGAGGCCGTCGCCGGCGACGCAATGCATAGTCGATCCCAGTGTCTGGCACCAGCGCGCCGCGGTGTAGCGTTCGTGCAGTCCGGGCAAGGGCTCGCGACAGCCGAGAACATAGAGGAACGCGCCGAACACGCCGGTATAGGCGGTCAGCAGCACGAACCCCCATTTCAGCACGGGAGATTCGGGCGTCGAGCGGATGTCGATTGCGACGAACAGCAGTGCCAGCGCGGCCAATATGAACCACAGCAGCATCACGCCTTCGAGCATTGTGCGCTCCCGCGCTTTCCGCCCGCTTTGACGAAACTAGACGGCTGTCGGCGGCGGCATCTGATCCAGACGCGTCATCGCAACAATGGTGGTATCTTCCACGGAGTCACAGGCGACAGGGCCGAAGTTTAGTCAGAGCTACGACAATTTCCGGCGCTCAACTGGCTGCGCTCGCTGCTTTGGCGCTTTGGCCTCTTTCGTCTCTTTGATCACATTCGCGATATCTTCTTCAGACAGCGATTTGAGTTGCTCGGAAGCGGCAGCAGTCGCCTCCTTCTTGCCCGCGCCGTCGCCAAAGAGGCGATGGCCGGCATCGGTAGGGAGCAACGTGAAATAGTACGGCGCGGCTGGGTTGCCCGGCGCAGAGACGATCAGTAGAGTTTTGTCGTCATTGCAGCTGTAAACCAGCCATTGCCCCTGACCATATGTCTTGGTGACGGGGCCGATATTGCATCTAAACGAATCTTCGTCCTCCGCGATTGCAAAAACTGGATTGAGAACGATCCCAAATAACATAGCGCCGAATGCCATGCGCTTCGCGTAACCCATCGCACCGCTACCCCGTTTTGAATTGCAGCTGCTCAAATCTGTCCACGACCCCGCGACAGCCGGGCCGCTAACGGCCGCGGAGGCTAGAACAAAAAGTAGCGCTGCGCCATCGGCAGCGTTTCGGCCGGCGCGCAGGTGAGCAATTCACCGTCGGCACGCACCTCGTAAGTCTCCGCATCGACCTCGATTTGCGGCGTGGCGTCGTTGTGGATCATGCTCTTCTTGGAGATCTTGCCGCGCGTATTCTGCACGGCGACAAGCTCTTTCTGAATGCCGAGCTTTTTGCCGAGTCCGGCTTTGACCGCCGCTTTCGAGGCGAACACAACGGAAGACGCGGTGCGCGCCCGGCCATAAGCGCCAAACATCGGCCGGTAGTGCACCGGCTGCGGCGTCGGGATCGAGGCGTTCGGATCGCCCATCTGCGCGGCGACGATCGAGCCGCCCTTGATGATGCAATCGGGCTTCACGCCGAAAAACGCGGGCGACCACAGGACGAGATCGGCGAGCTTGCCTTTTTCGACCGAGCCGATGATTTTCGATACGCCGTGCGCGATCGCCGGATTGATGGTGTATTTGGCGATGTAGCGCTTCACCCGCACATTGTCGTTGTCGCCTTTCTCTTCCTTCAGGCGCCCGCGCTGTTTCTTCATTTTGTCGGCAGTCTGCCAGGTGCGGATGATGACTTCGCCGAGCCGGCCCATGGCCTGCGAGTCCGACGACATCATCGACAGCGCACCGATGTCGTGCAGGATATCTTCCGCCGCGATCGTTTCCTTGCGGATGCGGCTTTCGGCGAAGGCAAGATCCTCTGCGATCGATGGATCGAGGTGGTGGCACACCATCAGCATGTCGAGATGCTCGTCGATGGTGTTGCGCGTATAGGGCCGCGTCGGATTGGTCGACGACGGCAGCACGTTCTTCAGCCCGGCGATTTTAATGATGTCGGGCGCATGTCCGCCGCCGGCGCCTTCGGTGTGGAAGGCGTGAATGGTGCGGCCCTTGAAGGCCTTGATCGTGTCCTCGACGAAACCGGATTCGTTGAGCGTGTCGGTGTGGATCATCACCTGAATGTCGTAGTCGTCCGCGACCGATAGACAGCAGTCGATTGCCGCGGGCGTCGTGCCCCAGTCCTCGTGGAGCTTGAGCGCGCACGCGCCGGCCTTGATCATTTCCTCGAGCGCCGCCGGTCGCGAGGCATTGCCTTTGCCGGCGAAGCCGAGGTTCACCGGAAAATCGTCCGCCGCCTGAATCATGCGCGCGAGATGCCACGGCCCGGGCGTGCAGGTGGTGGCGAATGTGCCATGCGCCGGGCCGGTGCCGCCGCCGAGCATCGAGGTGACGCCCGACATCAGCGCTTCGTCAACCTGCTGCGGGCAGATGAAATGAATATGCGTGTCGAAGCCGCCGGCAGTGAGGATCTTGCCTTCGCCGGCGATCACCTCGGTGCCGGGGCCGATGACGATGGTGACGCCGGACTGAATGTCGGGATTGCCGGCCTTGCCGATCGCGAAAATATTTCCGTCCTTGATGCCGACATCGGCTTTGACGACGCCCCAGTGATCGACGATCAGCGCGTTGGTGATGACGGTATCGACCGCGCCCTGCTTGTTGGTGAACTGGCTCTGGCCCATGCCGTCGCGGATCACCTTGCCGCCGCCGAATTTCACTTCCTCGCCGTAGCTGCAAAAGTCTTTTTCCACCTCGATGATGAGGTCGGTGTCGGCAAGCCGCACGCGGTCGCCTGTCGTCGGTCCGAACATATCGGCATAGACCGAACGCGAAATGTGTGACGGCATCGAAGGCTCCTTGTCAGGCGGCGAGTTGGCTGTGGAAGGCGGGGCGCAGTGCGGAAAGCGCGATCCGGCGACCGGCGTCGCCGCGCGCTACAATGCCGTCGCGTGAAAAATCGCGAAAGCTGTTGGGATCGTCGGTAACCGCGTCGGCTGTCAGCGAGATCTCGATCAGTTTCACCAGCTTGTAGGCGTTGGCTTTGTCGACCCTCTTTTGCAGGTCGTCGGGCAACGGCCCGGAAAGGAACGCCGAAAGATCCTGAATGGTCGCTATCAGCGCATTCATCTGCCGCGCGGTGCTGCTGTCCTGGCGCAGGCGATTGCCGAAGCGAAGTTGATCGAGCCGCTCGTTCACCTGGGTCAGCGAGCGGGGAAGAGACGCGGTCTGCGGGAACAGATTCATGACCACCAGCAGCCGCGCAACGCCGGGATCGGAACTGAACGCATCGATCGCATCGCCGAGCGGCGTGTTGTCGACGATGCCGCCGTCCCAATAGTGATGCACTTTGCCGTCGCGGGCGCTGATGTCGGTCCAGGGAAATTGCGGCGGGATGCTGCCGCTCGCCAAGACGTGGTGCGGCTCGATTGTGGTCGGGTCGGTATCGCCGACTTTTTGATTGGTGAACCGGGTCAGTACGCCATTTTCCACATCCACCGCGGTAATCACGAAGGCCGTCTTGTTGGCATTGAGCGCGTCGAAATCGACGTGCTCCGACAATGTCTCCAACAATTGATGCGTTTCGTAGAGGTACGTCCAGGTCGGCGCCGCCAAAAGGTCGGAGCGATAGGTGTAAAAGTGCGGGACATTGTAAAGGGCGAGGTCGCGATTTGCCGAGGACGGCAAATAGGGCAGGTCAATCATGAAGTCGCCCCATATCGCACCTAGCCGCTGGCGCGCATCGGCGCGGTCGGCAGCCCCGACCACGCAAGCGGCGTTGATGGCTCCGATCGATACGCCGGTGACGACGCGAAGCGTGATATCTTGTCCGTTGCCGATCGCCTCATCGATCACGTCAAACAAAGCAGTGATGGCGCCCCATTCGTAAGCGCCGAGCGCGCCGCCCCCCTGCAAAACCAGGCCGATCTCCGTCTTTGTTGGAACTGCCGTATTCGCTGCACCGGTCATGCGGATCCTCCGGTTTCAACAAATCCCAACGTTATCCCCACTGCGTTGCAGCAGCGCGCGCATACACGCTTTTGCTTGCTTCGCGCCGCTTCTGCAGTATCATCATTGCCAGATCGCTCGCGTTTGGTTCCACCGAATGAGAGAGATCGCCAAGGTCAAGTTGGTCTGGTGCTGAGGCCGCTACCAGCGTCGCACCAAAAGCTGATTTGGTCCTGGTCCCAGCCGCGGTAGCAGCGCTGAGAACGTGACGGGCGGGCTTGCGCAAGTCCGCTCGTCATGATTTTTGCGACTTCCCTTTTTCCAACTTTCCCATGACATCTTGGCGAAAGCCGTAGACGGTGCGCGTGCCGGCGAGCGCCACTAGTTTCACGTCGCGCGTCTGACCGGGCTCGAAGCGAACCGCCGTTCCGGCCGGAATATCGAGCCGCATGCCGCGCGCCTTTTTGCGGTCGAACTGCAGCGCCGGGTTGGTTTCAAAGAAGTGGTAATGGGATCCGACTTGGATCGGCCGATCGCCGGTATTCGAGACGGTGAGCGTCAGGCCTTTACGGCCTTTGTTGAGCTCTATCTCGCCGTCTTTGATGAAATATTCGCCGGGGATCATTGCGGGCCTCTTCCTTCTTCGTCATTCCGGGGCGCTTCGCGGGGGCGAGCCCGGAATCCATGACCACCGTCAGCGAATAAGGATTCCGGGCCCCTCGCTTCGCTCGGCTTCGGAATGACGGGATGAGAGTTCATCGTATCGGCTCATGCACGGTGACGAGCTTGGTTCCGTCCGGAAAGGTGGCTTCCACTTGAATCTCCGGGATCATTTCGGCGATACCGTCCATCACTTGGCTACGCGAGATGACGTGAGCGCCTTTCTCCATGAGCTCGGCCACAGTACGGCCGTCGCGGGCGCCTTCCAGGATGAAATCGGAGATCAGCGCGATGGCTTCCGGATGGTTGAGCTTGACGCCACGCTCGAGCCGGCGCCGCGCCACCATCGCCGCCATGGCGATCAGAAGCTTATCCTTTTCGCGCGGTGTGAGATTCATAAGTCGCCCTTCAGTTCAGCGTTAGTTCAGCCACAGTCGCGGCAGCGGCATATTGCCGAATGCTGTCAAAACGGCAATCAAGTCGCGATGGAGTGCGGCGCCGTCGGGCGCCACGAGCCGCGCCAGGGCAAGGCCGTTCCACGCTGAAACGCCGACTTCGCTAGCGAAATCCTTCTCTTTCGCGCGCACGGCCGCAACAACCGCTTCATCGCCAGGGATCTTGAGGACGCTCGCGATCGCGACCGCGCCGCTGGCGACCGCGCGCTGGCTGAGCCGCTCCGCGATTACATCATCGAGGCGGAGACTTTCGGCAAAGATGAGCGCGCCGGCGCGCCGCACCCGCCAATGATCGAAAAAATGGCCATGCGCCAGCGTCTCGCCCATGGCCGACCGGCCGAAGACGACGCCTTCGGCCAAAAGCAGGCTTGCGTCAGGCGCAAGATCGGCCTCGATAGAGCGGCGCAGCCGGATTTGATCAAAGAGGATCGTCTCCTGCGGCAGCCAGCCGAGCGTGCCGCCGGAACCGATGCCGAGTTTCACACGAATTTCGGTGTCCGGCCCGAGCGAGCGATAGATCTTCTCCGCGGCCGCCGTGGTGATCGTAAGCTTCGCGCCGGATCCGACCGCAATATCCAAGTCGAAACGATCGCCTCCCGCCATGCCGCCGGCGGTGTTGACGATGACGGCTTCGAGAGCGTCTCTGTTGGAGACATTCGGAAAGCGCACCCGCAGTGCGCCTTCCTCGTGCACGCGTTGACGGCGGCTGCGGTCGGCGTCAGCCGCTACGGAAAGC
>DATMQV010000123.1:0-4012 GCA_035566615.1 Xanthobacteraceae bacterium
GCGCATGACTCGGCGCTCACCACCGCCTCCGCCGAGATGAGATGGATCAACGGCTGGTCGGCGGCGGCGACCTTCGAGGGCGAGTTCTCCAACGTCACCCGCTCCTACGCCGGCAAGGGCGTGGTGCGCTACGCGTGGTGATCGGCGTCGGTGCGCGCATCGGCAAGTTATGCGGCGCTATCGAAAAGCCGTACCCGTCGCTCAGCCGTGCCGATACCTGGTCGTGCCGGTACCTGGAACCAGGTTGATCGGCTTCGACGGCCGTGCCGCGGGTGTCTCGGTGACCGGAGTTTCGGCAGTCGCCGCCGGTGCATCCGTCTCGAACACCGCCCGGCAGCCCTCGCTCAGTTCATCACGGCGGCTTTCCATGCAGGCGGTGATGCGCGCCACGTTGGGGATTTCGGAAGCGCACAGCCGCATCGCGTCGCCGGAGCACATCTGCTCCTGCTCGAACGTATAGGCTTGGGAAACGGTGGTCAGCATCCCGAACATGAGCACGGTCGCTGCGATCAATCCGATCGTTGAAGATGTCGAAATCATTTGAGGCCCCATTTGGGAGCGCCCGGTCGTATGCCGATGCCGCCGCTCCTTCCGCCGCAAGAACTATCGAGCGACCGTTGCGGGGCTTTTGCGCGGGAAAGACAAAACGGTTTCGTCGGGCGGGGGATTGTTTCGTCGTTCCGGGGCGCACGAAGTGCGAACCCGGAATCTCGAGAGACGCGCGGCTTCGCCACGCTCCTCTGAGCCTGAAAATGAAAACGCCCGGCGGCTGGAATGATCCAGAACCGCCGGGCGTTCTAATCACTGGGTAATTGAGCCCTAGAACACGCCGAGCACGATTGCGCCGACAAAGGCGAATGCGACATACGCAGCGAGAACGCTCAGTTTGCTGACGAAAGGACCGAAACCGGTCATTGGGAAGTCTCCCTGGTTCACGTCGCTGCCCGCTACAACGCCAAAACTAGCAAAACGTTCCACCGTCAAAAAGTAAGCGTTGCTGTCGCTCGCACCGTCGCTGCAGCGCACGGCATGGTTAAAAATTCGTTAAATCAACATGTTGAAGAGTCCTTAAATAAATTCGCGCAAACCTGCGCGGATGACGCGCGGAGTTCGTTTGTATCTCGTCGGCTCCTTCGTCCTCGTTTCGCTGGCGGGTTGCGGCCGCGGATTTTTCCAGTCCGCGGAGCGCGAACCGTGGCGGGCCGAGGCCGAAATCGCGTGCCTGAAGTCCGGCGCGGTCAAGGAAGGCCCCGACCTGGTCCGGATCGACCCGATTTCGGGCCCCGGCGTGTGCGGTGCGGAATATCCGCTCAAGGTCGCAGCGCTCGGCGAAAGCAGCAGCAGCTTTGGTTTTGCCGATGACGATCTGCGGCCGCCCGGCAACATCGGCAACGCGCCACGCTGGCCGATCTCGCAGCCCCCGCCGCCACCGCCGTCAACCTATTCGGACCGCGTGTTGCGGCCGCCGGGCTATAACGCCGCGCCGAACGGCCCGATTTCATTGACCGCGCCGGGGGTCGCGCCGGAAGAGGACGACATCGATCTGCCGCCCGAGGGCACGCCAGGGTTGAGCCAGCCGCCGGCAAGCAGGCCATATCCTGGACGCTACTCGGCTCCGGCGCCCTATCCGCCGCGCGACCGCGCCGCCGCGCCTTATCCTCAGGCCGAGCCGCTGCCACGGCTTGGACCCGGGCAAGGTAATTCCGTCGCCGGCTTCGGACCGGTGGCGATGAAGCCGGCGGCGACGCTGGCCTGTCCGATCGTCTCGGTGCTGGATCGCTGGCTCGCCGATTCCGTGCAGCCGGCGGCGCAGCGCTGGTTCGGCGCGCGCGTGGTCGAGATCAAGCAGATCTCCGCCTATTCCTGCCGCGGCATGAACGGCAATTCACACGCCCATATTTCCGAGCACGCCTTCGGCAATGCGCTCGACATCGCAGCCTTCACGCTCGCCGACGGCCGGCGGATCTCGGTGAAGGACGGCTGGAAGGGCTTGCCGGAAGAGCAGGGCTTCCTGCGCGACGTGCAGGCCGCGGCCTGCCAGCAATTCAGCACCGTGCTGGCGCCGGGCTCCAATGTCTATCACTACGATCACATCCACGTCGATCTGATGCGACGCGCCTCGGGGCGCCTGATCTGCGAGCCACAGGCGGTGTCGGGCGAGGAGGTCGCCGCGCGGGCGTCGGGGCGCAACCCCTACGCGTCGCGCGAACCGTTTGTCACGGGATCGCTCGGCGGCATCAAGCATGCGTCGCATCGGCACAAGCAACGTGAAAAGGTCGACGAGGAAGACGAGTTCGAAGACGATTAGCGCGAGCGCTCGCTCGCGTTCCCGGTTCGATCCGGAAATGTCCGGTCGGCGCGGCAGCGCAAACCAAATCGCAATAGACCATAGCGAAATCGCGCGGCAGCATTGCAGCGTTGATCGGCCGACAGCCAAGCCTTGGCAGCGCTCACCATTCTAAACTAGGTTTTGCGAAGGCATCGGATTTGGCGGAAGAGTGAACCATGGCATCACCGCAGCGAATGAGAACCAGTGAGATCGCGGTAGCGCTGGGGACTGCGCTGTTGTTCCTGGCGGGCGCCTCCGCCTGCGCCGAGGATGCCGGCAACTATCCTGTGAGGCCGGTCATCATGATCGTGCCGTTCGCGCCCGGCGGCGCTTCCGATTTCGTCGCCCGCATGATCCAGCCTGGGGTGAGCCAGATCCTCGGCCAGCAGATCGTGGTCGACAACCGGCCGGGCGCGGCGGGCATCATTGGCACGGACGCCGCGGCCCGCGCGGCGCCCGACGGCTACACGGCGTTTCTCGGCAATGTCGGCACCGTCTCGATCAACCCGAGCGCCAACGCCAACATGCGCGTCAGGCCGGACAAGGATCTGGCGCCGGTTTCGATTTGCGCCGACACGCCGAGCATCCTGATCACCCGGCCCGACTTTCCCGCCAACAGCGTCGGCGAACTGGTTGCCTATGTGAAGGCAAACCAGGGCAAGGTCACCTTTGCCTCGCCCGGCTCGAGCACGCTCAATCGGCTGGAAATGGAGGTGTTCAGGAAAGACGCCGGGCTCGACATGGTGCATGTGCCCTACAAAGGCGGCGCCGGCCCGGCGGTGACGGACGTGCTCGCGGGGCACGTCGACCTGATGTTCACCACGCTTTCATCCGTGCTGGAATTCGTCAGGGAGAAAAGGGTCAAGGCGCTCGCGGTGACGACGAAAGAACGAATGGCCGAACTGCCCGACCTGCCGACCATGTACGAACTCGGATGGAAGAACCTGGTGACGTCGTCCTGGCAGGGCGTGCTGGTGCCCGCCGGCACGCCGCGGCCCATCGTCGACAAGCTGCACGCCGCGATCGTCAAGGTGCTCGCCGATCCGGAAATCCAGGCACGCATGCGCAAGGGCGGCGCGATCGCCGTCTCCAGCCCATCGCCTGACGATTTCAGGGCCTATCTGGACACCGAGACCGCCAGATGGACCAAGGTGATCGAAGAGAGCGGCGTGCGGTCGGATTGAGCCACTGCCGCGATTGGCGCCGGCCCCGTGGCCCTGCGGTTGACAGCGCGCGCACGAAAATGATCCTTCCTTGCACCGGGTATCGGCTGGACCAAGCCGCATTCGCCGGAATTCGAACGAAGAAGCGGAGACATGGGCGTGGAACAGGTGGAAGTCGCGGTGATCGGAACCGGCTGGTGCGGCGGCATACGGGCGGAAACGCTGTCGCGCTCCTCGCTCGTCGACAAGCTTCACATTTGTGAAATCAGGCCCGACCGCCTGGCCGAGGTCAAGACATTGACCAACGCGGCAACCGCGACGCTCGACTATCGTGACATCATCAAGAACGACCGGATCAAGGTGGTCTACATCTCGACCACGCCGGAATCCAACCACTATCCGATCGCGCGCGATTGCCTTCGGGCCGGCAAGCACGTGCTCCTGGAAAAGCCGATCGCGCTCGAACTGTTCGAGGCCGACGAACTGATCGAGATCGCCAGGCGCGGCAATCTCAAATTCA
>DATMQV010000124.1:0-2896 GCA_035566615.1 Xanthobacteraceae bacterium
CGCGCGAGTAGCCGCGCCAGATTGGTCTTGCGCAGGCTCAAGGGGAGTGGGCGCAAATCCGTTCAAACCGCGCGTCCCGCGGCCGCCTCCTGCTGGCGGGTCAGGCCGAGCAGGTTGATGAGGTGCTGGTGAAGTTCAAACCAGACGGTGTGATAGGAGTCGCGGTCCGGCGCGGTCAGATAGCGATGATCGCCGGCCTCAAGCTTGGCAAGCGCGTCTGAAAGACGCCGCCGGTAGCCGCCGATGCGCGAAGCCTGCGCCGCGATGTCGTCGATGAGCGCGACTGCTCTTGCGTGCATGTCCGGCAGGCGGCCCAGCACCGCAGCATCATAGCCTTCGTCCTTGTGGTCGTTGCGCGTCAGTTTGCCCTCGATCGAGCGCATCTGCCAGTCTGTCGCCAAAGCCTTGAAGTCCGCGTTGAGCGGCGTAAAGCGCTCGTATTCCTCCTCGAGCCGCCGATGGTCTATACCCGCGCGCTCCCGCGCGAGCACGTGTTCCGCCGCAGCCTTGCCGCTTGCGGAAAGCCGCGCGCCAACCCGGAACTGCTCCGCCTCTCCGTGCGCGACCAGTTCCGCAACCGCGGCCTCCACGGCTTCTGCGGGTACGCCCAAAGCCTCGGCGAGTGCTTCCGCCTTGCCGAAACCCTTGACGTAAAGGCAGGCGATCAGGTCTTCGCGGGTGACTGTCATGGCACTTTGCCTCCTCATCTCTGCGGACAAAAGATAAACTCACGCGGGGGCAAAGCCGCGCTCGGCGCGCGTGCGGTAGTCCTGACGCAGCCGGTGCTTTTCAAGCTTGCCGTTCGGCAGGCGCGGAAGGTCAGCCTCGAATGCGAGGCGCTTCGGGGCCTTGAAACGGGCGAGCCGCTCCCTGACATGGGTATGTAAAGCCTGCGCAAGCTCTGGCCCGGCGCGTGCGGCGTCCCGCAACTGCACCACGGCCTGAACGCTCTCGCCAAATTCATCGTCCGGCAGCCCGAACACTGCAGCTTCCAGCACCTCGGGATGGTCTTCGAGAACATCCTCGATCTCTCTCGGATAGATGTTCACGCCCCCCGACACGATGACGAAATTCTTGCGGTCGCAAAGGAAGAGATATCCCTCCCCGTTGACGAAACCGATGTCGCCCATCGTCGTCCAGCCTTGGGCGCTATGTGCCTGGCGGGTCTTGGCATCGTCATTATGATAGCGAAGGCCGGCCCGGCCCTCGAAATACACGTCGCCGATCTTGCCGGGTCCGAGCTCGGAGCCCTGCTCCGAGAGAATATGGATCTTGCATCCCCAGGGCTTGCCGACCGTTCCGGGAAATCTCAGCCATTCCTTGCTGGTCGCGTGCGTGAAACCAGCACTCTCTGTTCCAGAATAGTATTCGTGCAAGATTGGGCCCCACCAGTTGATCATTGCACGCTTGACCGAGGCCGTGCACGGCGCTCCCGAGTGGATCGCCTTCCTGTGCCGATGCGCCCGGAACGCTGCGCGCTCATGCTCAGGCAGTTGCAGCAAACGCACGAACATCGTCGGCACCCATTGGCTGTGGGTTGCGCCCCGACGGGCGATGGTGGCAAGCGCAGTGGCAGGATCGAACTTCGAGTCCATGACCAGGGTAGCGCCCATGCGCAAAACCGTCATGGCGAAGCGGAGCGGCGCGGCGTGATAAATGGGCGCCGGCGTATAGAAGACCGTATCCGGTCCCATCTCGAACAGGTCGCGCAGGCGCTCCACGCGGCGCGTATCCGAGCCGAGCGGTCCGAAGTCGAGCGGGCGCTTGACGCCCTTTGGTCGGCCGGTCGTACCTGAAGTGTAGAGAAAATCGCCGCCCTCGACGTCTTCGTTCGCGTCGTCCAGCGCAAGGTCATCGATCGCGGCCATGCCTTCGATCGACCCGCCGAGACCGAAGCAGGCCGGCGCGGTGCCCGCCGGCAGCTCCTGCAACGCGGCAGCGGCGAGCCCGGCAAGGCTGTTGTCGACGAACAGCGCCTTCGCGCCGCTGTCGCCGAGGATATAGGCGATCTCGGCCGGCTTCAGGTGGCGGCCGATCGGCGTGTAATAGAGGCCGGAACGCTGCGCGGCCCAAGCGGCAACGAAGAACGTCGCGGCGTTCGGCGCGAGGATAGCGATGACGTCTCCGCGCTTGAGACCGCGGCGTCGCAGAGACGAGGCCGCCGCGCGCGATCCTAAATCGAGCTCGCGATAGCTCATCAATTCCTCGCCGACGATAATGGCCGGCTTGTCGGGATTGTCTCGAGTCTGGGCGAATGGATTCATCGTGGGTCAGAATTCAAGAAAGGTGGTCTCGTTGACGCTGATGACAGAGAGGCGGTCGAGCGAGTCGCCGTTCAACCGCGAGATCGAGCAATAGTGCGGTACGAAATGTGTGATGCGATGCAATCCCAGGGCATGTGACAGCACCACATTGATCGGCAGGCCGTGCGTGAAGACCGCTACCTTCGCTGCGCCGCCTGTCAGCACCGAATCGAACGCGCCCAGCACCTCGCGCTTGAACGCGACCGGATCAGCCCCCAGAAAGCCGACAGGATCGGCGAGAAACCGGTCCCAAACCGCGGGCTCGCGCCGCAGTTCCTCGATCGAGCGGTAACCAGCCCCGAAGCGATCGGCTTCGGCGAGCCCGTCGATCACGGCGACGTCGAGCCCGAGCGCCTCAGCGGTCGGCGCAGCGGTCTGCAAGGCGCGGCGCAATGGGCTCGAGACCAGGCGCGCGACGCCGGACCGAGCAAGGAAGGCGCAGAGGTCGCGAGCCTGCTTGCGCCCGACGTCGCAGAGATCGGGATCGGAAGCGCCATTCTGTGTTTCTGGCCTGCCGTGACGTATCATCAGGATTTGCATGGATCTCGCATCTCCGTTTGCCGGCGGGGTCACGCAGCGGCGGCTTCGCGCAG
>DATMQV010000125.1:0-6105 GCA_035566615.1 Xanthobacteraceae bacterium
TCTCGACGCCAAGATCGGTCCGCTCTGGGGCGAGAAGGACGAGAAGAAGCGCATTCAAGGTTGGAAGGACGTCGACAAGTACATCGCCGAACAGGGCTATGTGCTGCCGCTCCTGCAATACGCCCAGCCGATCCTTTACAAATCCGATCTCAAAGTCACCCCGAACGTCTCCGGCGCTCTGCAGCCGGCGACACTGGTCTCGAAGGCCTAAGTTAACGTCGAAGCGGTCCGCCGCCGCGCCGGGGCGCGGCGGCCATCGACGCGGTCAGTTAAGGACCGTTGATGTTACTTTCTGTCGTCGCCAATCGCGTGGGAATGGCGCTTCTGACGCTTGCGGGCGTTGCAGTCGTCGTCTTCGTTCTGCTGCGAGTCGTGCCCGGCGATCCAGTCGCGATGATGATCTCGCCTGGCGCCGGCCCTGCCGATATCGCGGCGCTGAAAGCCCACTATGGGCTCGACGCGCCGCTGCCGGAGCAGTTCTGGATCTGGATCAGGGGCGTGGTCACCGGCGATTTCGGCACCTCGATCACGCTGCATCTGCCGGTGACCGAAGTGCTGGCGTCGCGGCTGCCGGCGACGCTTGAGCTTGCGATCCTGGCGCTCCTGGTCGCGGTCGTCTTCGGCGGCAGCTTCGCCATCGCCGGTACCTTGATGCGGCGCACGATCGGCGAAACCATCATCGACAGCTTGAACTCGATCCTGCTCGCCGTGCCGGATTTCATCTGGGCGCTGGCGCTCGTTCTGCTCTTTGCCGTGGCGATTCCGGTTTTGCCATTGACCGGCCGCATCGATCCTGAGCTCGCCGAAGGCTTCACTACGCGTTTTTATCTGATTGAAAGCGTGCTCACCGGCCGGTTCGCGGTGGCAGGCGACATCATCAGCCACATGATCATGCCGACGGTGGCGCTGGCGCTGCCGCTCGCCGCCGTCATCGTGCGCTTGCTCAAGCAATCGTTGAAGGAGGCCATGCTGCAG
Organism: Xanthobacteraceae bacterium; assembly: GCA_035566615.1. Lineage (GTDB taxonomy): Bacteria > Pseudomonadota > Alphaproteobacteria > Rhizobiales > Xanthobacteraceae > BOG-931. The sequence goes on from DATMQV010000125.1 coordinate 976, forward strand.
GACTACGTGCTGCTGGCGCGGATCAAGGGCTTTCGCGAACTGCGCCTTGTGCTGCAGGAGGCTTTGCGCAACGCGGTCGGCCCGACGCTCGCGCTCACCGGCGTGCAATTCACCTTCCTGATCGGCGGCACGGTGATCGTGGAGCGCATCTTCGCCTATCCGGGCATCGGGAATCTGGCGATCGACGCCGTCATCAATCGCGATTTTCCGCTGATCCAGGGCCTCGTGCTCCTGTTCGGATTGATCTTCATCCTGATCAATATCGGGGTTGATCTCACGGTGGCAGCGCTCAATCCGCGCCTGCGGCACGCCTGAGCCGGCAGCGCGTGGAACACTGGTCACCAACCGCGATGACTTCGACGCAGCAGGCGGAGCCGCGGCCGCCGTCGACTGCGCTTCGGCTTGCGCGCGATCCCAAGGTCGTCGTTGCCGGCGGCTTTATCCTGTTGCTGATCATCCTCGCGGTGTTCGCGCCGTTCATCGCGCCGCAAGATCCGCTGGCGCAAAATCTGCTGGCGGCGACATTGCCGCCGCTGGGCTTTCCCGACGCCGAGCCGGGCTTCTTGCTCGGCACCGACGGGCTCGGGCGCGACGTGCTGTCGCGCGTCATCTTCGGTGCGCGCATTTCGCTTACTGTCGCTTTCGTCGCAGCCGGGCTTGCCTGCCTGATCGGCTCGCTGCTCGGGCTGCTCGCCGGCTTCTTCCGCGGCTGGGTCGAGGCGCTGATCTCGCGGCTGGTCGATATCTGGATGGCGTTTCCGCCGGTGCTGCTCTCGATCCTGCTCGTCGCCATCCTCGGCACCGGCCTGCATTCGGTGATCGCTGCTATCGTGGTGATCGACTGGACGCGCTTCTGCCGCGTAATCCGCACCGAAACCATGGGGCAGGCGCAGATGGATTATGTGGTGGCGGCGCGCACGATCGGCTTCTCGCGCCCCGCCATCCTGTTCCGCGAGATCCTTCCCAATGTGATGCCCGTTCTGATCGCACTGCTGACGCTCGAAATGGGCATTGCCGTCGTCGTCGAAGCGATCCTGTCCTTCGTCGGACTTTCCGTCTCCTCGGACACGCCGACCTGGGGCGGCATGATCGCCGAAGGCCGCCAGATCGTGCACGAGGGCTGGTGGGTGTTGGCGGCGCCGCTTGCCGCGCTGTTCGCCACCGTCGTCGCCTTCAACCAGCTTGGCGACGGCTTGGCCCGCAGCCTCGATCCGGTGTTGCGCCGATGACCGATTACCGGCTCGCCATCGAAAGACTGAGCGCGGTCTCCTTGCGCGACGGCAACAAGCCGGTGCTGCGGCGCGTCTCGCTTGCGGTCGGCACGGGCGAGGTGCACGGCCTGGTCGGCGAAAGCGGCGCCGGCAAATCGACCATCGCCAAGGCCATCCTCGGCATCATTCCTTCGCAAGTGCGGGTCACCGGCGGGCGCATCGATTTCGAGGGCACCGATCTTCTCAGGCTCTCGCCGCGCGGTTTGCGCGCCGTGCTCGGCCGCGACATCGCGCTGATCCCGCAGGATCCGTTGACCGCGCTCAACCCGGCGCGCCGGATCGATGCCCAAATGACGGATGGCCTTCGCTTGAAGCGCGGGCTCTCGGCCAGGCAAGCGCGTGTGCGTGCGCTTGAGCTGCTCGAAGAGGTGCAAATCCGCAATCCCGAGCGCGTGCTGAACAGCTATCCGCATCAGCTTTCCGGAGGCATGCGCCAGCGCGTGCTCATCGCGGCTGCTTTCGGTCTCGAGCCGAAACTCGTCATCGCCGACGAGCCGACCACCGCGCTCGATGTAACGGTGCAAAAGCAAATTCTCCGCCTCATTCGCGCGCTGCAGGAGCGCCACGGCACCAGCGTGCTGTTCGTCTCGCACGATCTCGGCGTGGTGGCGAAAATCTGCGACCGCGTCACGGTGCTCTATATGGGCAAGGTGGTGGAGCAGGGCGCCACAGCGGAGGTCCTGACCACGCCGCATCACGCCTACACCAAGGCGCTGCTCGCGGCCAACCCGCGCTACGATCGGCCCGACACCGGGCTCGAGCCGACACCGCCCGAGGTGATCTCGGCGCTGCGCGCCGAGATTTCGGCCTTCGACGTCAGCCTCTTGGAGTCGCGCGATGGCTGACGATCTCCTGGTCGCCAACGGCCTGGTGGTTTCCTACGGGCGCCCGCGCGGCCTGCTTGCACGCGGCCCGCAGTCGACCACGATCCTGCACGGCGTCGACATTCGCGTCGGCCGCGGTGAGACTGTTGGCATTGTCGGCGAATCCGGCTCCGGCAAGACCACGCTCGGGCGCGCCTTGCTCGGCCTGGTCGCGCCGGCAGGCGGCACGGTTCTGTTCGACGGCACCACCATCAATACGCTCGACGAGCGCCAGCGGCAGCCGTTCCGCCGGCGCATGCAGATGATCTTTCAGGACCCGATGTCGTCGCTCAATCCGCGGCAGACGATCGGACGCATTCTGATCGAGCCGGTCCTGCTGCATGGGCTTGCCAAGACCCGCGGCGCCGCGCTCGATCTGGTCTATCACGTACTCGACCGCGTCGGGCTCTCGCGCATGACCGTCGACCGTTACTCCTACGAGCTCTCCGGCGGGCAGCGCCAGCGCGTTGGCATTGCGCGCGCCGTGGTGTTGCGGCCCGATTTCGTTCTCGCCGACGAGATCGTCTCCGGCCTCGACGTCTCCACGCAGGCGCAGGTGCTGCGGCTCCTCAAGGAACTGACCGGCGAGATGCATTTGGCGCTCGCCTTCATCAGCCACGATCTCTCGGTCATCCGCTCGATCTGCCAGCGCGTGGTAGTCATGCGCGATGGCCGTGTGGTCGAGGAGGGTCCGTGCGAACGCGTTTTCGCGGCGCCGGCCGCCGATTATACGCGCATGCTGATCGATGCCATTCCGTTGCCGTCGGTCGATCCAGGTTGGTTGACCCGCGGCGTCGCGGCCGAGGCGGCGGCTACCGCCTGAGCGAAGCATGACGCCGAAAATCATTTTCGGAAAGTCATGCGCAAAAAAGTGTCGCGTCGCCGGTACCGGGCGGCCACGGCGCGATTGTTGAACCAGAGACCCGACAGAGGAGAGAGACGTGTTTGCAAAGAGTAACATTATCGCCATGGCGGCGGTCGGCGCCGCGATGCTGGCAGGCGCAACCGTTGCGCAAGCCGACGGCGTGCCCGGTCTGCGCGGCCATGATCACACCGGCATCACCGTGCCCGACATCAAGCAGGCGACCGACTTTTTCGTCAACGTGCTCGGCTGCAAGGAAGCGATGTCGTTCGGCCCGTTCGCGGACGAGAAGGGCGATTTCATGACCCAGCTCGTCAACGTCAATCCGCGCGCGGTGATCAACAAGATCACGTTAGTGCGCTGCGGCTACGGCTCGAATATCGAGCTGTTCCAATATACCTCGCCGGATCAGAAAGACATGACGGCGAAGAACAGCGACATCGGCGGCTTTCACGTCGCCTTCTATGTCGACGACGTGAAGGCGGCGAAGGATTACCTGGACAGCAAGGGCGTGAAAACGATGTTCGGGCCGTTCCCGGTCAATGAGGGTCCGGCTGCCGGCCAGACCATCACCTATTTTCTTGCGCCCTGGGGTCTGCAGATGGAGATCATCTCCTATCCGAAGGGCATGGCCTACGAGAAGACCTCGGCGATCAAGCTGTGGTCGCCGACCGATCCGGCGAAGTAAGGATAAGCGCGCCGTCGTGATGCCCGGGCTCTGTGCCGGGCATCCACGTCTTCAATCTTGAATAAAGACGTGGATGGCCGGGACAAGCCCGGCCATAACGTTTTGGTGATCGTTCTATGACCGCCCGCGCACGCGCTTGATGATCGCGGAAAAGTCCGCGCCGCTGTGGCCTTCCTGCGCGAAATGCTCGTAGAGCTCGGTCGCCTGGGCGCCGAGCGCGGTGTCGGCATGGACGGACTGCGCCGCCTCGCGCGCGAGCTTGAGATCCTTCAGCATCAAGGCCGCGGCGAAGCCCGGCTTGTAGTCGTTGTTGGCGGGGCTCGCCGGCACCGGGCCCGGCACCGGGCAATAACTGGTCAGCGACCAGCATTGCCCGGACGATGCCGAGGCCACGTCGAACAGCGCCTGGTGCGAAAGGCCAAGCTTCTCGCCGAGCACGAAAGCCTCGCTCACCGCGATCATCGAGATGCCGAGGATCATGTTGTTGCAGATCTTCGCCGCCTGGCCGTTGCCGGCTTCGCCGCAATGCACCACCCGCTTGCCCATGCGCTCGAGCACCGGCTTGCCGCGCTCGAAGGCATGCTTGCTGCCGCCGACCATGAAGGTCAGCGTTGCCGCCTTGGCGCCGCCGACCCCGCCCGAGACCGGGGCATCGAGCGTGGCGATGCCACGCTCGGCCGCAAGCCCGTGCGCCTTGCGCGCGCTCCCAACGTCGATGGTCGAGCAATCGATGAACAGCGCGCCCTGATTCGCGGCCGGCAGCACATCGTTCCACACCGACAAGACGTGCTCGCCTGCCGGCAGCATGGAAATGACGATATCGGCGTTTTCGACGCAGCTTCTGGCGTTGGCCACGATCTGCACGCCGTCGCGGGCGGACGTGTCGCGCGAGGCCGGCACGACGTCGAAGCCGCGCACATGCTCGCCGCCCTTGACCAGATTGGCCGCCATGGGCCCCCCCATGTTTCCAAGACCGATGAATCCGATATTCGCCATGTGCGGTAAGCCTCTCTGCCTAATCTGCGAAACCTAATTCCAGCGCGCCGACGGGTTTGAAGTGCCGGTCGACGATGTCGGGCGTCACGCCTTCCAGCGTGTCCGGCCGCCAGCGCGGGTTGCGGTCCTTGTCGACGATCTGCGCGCGGATGCCCTCGATGAAATCGTGCCCGGCAATGCAGGCGAGCGCGATGCGAAAATCCTGCTGAAAGCTTTCCACCAGACGTTTGAGGGAAGCAGCATCGCGCACATTGCGCAGCGTCACCTTGAGCGAGGTCGGCGACATTTTCTGCATGGTGGCGAGCGCACCTCGCGCCGCGTCATCCTTCGCGGCGGCGAGGCGGGCGACGATGTCTTCCACATCGTTTGGGCCGAAGCAGGCGTCGATCCACGATCGGGCCGCTTCCACTTTCCCGGCTGCCGGCGCGCTCGCGAGCGCGCCGAGCTGGG
>DATMQV010000126.1:0-21842 GCA_035566615.1 Xanthobacteraceae bacterium
TACCCCCATAAGGAGACCGCCGGCACTGCTACCTCGTGCAAATACCGCCTGCGGATCGGCATAGCCCTGTGCGATAAGCGCCTCGGTCACGGCGATGAAATCCGTGAAGGTGTTGCGTTTGTTGAGCAGTCGACCTTCGGCCAGCGATCGCCCTTTTCCCGCCCGCCGCGCACATGGGCGATGGCCTGGATGAAGCCACGGTCCAAGAGACTAGCAACAGACGGCGTGAAGGTTGACTGCATGGCTTGAGCCGTATGCGCCATAGCCCATGATCAAGACCGGATTGCCGGCGGCGCGTCGCAGGTCCTTACGATAAACAATAGTTATTGGAACTGTCTCACCGTCGGATGCTATCGCATAGCGGCGGTCGACCGTATACTGATTGGGATTGAACCAGCTGATTGCACGATCCCGCTTACGAAAACTCAAGCTGCCCTTTGACACATCGAAATCGTAAATGCATTCCGGCTGCAATGGTCCGCTGAAGCGGAAGCGCAGTACGGTGGAGGCGGGCTGGAGATTGGCTTCGTTATCGTTCGGGAAGGAACTTGAGGCGACGCCGATCTCAGCTGGGCGCGGTACCGGAATTTCGCGGCCGTGAGGAAAGCCAAATGCGCGGATCCTCACCCCATCCTCGTCTTCAATGTCCACAGCCACAAACGTCTCGAATATTTCGAAGTGACTGAGATAATGCCCCGGCTCCTGGGCAACGAACTCTGTCCAGTTTGAGCTATCTGGGCTTACCTCGGGCGCGTTCATCAGTCGGAAGTCGGGCGCATCGAGATTAGTCCGAATGAAGAATTCTTTACCGACATGATCGGCCTCGTAAATAACGCCTTGCCGGCGCGGCTCAATGATTCGTAACTCGCCGGCGGGTTTCCTGAGGTCGAGGTATCTTACCTCGCTAGTGTGTTCCCCCTCGAGGTTGAGCAACATGAGCGCCCGCGACTTCGAGAGATAGATCGAAACACTGAACGTTCGATCTGTCTCCTCATAAATAAGCACGTCTTTCGTGGTATCGCTGCCGACCCGATGCCGCCACACCTGGTAGGGACGCACTGTTTTGAGTTCGTTACGAACATAGAATAGCGCTTCGCCGTCGTCGGCAAACACAACACTTGAGGCTGCATTGCTAATGCCTTCATCGAGGACCTCGCCTGTAGAGAGCGTACGCACAAAAACGCGAAATTCACGGTCGCCGCTTAAATCCACCGTGAAGGCAAGGCGCTTGTTGTTTGAACTAATGACCCACGAACCAAGCTGAAATTGTTCCACCCGGCTGGCAGCGAGAGCCCTGACGTCTAATACAACCTCCTCTTGGGAAGTTCCTGCGAGATCCTTCCAGCGCACAATAAGCGGGTACTGAGAGCCTTCTACAAACCGCCGCTGATAGAGGTAGCCATTGTACGCGGCAGGCACGCTCACATCCTCGGGCGTCGCGCGCGCCCGCAATTCCCCGGCGAGCTCGTCCACGAGCGGTTTGATCTGCTCGAGCCGCGCATCGGCATAAGCATTTTCCGCGCCGAGAAGGGCGATGACCCGTGGGTCTCTACGATTGCGAAGCCAATAATACGGATCGACACGCACACGACCGAATTCTTCGAACGTCTTCGCCTCGATCGGAGCTATAGGTGGGGTGGGCGCAGCGGATAGCCGTGTCCCAGCCGCTGTGAATTGGAATGGTCCTCCGCCTAAGACGGGCACAGCGCACACAGCACCAAAGCGCAGCGCGAAGCACCTTCGGGTGAGAAGCTCGTGGACGCGCATCACCTTTTCCGGGCTACCTGTTCAAACAGCCAATATTTGGCCTTTTAGAACAGCCTCCAAATTCAAAGGAAGCACGTAGGCATCGGCGACCCGACATTACGGCCGATCCTAGGACATTTCTATGAGTTGCCGAACGACTCGCACTGCAGCGCGCGGCAACACAAATGATAGAAATCCCACAATCGCCCCGAGCTGACGGACCGCGTGGTTATGGGTTGTGTTTGACCAGATCGCTGTTTCGAGCGCCGCGCAAGTGTTTCGAGCCGCATTGCAAGGCCGCGGCGGGATTGAATTGGTACAACTAGACGCTGCTCGCTAAGAAGCCATCAATATCTTTGGGAACAGAACATTGCGAGCGGGGAGGTCAGTGCAGGGAGCTGATAATGAAACGATTGGCTTTTGCAGTTGGCCTTTTGGCATTCGGCTTCACCGCGGCAAGTCCGGCACATGCCGATTTCGCCGTCGTGGAATTTAACAGCGGCTATTGTCGCGTTTGGACCGACACCGTATTCGGTCCGCAGGACGGCCACTATCTCTGGTTCTTGTCCCCATCATGGGGCTGGCGCTATCGCTTCCTCACCTTTGAGGGGGCAGACGCGGCAATGCATCAGGCTGTTGCCATGCATCGCTGTTATCATTGGTGGTAGCAATTGATTGCCTGACAGCGGCCCGCGCCGGCCGCTATCGTTTGATTTTAAGCCGCTCATCCCTCCTTTAGGGCGGCGACAGTCTTTTGTTGCTGTCGCCACCACGAGCCCGCCGCCGGGCACGATGAGCCAATGAAAAGTATCTGAGAACAAGACGACCTTCGGCGCCGGGTAGTGGGCTACCGCATTTTCGACAGGATATCTGCTGTTCCAGAACAAGTTCTTTGGTTTCGACCCGCACTAGTTTGTATTCGGCGCCACAGGCCGGACAGTGGAACGGCGTTGCTTGGGTCACTGGCATGGCAGGCCGCTTCGCTAGCCAATGCCTGATAATTCAACGCTCTTTCTGCGGCAAATGTTGGGAAGATCCCAGGGGCTGGGCATGATTTTTGCGTCTAGTTGCCGCCCGCGCCTACATACTGTGCACAGCGCGTACCAGCAACAAGTTAGCTGCTCAGCCAGGGCGTTTTCCCTGCCAGGTCTTCGTGAGGAGCTGCGCGCCGATCTGAATAAGGTCTGCGCGACCAGGTTCATGTGGGCTTGCACATCGTTTCGACCGAGGCTGCCCTGGTGAAGAAGATATTGAATGCAAAAGCGTGCAATGCGCTTTTGATCCATCCTCACGCCGGCAATCGCGGCTGCCCTGGGCGTCCGCAAGCGAAGAGTCGAGAGCCCGGCGCTTGCCATATCCTACTGCGCTTTTATGGATTGGGAGAGCGCGATCAAATTGTGCGGAAGCACGCGAATGATGCCTCCCCTCGGGCTGTCGATATCGGCGATGAGTAAGACCGCAATCGAGACGACGATCGGCACGACCAGCAGCCGGAGCGCGCCTCTTTTGTGCTCGCTGTAACCGAGGAGCCCGTTGCAGGCGATTGCGATGAAGCCCATCAGTCCCCACGCCGCCGCCGGAATGCGGTTCCACCAAGCGCCCTGGGTACGACTTTGCGCGTTGAGCATATCGTTCATACCGGCGACGGCGAGCGCGATGGCCGGTGTCGGATAAGCGCTCGCCGCCGGCAAGATCGCGGACCAAAGTTCGGCTTGCAGCTTCTCCATTTTCGCCTCCACCTGCCCGATGCGGCGCTCGCTGCTCCGCTCATAAAAGTCAATGCGTTGATCAAGCCATCGCCGGATCAAGTCGCGAACGGCCAGCACGTTTTCGGCGGGCAACAGATCCGCGCGCAGATATTCGGTGCCGATCGCGTTAGCCTCCGCCTCCTCGTAATCTTTCCGTTGATCGTAGCGCGAAACAGCCATCGAGAAGCTGAAGCCAATGATGAGCGCGAGCAAGGTCAGAGCGGCGGTTTGGACGACGTCGAGATCAGCCAATTCATCCTTCTTCGCGGGACGCCGGCGCGAGCCCACAAAATCGCCGAAATAGGCTGCGATCCACTGCGCGACCAGGAAGGCCGCAAAGACCACAAAGGGATTGTCGACGATACCGGACATCGCAGCGCCCTTCGTGCTCTCCATTACTCCTTCAACAAACTTCTGCTTTCGCCACCGCGCACAAATAAATCTATCATCAATCTCGGCGCACGCACCATTGATCCGGGTCAAGTGCGACCGACTTCGGATCAAGCAAGGGCGCAGGGAGACGTGGTTCTCGGGTATTTTTGCAAATGGGGGTAAGGAATGGCCCGCTTGGTCAAGCGGCGAAACAGTGCTTGAATCGGGGCGTCGCGCGGAATCGTCTTCATGATGAGATCCTTTATACGCTTGTTGCGGCGCTTGCTGGTCCTCGGGATCGGCGCCTTCAGCGTATGGCTGATCGTCTTCGTCATTTTCAGAATTGCCGACAACAAGCTCCCTTGGATACTCGCCGCCGCGGTCACGTATATTATCGCGGCCTATGTCGTGCTGCCGCGCGCCGTGCGCATGAGCCTGAAGGTTTTGCAGCGCAAGCGTGTGCCGCGCTACACAATCACCGGCGACGGCTTGCCGGGCGATCCGGTGAATCTGGTGCTGAAAGGAACGCGCGCGCAGCTTGATGCGGCGTTCGCTGCCGCCGGATGGTTACAGGCCGATCCGCTGACACTGGCGAGCTCATGGCGCATGGTGCGCACGTTTCTGCTCAACCGGCCATACCCGACCGCGCCGTTCAGCACGCTTTATCTTTACGGCCGCGGCCAGGATGTCGGCTTCCAGAAAGCCATCGATAACAGCCCGCGCCGGCGCCATCACGTGCGCTTTTGGGCGTTGAGCCTCGAGCGCACCGAAGCAATGTTGGGCCAGGTGAGCTTCTGGTTGAATGAAGACCGCCCGGCGGGTATCGGCGACGTCTTCTGGATCGGAGCCGGCACCCGGGATACCGGCTTCTCACTCACGCGACTGACCTTTCAGGTCACGCACGCTACCGATTCCGACACCAACGCCGAGCGCAATTTCATCATCGCCGAACTCAAGCAATGCGGCGTGATCGGTGAGGCCAATGTCTATCAGCCGCGTCAGCGGCTCCCCGCCACGCGCGTCAATCACTACATCACCGACGGCGAGATCGCAGCGGCAAGCTTGTCGGCGGACACCGGAGCGCGGCCCGCGGCCGGATGAAGTTCCCGACCGCAATCCAAACATCAGCGGCCACATTTCTGCGTGAAGGCCCATAAGGGGGATTCCTTAGGGACAAGATCTGAATTTCAGCAACACGATGCTGGGGTTAATGACAGTGTCGAAGCTCCTCAAGGAGCGGTCAGCGGGGAGTGACCGGCCATGCAGAGCAACGATCTTTCCACAGCATTATCGCAGACTCATCGCGGACGGGATTTGGCAATCGGCGGTTCGGTTGTTAGCGCCGCTCTGATCGCCAGCATGCTCGTGTGCCTGCCCATTCTGACCCCAACGCTCGCAAGCGCGAACGGCCCATCGATCATGTCGGCGATTGCGGGCGGCGGAACAATCAGCAATGCCGCGCTGAAGGGCGATCGGTTGCCGAATTCGCGCCCGAAGGGTGAGCATCCGGACGCAGGCGCCGTCACCAGCCCGGCAGCGCCTGCCAACGTTGGGGCCACGCCAAAGCGACGTCTCCCGATTGGATGCGAAAGCGCCTTTGGCGCCCTTGTCCGGGCTGGCAACGGCGCGGCGCGTTGCGTTACTGACCTAGCGCCCCCAACGCGGGCGGCGTAGCGACCGATACCAAGCCAAGCCGCCAGAATGTGATCTTCGTCAAATACCCGAGGAGCCCGTTTGGTTAATTAGAACACCAGTGGCTTTCGAGGGAGACGACCATGAAATTAGGTGTCGTTGCCGTCGCGGCGGCGCTGAGCACATTCACGGCAGGCGCTGCGCACGCTCAATGGGCGGATCTGAACGGACAATATCGCTGTGTGGAGAACTGCCTTGGGCCCGGCTTCGCGTTTATCACGATGCAAGGCTGGGACATGAATTTGGTCAACGAGGCTGGGCTGCCATCGCGCGCTTGGGTGGATTATCCGGGCCATCTCTGGGCTGAAAACTGGCGCGAGGGAGCGTTCTTCTCACCGGATGGGCTGACCGTTCAATTCGATAATGGCAGCGTTTGGCACCGAATCATTCCGGCACCGGTGGTGCCGGTGAGAAGCCGCTACTAACCAGGCGACGTACTAACCAGGCGACGCAAACTGAGAGCGACGACGGTGATGGCCGGACCGGTTGGTCCTAGCCATCACTTTTTTATTTCGATGAGGGCATGATCCGTAAAAGTGGATACCGGTTATACGAAAAGATCATGCCCTTCTCAGAGATGATCAGAATTGCAGCGCGCCGGGGTGGCGCATGGTCAGCGTTCGCGCAGCCTCAACGCCATGCACGCCCAATTGGCCGAGCGCAGCCTGCGTCTCCTCGATCAACAGATCGACGACATAGCCTGGCCCGTCTTCGCCGAGCGCGCCCAAGCCCCACAAGAACGCTTTGCCGGCGAACGCGGCGCTAGCGCCGAGCGCGCAAGCGCGCACGATATCGCTGCCGCTGCGCACGCCGGAATCCATCAGCACCGTCGCCCGCTTGCCGACCTGGCGAGCGATAGCCGGGACTGCGTCGATCGACGCCGGCAAGGCTTCGACCTGGCGCCCGCCGTGATTGGACACGATCATTCCGTCGACGCCGAGCGCTACCGCGGTCTCCGCGTCCTGCGGATGGAGGATACCCTTGACGATCAGCGTACCCTTCCAGCGGTCGCGATACCCGCGCACTTCATCCCAGGTGAAGGCGCCTTGAATCTCGCGCCGCGCGAAGGCGATCACATCGTTGAGCGTGGGATCGGCTCCGACATAGGTTCGTAGGCTGGCGAAACGCGGCATGCCGTGTTGAAGAATCGCCGCCGCCCAGCCCGGCGCCCGCATGATCTGCGTGAGAATAGGGAGGTTCACGTTAAATGCGCCTGCGATGCCGGTCGCCACTTCGCGCGGACGCGTGGTGCGCACCGGTACGTCGAGCGTGAGCACAAGCGTGCCGCAACCGGCGGCTTCCGCGCGGTTGACGAGATCGCGGCTGACGGCGTGGTCGTCGGCGGGCAGCCGGTAGAGCTGAAACCAGAAGACATCAGGCGCGACGCGCGCCACCTCTTCGATGGTGGCACCGCCGGCCGTGGAAAGCCCATAAGGAACGCCGGCCCGTTGCGCCGCGCGGGCCAAATGAAGGTCGCCGCCCGGCCAGATAATCGACGGGCCGCCCATCGGCGCGATGCCGATCGGCGCGTTGTAGCGGCGACCGAACAGCTCCACCTCGCAGGTCGGCAGCTTCGGCATGACGCCGTAGCGCGGCACGAGCTCGACAGCATCGAGAGCGGCCCAATTGCGCCTGATGCCGGCATCCTCCTTGCCGGAACCGCCGTCGGCATATTCAAAGGCGAAATGCGGGATATGGCGGCGGGCGCGCCGCCGCAAATAGTCGACAGTCGGATAATGCCGGTGAAACTGCGCGTAGCGCGGACCGCGGCTGTACGCGGCGACCGGCTTCGCCTGCGGCGCGGTTCGTGGCGCGATGATCGCGGTCGTGTCGTGCATCGGCATGCCTCCCGGACGAGCGCGGCACTATAGCGCGTTCGGTGGACGGCGACGCGGCGGAGTCTTCAGGAGCCCGCCCGGCGCAAGATGGTAGCCGGCCAGGGCGCGAGCAGTGCGACCGGCACCTTGACCATGGCGGCGAGCCGTGCGGTCAGCGCCTTGCCGACACCCTTCCGCCGCCGCTGCCCTTCCCCGGTCTTTCCTTCTGTCCGCGAGCCTCCGTCCAGGCCCAGGTCATGTAGATACCGCCCCAGGTGAAGCCGCCGCCGAAGGCGGCGAGCAGGAGCCGGTCGCCGGCCTTGAGCTTCTTTTCGTAGTCCCAGAGGCAGAGCGGGATCGTCGCCGCGGTCGTGTTGCCGTATTTTTGAATGGTCACCATCACCCGCTCGGGCGGCAGGCCGATGCGTTCGGCGGTGGCTTCGATAATGCGCATGTTGGCCTGGTGCGGTACCAGCCAGTCGAGCGTGTCCTTGGTCAAATGGTTGCGGCGCAGCAACTCGGTAGCGACATCGGCCATGCGCGCGATGGCGAATTTGTACACCGCCGCGCCTTCCTGATGGACATAGTGCAGGCGCTTGGCGACGGTCTCCGCGGTCGGCGGCAAACGGCTGCCGCCCGCCTTCTGATGCAAATGCTTCATGCCGGAGCCGTCGGACGAGATCAGCGTGTCGACGATGCCGTACTTGCGATTCGGCTCGATCAGTACGGCACCGGCGCCGTCGCCGAACAGGACGCAGGTCGCGCGGTCCGTATAGTCGATGATTGCCGACATCTTGTCGGCGCCCACGACGATGACTTTGCGATACGTGCCGCTTTCGACGAATTGCGCCGCGATGGTGAGCGCATAAACAAAGCCGGAGCATGCCGCCTGCACGTCGAAGCTGCCGATATTGCGAATATCGGCCATGTCGCAGATCAAATTAGCGGTCGAGGGAAAGACGAGGTCCGGCGTGGTGGTGGCGCAGATCAGCAGGTCGACATCGCCCGGCGCGGTCCCCGTTTTCTTCAGAAGACCGCGCACCGCCTCGGCGCCCATATGCGAGGTGCCGAGTCCCTTGCCCTTGAGGATGTGGCGTTCTCTGATGCCGGTGCGCTCGACGATCCATTCGTTGCTGGTGTCCACCATGCGCGACAGCTCGGCATTGGTGAGCACGTCCGGCGGGACATAGCCGTGCACGCCGGTAATAGCGGCCCGGACAGCAGACCTATACTTTTTGGATTTTTTCGTCATTCGCCCGTGGACCGTGAGGATAATCCGATCACGCGTGGCTCTCGATGGCAAGATGGAAGTACCGTGATACCGCGTCGCAGCGAACAAGCGGTTAACTTGTCGCGGCGGCGGCAAGCAAGTGCGGGCCGCGCCCCGTTCGCGCAGCGTTAAGAACGACCGCTGCGGCTTGTGCGCTCGGCATTGTTTTCAGCGCCATGATGTCGTCAAGGCGAGCGAAGGCCTCGATCTGGCGCTGCCATTCCGGTGTATCGGACAAAAGTGGGACGAGCGCCTCGGCAAGGCGTTCCGGGGTGCAATCATGCTGCAACAGCTCAGGCACGATGTTTTCACCAAGCACAAGATTGGCGAGAATGATGCTCGACAGCCTTTGCTTGATTCGCGCCACCCGCGCGATGATTTCTTCAATGAATGTGATTCGGTAGACGGCAACGGTCGGCACGCCGGCGAGCGCCAGCTCGAGCGTCACCGTCCCCGATGCTGCGAGAGCCGCACGCGCGGAGCGGAATGCCGCCCACTTCTCCGCCGGCTCGGTGACGATGCGCGGCTTTATCGTCCAGCCGGCAACGCCGGCACGGACGCGCGGCAAAAGGTGCGGCATCGTCGGCAGCACGAGCTCCATCGCACCGACCCGCGCGCTCACACGCGCGATGGCGTCGCCAAAGACCTCAAGCAGCAGGCGAATTTCGCTCGAGCGGCTGCCGGGCAAGATCAGGACAAACGGCGGCTCGGCGCGCCGGCGTTCGGCCTCGCGCGCCTCTGGGCGGAGATCGGCCAGGCGCTCAACCAGTGGGTGGCCCACATAGATGCAAGGCGGCCCGCCGAGGCGCCGGTGCGCCGCCGGCTCGAACGGCAGGATTGCCAGCACGCAATCGACATAGGCGCGCATGGCGCGCGCCCGGCCGGACCGCCAGGCCCAGACCGAAGGCGAGACATAATCGACGATCGGAATCGACGGCGCGCGGGCGCGCACGCGGCGCGCCACCCGATGCGTGAAATCCGGGCTGTCGATGATGACCAGCACGTCGGGTCGCGCGGCGACAACGGCATCCGCGGTTTCGCGGATGCGCCGCAAGATCAGCGGCAAGCGCGCCGGGATGGCGCTGACGCCGACGATGGCGAGTTCGTCGATCGAGAACGGACTGACGACGCCCTCGGCCGCCATGGCGCGTCCACCGACACCGGCAAGCGTCAACGCCCCGTCGACGGCAGCGCGCAAGGCACGCACGAGCGCAGCGCCAAGCGCATCGCCGGATTCCTCGGCGGCGACCATATAGATCGACAGCTGCCGCGCTGGCGCCCCGTTCACGAGTTCGCCTCCTCCGATACGCCAATGAAGAAGATCCTCGCGCTATCGGCGGCCGCGCTCACCTTGTCGGGCTCGGCAACGATCGCGCTGCCGGCGGCGACGGCGAGCCCGGCAAGGCCGGCGCGCGCGACATTTTCGATCGTTTTCGGACCGATCGCCGGCAAGTCGAAGCGGCGGTCCTGACCCGGCTTGGGCGCTTTGACAAGGACGCCGACACCGGGCGGCTTGGTGAACCGTCCTTCGCTACGCAATTGCGCAACCCGCATCAGCATATTGTCCGTGCCTTCGGAGGCTTCGACCGCCACGACATGGCCGTCCGCGACGACCACCGCCTGGCCGATATCGAACGGGCCAAGCGTGGCGATGAGTCTAAGGCCGTAGGCGATGTCGGCGCGATCGCGCTCAGATGGCGTACGGCGGCCGAGCATGCCCGCGGGCACGATGATTTCCGGCGCGACCTCTCCGACGCCGATGATACGCACGCCCCCCTCTTGAAACAGCGCGGCAATGCCGGAAAGCAGCCGGTCGTCGCCACCGCGAAACACAGCGGCGATCCGCGGCATCAGCCGCAGCATCTGCCAATCGGGGCGGATCTGGGTCAGCGCAGGCCGCAGCAGCGTTCCGATGAACACCGCCTCGCGGCACCCCTCGGCGCGGGCAAGGCGAAAGAAGCGGCCCGCCTGCCCGATGGCTATCCAGTGATGGGTGTAGCGTTCCACCACTTTCGAGTCCGCCCAACCGCGCACCGGGAACATGACCGGCCGGCGGCCGCGCCGTTTGATCGCCTCGGCGACCGCGCCCGGAAAACTGCCGCCACCGCAGATGATCGCGAGCGGCTCACCGCTTCCGGCGGCCGTGACGTCTGCGCTCGGCGCCTCAGAGACCATCGGCTTCGCTGTCCCCGGCCGTGCGCGAGGCGGGAGGATGCATCAGCGGCCGCTTGCCGCTTGCGCGGACGAAAGCTATCACCTTTTGCACCAGCGGATCGTCGGCAAACGCCGCCGCGACTTTGTCGATCCTTTCGGCGAATACGCCCTCGCCGTGAAATAGCGTGCGATAGGCCTGCCGCAGCCGATGCAGTTCGGCGCGCGAGGTGCCGCGCCGGCGCAGGCCGACGACATTGACACCATCGAGTGTAGCGATCTGTCCTTTGGCAAAACCGAACGGAACGATACTGGCCGCAGCACCGCTAAGGCCGCCGACCATGACGCCCTCGCCGATGCGGACGAATTGATGCACCGCCGAATTGCCGCCGAGAAAGACATTGTTGCCGATCGTGACATGGCCTCCGAGCACGGCATTGTTGGCGAATGTCACGTCGTCGCCGACTTCGCAATCATGCCCGACATGAGAGGCCACCATGAAAAAGCCGCGCGCTCCGACCCGCGTGATGCCGCCTCCGCCGGCGGTGCCGATATTCATCGTCACGCCTTCGCGTATCTCGCAGCGCGGGCCGATGACGAGCTTGGTGGGTTCGCCGCGATAATGCACCGATTGCGGCGGCGTGCCGAGCGAGGCGAAGGGATAAACGATCGTGCCCTCGCCGATGGTGGTGGCGCCGGTGACGTTGACATGGGCGACGAGGCGCACGCCATCTTTCAGCTCGACATGCGGGCCGACCAAACAATAGGGCCCGATCTCGACGCCATCGCCGATACGCGCGCCGTCGGCCACGCGCGCGCTCGCATCGATCGCCGTCATCTTAGTCCTCGGACAAATAGGCGCCGATTTCGGCTTCGGCGATGAGCACCCCGCCGACCTTCGCTTCCCCGCGATACCACCACATGTTGCGGCGGCGCGAGAGTTTGTCGACGTGATATTCGACGGTTTCGCCGGGACGCGCCGGCTTGCGAAACTTGGCCTTGTCGATGGTCAGAAAAAACATGACGCGCTGCTTTTCCGGCGGCGGCAGCAAGCGCAGAACGAGTATGGATGCGGTCTGGGCCATGCCTTCGACCATCAAGACGCCGGGCATGACCGGATTGTCGGGAAAGTGCCCGGTAAAGTGCGGCTCGTTCATCGTCACGTTCTTGATGCCGATGCCGTGATCCTCGCCGCGGATGTCAATCACGCGGTCGATCAACAGAAACGGGTAACGATGCGGCAACAGCCGCAGGATCTCCTGAATATCGGCGGCGCCGGGGATTTCTTCGCTCATCATTCGTCCCCTTCGGACTTGCCGCCAGTGCGGGCGAGCTTGCGCAACATCGTGAACGTTTTCATGAATTCACGGACCGGTACTGCCGGAGAGCCGAGCCAGCGGGTTTCGGGCGGGATATCGGACATGTAGCCGCTCTGCGCACCCAGCATCGCGCCGGATCCGATATTCACATGATCGGCCAAGCCAACCTGCCCGCCCATCATGACAAAGTCTCCCACCTGCGAGCTGCCGGAAATACCGGTCTGCCCGGCGATCAGGCAGTGACGTCCGATGCTGACGTTGTGCGCGATTTGCACGAGATTGTCGATCTTGGTCCCCTCCCCGATGACGGTGTCGCGGGTCGAACCGCGGTCGATCGTGGTGTTGGCGCCGACTTCCACGTCGTCCTGGATAATGACGCGCCGCGTCTGCGGGATTTTCTGATGCCCGCGCGGCGACGGCAGATAGCCGAAACCGTCCTGCCCGATGCGCGCGCCGGGATGGATGATCACGCGGTCGCCGATCAGCGCATGAACGATCGTGGCGCCGGCGCCGATGGCGCAGTCGCGGCCAATGGCGACCCCGGGCCCGATCACGGCGCCGGGTCCGATCAGCGTTCCGGCGCCGATTTCGGCCTCGGGTCCGATCACCGCCAGCGGGTCGACCGTGACGCCTGCCTCCAGCCGCGCGGAGGCATGAATGCGCGCTTCGGACGAGCGGCCCGTCGTATCGAACAGCGAGGACGGCCGCAGCGCCGAGGGAAAGAGCGCGCGCGCAGCCATCACGAAAGCGCGGTAGGGCTCGGGCGTGACCAGCACGGCAAGCTTGTCGGGCGCCTGCGCGGCAAAGCGCGGCGCCGTCAGGCAGACGCCGGCGCGGGTCGTCGCGAGCCCATCGAGATATTTCGGATTGTCGAGAAACGTGATGTCGGTCGACCGCGCGCGATCAAGCGGCGCGATATCGCGGATGCGCCGGTCGAGCGGCGTATCCGGCCGCGGCTTGGCGCCGGTGAGCTTGACGATCTCCTCGATCGTCAGCTGGCGGTTCGGTGGGAAGAAATCCGGCATAGCACTAGTGCGGAGGATTTGAAGTTCCTAACACCAAGCGGCAAATTCGGATTAGGAACTTCAAATCCGAAAACCGCACTAGCATCATAATCTGCTGGTGTCCCTTTGATTCCGAAGTTCGCATCAGAACGTGCCGCCAGCCCTTGCGAACTTCGGAATCGGGACACCGACCCCGGTGCAGATCGGGAGGCGCGATCAGAACCGCGTACCGCCGCCGAACTGGAACCACTGAACGCGGTCGTAGGGCTGTTTCAGGATCGGATAAGCGAAATCGAAGCGCAACGGACCGAACGGCGAATCCCAGATCAGGCTGGCGCCGACCGACACGCGCGGCGCCGCAGTATCGGCAAATTGCAGGGCGCAGTTGCCGCAAAAGTACGACGCGCCGGTACTGGTGGTGATGGTACCGTTGATTTCGCCGTTCGACGGCCACGACGTTTCGCCCTTATATCCCCATTCCGCACCGGAATCGACGAATACGGCGCCGCGGAAGCCCGCGTCTTTCGGCAGGAAGTAGAACGGATATTGCACTTCGAGGCTCGCGCCCCAGTAGTACGTACCGCCGAGCGCGTCCCCCGACGTGCCGGGGGTGAGGTCACGCGGCCCTAAGCCCGCGGGTTGAAAGCCGCGCACCAGGTTGGGACCCATCTTGAAGTCGTCGAGCATGCGCACGTAGTTCGCCTCGCCGTTCGGTCCCTTGGTGAGGCCGAACATATCGCCACCTTGCAGATGCATGATGCCGACGAGATCGGACACGACCTCGTAGTAGCTGCGGAAATCCACGACGGTGCGCAAATATTTGGCGTCGCCGCCAAGACCGGCGATATCCTGGCCGAAGCTCAACAGCACGCCGCTGGTCGGGCGCTTGTTGTTGTCGAGTGTATTGTAGGTCAGGCCATAGCCGGCGAGCGAGGTCAGATAGCCGCCGAAAGAAAGCTCTTCACGCACCGGCAGCGAGGCCACGTTGCTCGGCCCGCCGTTGAGGACATCGCAGTTGGCCTGGCCGGGGATTGGATTGATCCCGGCGGCTGCGTTGAAACCCGGATACGCTGCACCAACAACACCAGCAGTTGTCGCGGCGATGAGGGCACTGCCTGTCGGAAACGTGGTCGAGAAATTCGGATTGACGTTGTTACAATCGTTCAAGCTCGAAACCAAGTTGATCTGGGTCCAATAGATCGAATAGCGCACCTGCAGCGACAGATCCTCGCGCAGCGGCACGCCGGTTTTCAGGTTCGTTCCGTAGCTGGTGCTGCCGTATGAAAGATACGGGCTCGACAACGTCTGGCGTGCGAACAGATCGACACCGGCGGAGACACGCTGATCGAAGAAGTAAGGTTCGACAAAGCCGAGCTCGATGCCGCGGATAAATTGCCCAAATGTACCCGATGCTCGACCGTAGCGGCCCGTTCCCAGGAGGTTGCGCTCCGAGACCGAGACCTGCCCCATGAAGCCGTCGGCGGTGGAATAGCCGCCCATGACCGAGAAATCGCCGGTCGATTGCTCTTCGACGTCGACGTTAATCACGACCCGGTCGGGCGCCGAACCGGGCTCGTTGGTGATCTTCACGGTCTTGAAGAAATTCAGACTCTTGATGCGCCGCTCGGCGCGATCGATCAAGGCGCGATTGTAGGGATCGCCTTCCGAAATATCGAACTCGCGCCGGACCACGTAGTCGCGCGTGCGCGTATTGCCGCGGATGTTGATGCGCTCGATATAGGCCCGGACGCCCTCATCGACGACGAAGGCGACGTTGATGAGGTGGTTTTGCGGGTCGCGATCGCCCCGCGGACGGACCGTCGCAAACGGATATCCGTGCTTGGTGATCTCGACGGTGACGTCTTCGACCGACTTCTCAACTGAGTCGCCGTTATAGATGTCACCGCGATGCATGCGCAAAACGTGCTGCAGCGCTACCGGATCGACCGCGCGGATATTCGACTGAACCTCGACATTGCCGAAGTGATAAAGGGCGCCTTCCTCGATCGTGAAGGTGATGATGAAGCCCTTGATCGAGGGATCGTATTCGCCGGTCGCCGAGACGACCTGCACGTCGGCATAGCCGTGAGTCAGGTAGAAACGCCTGATCAGGTCGCGGTCGGCCTCGATGCGGTCGGTGTCGTAGACGTCGGTGGTTTGCAGAAAGCTCAAGAAATTGGAGGTGGAGGTCTTGATCACCTCCTTGAGGCGATAATCCGAATAGGCGTGATTGCCGACGAAGATGATGGATCTGACGCCGGTCTTTTCGCCTTCCCTGATTTCGAAGACGAGGTCGATGCGATTGTTCGGCCGCTCGACGATTTTCGGCACCACCTGAACGTCGAAGCGGCCATTGCGGTGATAGACCTCGATGATGCGCGTGACGTCGGCCTGCACCATCGCCTTCGATAGTGTGCCGCGCGCTTTCGACTGGATTTCCTGTTGAAGCTGCTCGTCCTTGAGCTTGTTGTTGCCCTCGAACGCGATGCGGTCGATGACCGGGGCTTCAACGACGGTGACAACCAAGCGGCCGCCGGACTGCGAAATGCGGATATCCTGAAACAGGCCCGAGCTGTACAGCGCCTTCAGCGCGGAATCGATCTTGGCGGCATCGAGGTGCTCGCCCGGGGCCACTTTGAAATAGGAACGGATCGTTTCGGCTTCGACGCGACGATTACCTTCGACGACGATCTGGGCACCGGCGGACTGCGCCAATGCCGGCGCGGACGCGACAACGAAGGACGCGACGCCAAACAAAACTACGCCGAGGAGCAAGCCGGCCACGACTAGCCCTCGTCTTACCCGCACACACATTGTCATGCGCTAAGCGCCCTTATTCCCCACGCAACCGCCCCCCCGGGCGGGTTAGTCGCAGTCTCCCTCGCTTTACATCTCAGTTTGGTGACACACTCTCCTTGCCCCTGATTGGCGCTGGTTCCCGCCCGATTTTGCAGCATGGCGCCCGCTCCCCAACGGACGCGCTAGGACGTGGCTAAATGAACGATGTCATTGAAAGTTGCAAATATCATCAACATCAGGACGATCGCCAGGCCGATGCGGAAGCCCACTTCCTGGGCCCGTTCCGACAGCGGACGCCCGCGAACGCCCTCGATCAGGTAGAACAAAAGGTGACCGCCATCGAGCAGCGGTATCGGGAATAGATTGAGTAGGCCGATCGAGACCGACAGGACTGCGGCGAGCTGGATCAGCGGAACGAAGCCGAAGCTCGCCACTTGGCCGGACATTTGGGCGATACGGATCGGACCACCCAGCTGGTTGGCCGCCTCCCGGCCGGCGATCACGCCGCCGATATAGCCGAGCGTGCGCTCAATGACCGACCAGGTCTCCTGGACCGCCAGCACCACGGCCTGCGGCGGAGCCACTGGATGAAGCTTGAGGTCTTCCGGCGCCATCGAGCGGCTGATGCCGAGGATGCCGACCCGCTGCACGTTGCCGAAATTATCTTTGACCTCTTTCAGCGCCGGCTTGGCGTTGAGGACGAGTTGGCTGCCGTCGCGATCGACCGTGACGGCAAGCATTTCGCCAGCGCTCGAGCCCACGATTCGCTGCATTTCGGTGAAGTTTTCGATCGGGCGGCCGTTGATGGCGACGACCACATCGCCAGCCTTGAAGCCCGCTTCGGCCGCGGCGCTGTCTGCCTGCACCGAATCAACCCGGGCGCTCATGGTCTGCTTGCCATAGAGCATGAAGACGCCGGCAAAAATCACGATGGCCAACACGAAATTGGCCAGCGGCCCGGCGATGACGATGGCCGCGCGCTTGGCTACTGGCTGGAACATGAAGCTGTGGGCCCGCTCGTCCGCATCCATGACGGCGAGCCGCGCGCTATCGGGAACGCTCGCGGCGTTCTCGTCGCCGAAGAATTTCACGAAGCCGCCAAGCGGAATTGCCGAGATTTTCCAACGGGTTCCGTGCCGATCATTGAAGCCGACAATCTCCGGCCCAAAGCCGATCGAAAACACCAAAACGCGCACGCCGCACCAGCGGGCGACAAGGAAATGGCCCAGTTCGTGAAAGAACACGACCAAGCTCAGCACGAATAAAAAGGGGATAATATAAGCCACGACGCCGCCGCCAAGCGCGTTCAGATGCGCCAAAACATACGTTCCCATGCGCCCGTCACCCCAACCCTGCTGACCCGACCCGCGCTAACCCTAGGATGCCATTGCGGCAATTTCGGGCAAGAGCTGGGTCGCGAGCATTCTTGCGTTATGGTCAATGGCGATCGCGTCCTCGACGGATTGCGGTTCCGCCATCGAACCCTCTCGCTCCGCGGCTTCGAGCGTTGCCTCGACGAGCGCTGGAATCCCGGCAAAGCCGAGCCGCCTGTCGATAAACTCGCGAACTGCGATTTCGTTTGCGGCATTTAGCACCGTCGGCGCCCCCTTGCCGGCGGCAAGCGCGCGGCGGGCCAGTGCCAACGCGGGGAAGCGCGTCATGTCGGGCTCTTCAAACGTGAGCGTCGCAATGCGGGCGAGATCAAGCCGCGCCGCCGGGGTCCCCATGCGCACCGGCCAGGCCAGACAGTGCGCGATCGGAATCCGCATATCCGGCGACCCAAGCTGGGCGACGACCGAGCCGTCACGGAACTCGACCAGCCCGTGAATGACCGATTGCGGGTGAACGACCACATCGAGCGCCTCAGGCCCCAGCGCGAACAGGTGGTGGGCCTCGATCAATTCGAGACCCTTGTTCATCAGGGTTGCCGAGTCGATCGTGATCTTCGGGCCCATCGTCCAAGTCGGATGCTTGAGCGCCTGCTCGACCGTCACCTTGCGGATCGCCTCGATCGACCAAGTACGGAACGGACCGCCGGAAGCGGTCAGCACGATCCGGCGTACATCCTCGCGGCGGCCGGCGCCGAGCGCCTGGAAGATGGCGTTATGCTCTGAATCCACCGGCAAGACAGTGGCGCCGGCTGCGGCTGCGCGCCGCATGAACAATGCGCCGGCGCAGACGAGACATTCCTTGTTGGCAAGCGCAACGTACGCGCCGCGTTCGGCCGCAGCCAACGTCGGCTTGAGGCTTGTCGCACCGGTGATAGCCGCCATCACCCAGTCGGCCGGGCGTTGCGCCGCTTCGACGACTGCATCGGCGCCGGCGCCCGCTTCGATGCCGGAGCCGGAGAGTTCGGCCTTCAGCTCGCCGTACAAAGCCGGGTCGGCGATGGCGGCAAAGCGCGCGCCAAGCTCGCGCGCGAGCTTCGCAAGCGCAGTGGCGTTGCGATGCGCGGTGACGGCCTCGACCCGATAGAGCTCGGAATCCTGACGCAGCAGATCGACGGTGCTTGATCCGATCGAGCCGGTCGCACCCAATAGGGTCACGGCACGCGGTGCCGGCCTCGCGACCGGCGCCAATTCCACCCGTGCCCGCAGCTTACTCTTCTTCATTGGCGCTACCATACCAGCAAGCCGCGCGCCGGCGCAGCCATACCTTGATGAATGATGCCGATGAGGAGCGCGGCAAGGGCGGCAGCGATGAAACCATCGAGCCGATCCATCAATCCCCCATGGCCGGGGATGAGACGGCTCGCATCCTTCGCGCCGAAGCGCCGCTTGACCGAGGACTCAAACAAGTCGCCGGCTTGCGCCAGGACCGACAGAACACACGCCATTACTCCAACGATCCCCAGCTTACCGACCCCGCTCGCATAGGCGACCGCGACGCTCACGGCAACCCCCCCGGCGAGACCGCCGACGGCGCCGGACCAAGTCTTCTTCGGGCTGACGCGCGGCCATAGCAGCGGCCCGCCGATCGCCCGCCCGCAGAAATAGGCGAATATGTCGGTAGCCCAGACATTTGCGAACAGGAACAGAAGCGCCGTGAGCCCCCATCGCGGATCGCTGCGCAGCATCGCCGGCGCGATCAGCAAGGCGCCGGCATAGATCACCCCGCCGGCGGCCCAGGCCGGCGCAGATGGCTCGTCGGTCGCCCGCGGCAAGGCGGCGACGATGGAACCCGCAACGATCGCCCCGATCGCAGCCGCGCCCATGCCGCCAGCCGGCAAGCCCAATCCGATCAACACCATCGCCCCCAGAAGGGCGGGCCATCCCGGGGCCAAGACGCGCGGATCGGCGCGATGCGAAGCGAGCGATACCCATTCCCAGAGAATGCCACCGGCCGCGACTGCGCAGAGCGCACAGAAGATCCAGCCACCCACATAGGTGATCGCGAGCGTGACCGGCGCAAGCACGGCGGCCGACGCCACGCGCAGCGTCAGATTGCTGGCGCGCGGCCCGTTCGCCTGCGCGCTGCCCGGCGGCGCGGACAAGATCACGATCCGGTATTGGCGACCAATCCGCCGAAGCGGCGCTCGCGGCGGCGATATTCCTCGATGGCGCTCTCGAGCGCGGCCCGGTCGAAATCGGGCCAATTGATCGGCACGAAAACGAGCTCGCTGTAGGCGGCCTGCCACAGCAGGAAGTTCGACAACCGCTGCTCGCCGCTGGTGCGGATGATCACGTCGGGATCGGGAATATCGGGAGCGTGGAGGTGCGTGCCAAGACGCTCCGGCGTTATGTCGTCGGCCGACAAGCGGCCTGTCGCGACCTCGATCGCGAGCTGACGCGCCGCGCGCGCGATCTCGTGGCGGGCGCCGTAATTGAAGGCCACAACCAGCGTGAGCCCGTCGTTGTTGCGGGTGAGGTCCTCGGCCTCCTGCAGCAAGAGGCAAATGTCGCGGTCGAGATCGTCGCGTTCGCCGATGATGCGCACGCGCACATTGCTGTTGTGCAGCTCGGCGAGGTCCTTGCGGATGAAGCGGCGCAAGAGTCCCATGAGATCGGTGATCTCCGAGGGCGGACGCGACCAGTTCTCCGAGCTGAAGGAGAAGATCGTCAGAAAGGAAATGCCGAGGTCACCCGCAGCACGAACGGTGCGGCGCAACGCCTCGACGCCGCGCCGATGTCCTTCGACGCGCGGCAAGCCGCGAGCCGCGGCCCAGCGTCCGTTGCCATCCATGATGATGGCCACATGCCGCGGCACCTCGAAGGAGCCGCCCCCTTGCGGGAGCGGCTCGGCGCCGCTTCTCGATCGCGCCGCGTCGCTCAAACGGTCATGATCTCCTTTTCCTTGGCGGCAAGCAGCTTGTCGACGTCGGCGATAGTCGCGTCGGTCGCCTTCTGGATGTCGCCCGATTGCCGCTCGTGATCGTCCTCGCTTATCTTGTGATCCTTCTCCATCTTCTTGAGGTGATCGAGACCGTCGCGGCGCACATGACGGACGGCGACACGCGCCGCTTCCGCATATTTGTGCGCCACTTTTACGAGCTCGCGCCGGCGCTCTTCATTGAGCTCCGGAATGCGCAGCTTGATCAGCTGCCCTTCGGTCGCCGGCGTCAATCCAAGATTGGCGGCGGAAATCGCCTTTTCGACCGGATGGATCATCGAGTGGTCCCAGACCTGAACGTTCAGCAGTCGCGGCTCCGGCACGCTGATGGTCGCGAGCTGATTGAGCGGCATGTGGCTGCCATAGGCTTCGACCTGCACATGGTCGAGCAGCGCTGAGGACGCGCGTCCGGTTCGCAGGCCGCCGAGCTCCTGCTTGAGCGAAGCGATCGCGCCCTGCATGCGGCGCTTGAGATCATTCATGTCGAATGTCGCTGTTGCCATTGTGTCCTCCGCGATCCGAACGGCCGCTTCTTTTGTGGTGCCTGACGCCTTCAGCCAACCGTGGTGAAGTGACCCTTGCCGCGCAAGACGGTCTCGATCGCACCGGGCTCCCGGATCGAAAAAACAATGATAGGCATACGGTTCTCCCGGGCAAGCGCGAAGGCCGTCGCATCCATGATTTTCAGTTTGCGGTCGAGCGCTTCCTGGTGGTCGAGATGATCGTACCGCTTGGCGCTCGGATCGCGCTTGGGATCCGCAGTATAGACCCCGTCGACGTCGGTCGCCTTGAGAACCGCATCGCAGCCCATCTCGGCCGCGCGCAAGACTGCCGTCGTGTCGGTGGTAAAATAAGGATTACCGGTGCCGCCGGCGAAGACGATGATGCGATTGTCCTCGAGATGACGCAGCGCGCGGCGGCGCTCGTAAGTCTCGCAGACCTGCGGCATCGCCAGCGCCGACATAGTGCGCGCGCCGATGCCGGCGCGTTCGATGGCAGTCTCCAGCACAAGAGCGTTCATGACGGTCGCCAACATGCCCATGGCGTCGGCAGTCGGCCGCGACAATCCGTTTTCCGAAATGGTCGCGCCGCGCAGAATGTTGCCGCCGCCTACCACGACGCCGAGGCCTATTCCCATACTGTGAGCGGCCACGAGATCGGCCGCAAAGCCGTCGATGGTCGGCTGATGAATGCCGAATTTTTCCGGCCCGCTCAAAGCCTCGCCGGAGAGTTTGACGATCACCCGCCGATAATTCAACTTCGCCATCGAGAATGGTCCAGCCCCGTAGAGTGGGTTAGCGGCAAAGCCGCCTAACCCACCATGCCGTTCGGTGGGTTTCGCTGCGCTCGACCCACCGTACACGCCACGCAGCCCGTACGCTTAATGCGCGCCGGCAAGCGCCGCAACTTCGCCGCTGAAATCGCCTTCGCCCTTGTCGATGCCTTCGCCAAGCGCAAAGCGGACGAAGCCGGTGACTTTGATCGGTCCGCCGACCTTGCCTTCGGCCTCCTTGATCGCCTGGGCGACGGTCTTCTTGCCCTCTTCGATCGCGTAGCCCTGCTCAAGCAGGCAGACTTCCTTGTAGAAGGTCTTG
>DATMQV010000127.1:0-10691 GCA_035566615.1 Xanthobacteraceae bacterium
ACCATAAGCGCGTCGCTCGCCATGCCGGCGAGCACGTCGAACACCGGCACCGGATTGGCACCGACCACCAGCGCCTTGCCGAGCATGAAATAATAGATCAGCCGCCTGACTTCCTTGCCGCGCACATGTTGTTTGAGCGCGGTGATCTGCTCGCTGACGTCGGTCGCAAACAGGCTGGCGTTGAGGGCGATGATCGCCTTGCCCTCGCGATCGAGCACTTCCAGCATGCGCTTTTCCAGCATCTCGATCTTCGGCTTCGGCTGATAGCGCACGATCTCGACGCTGCCGTCGGCCTTGTGGATTTCGCGCTCGGTTTCGCGCGGCGCGGCAGCGGCGAATACGATGTCGGCGGCGCCGATCCGGTGCCCGACCTTGCGCAGGATCGACTCGGAAATTTCCTTGATCTGGGCCAGCCCCAACAAATCCGCCTTGTTGATCACCAGCAGCATCGGCTTGTGCAGATCACAAAGCTCCTTGAGCGCATCGACTTCGACGCGGTTGAGATCGCCGTCGGCGACGAACAGCACGAGATCGGTGTAGCGCACCGTTTCCTCGGCGAGCTTGCCGCGCAATTCGCCGGCGGCCTCGTTGATGCCGGGTGTATCGACCAGGATGAGCCTGGTGTTCTTGAAGCCCGCTTTCGAAACCTTGTCGGTCGAGCCATGCTCGGCGGACACCGCGAAAACCTGCTCGCCGGCGAGCGCGTTGAGGAGCGCGCTTTTGCCGGAGCCCACTTCTCCGAACGCCGCGATCTCGACCCTCCCGTTCTCTAGCTTGGCGGTGAATTCCTCGATGTCCTGCATCTCCTTTTCGATGCTGGCGCGCTCCTGCGGGCGCAGCCGCGCATCCTCCGAGAGCTTGCGGAGCGCCTCGATCGTATCCGGCAAAATCGATTGGTCTTCCATGCGAGCGAACTTCCCCGGCTATCGCGCGCTTTCGAAGCGGAGCGCTTGCGCCGCGCCCGGCGCGAGCGAGCGGCCGAGCAAATTCACCAATGCTGAGACATCGCCCGATGGACGGCGCACCTCGACGCGCACGGCGCCGCGCGCATCCTCGACCTCGCGCTCGACCGGCATCGGCGCCGCGGCCACGCACACCACGTGAGCGGCTGGAAAGCGGGCCGGCATTTTGGCGCGGATCGACAGCAGGATCGCGTCGCGATCGCCGCTGCTGAACTGATCGGATTTGTTCAAGACGAGATAAAGCGGCTTGCCGGTGGCGATGAAGCGCTTGATGGCGGCGACTTCCGGCGCGCGCAAATCCTGATCGACCACGAAGAGGACACCGTCGGATTGCTTGACGCTCGCGACCAGCGCATCGAGGTGGCGCTCGTCGCCATCGGTCGAATTCCCCTCTTTCAAGCGGACGACATCGCCTGTCGCCGCCGACGGCCCGCTGCCCTCTTCAGCAAGCTTCTGGATCAACGTGGTCTTGCCCGCATAGGCGGGACCGGTAACGAGCAACGTCGCCCGCGCCTGCGCGGCCGGTTGAGCCACCGGAGCCGGCGCGGGAGCGACACTCACGCGTGCGGCAGGCTTTCGCGCGGTGCGGCTCTCGACATCCCATTTGCCGACGAGCTCTTTCGCCCGCTTGCTGACGATCTCGTTCGGCAGCGGCGCGGCTTCGGGAGCCGGCTGCGGCAGCGCGGCCTTTGGCGGCGCCGTCAGCCGGCGCAGACGCAGCCATGCGACCACTGTGACGAGCGAAAAGAAGATCAAAAGCACCGCCCCGTAGATGAGGGCGATGGCCGGGTTCTTGAGCGTGTCGAAGGTCACCGCGATGCTCGAGATCAGCCAGACGCCGAAAAACAGAACGGCGGCAGCCAACGCCGCAATCAGCAAGCGGACCAATACCTCCGGCTTAGCGGCAAACAGCAATAGCGGTGCAAACCATTTGAACATTGAAGGGGCCGATCCGCAATTTCGTTATAAATATGAAGAGTTTGTCCGCCGGGCAATGTGCCCGGCAAAGCCCTGAAAAACCTAGACGACCAGCACGTGGACGTGGCAGGTCGGCTTTTTGTTCCAGCACTCGGCGATGGCTGAACGCACCGCGCGCCGTATGGCTTCGGCCACCTCGTCGGGATCGCGCCGCCGCGGCTTCGGCAAGGAGTCGAACGCCGCCTCGATGGCCTCGCGAGCGACGTCGGCCATCGGCCGCCCGGTAGCATCGGTTTCGGGAATGCCGATGAGCTCGATCTCGGGGTCCGCGGCCAGCATCCCCTGCTCGCTCAACGCCAATGCCACCGACACCAGGCCGGCAAAGCTCAGCCGGCGCCGCATCGCCACGGTCGGCGCCTGCGCATCGATTAGGAGCGAACCGTCCTTGTAGAGCCGCCCCGAGGGAAGCTCGTCGACGATCTGCGCCGGGCCGGGCGCGAGCCGCACCAAATCGCCGTTGCGGCAGACGAGAACTTGCGGCACGCCGGCCTCGCGCGCGAGCTTGGCATGCTCGGCGAGGTGCAGCGCTTCGCCGTGGGCCGGGATCAGAATGTTCGGCCGCACCCATTTGATCATGTCGCGCAATTCGGCGCGGCGCGGATGGCCGGACACGTGCACAAGGTGATCGCGGTCGGTGATCACTTCCACGCCCTGTATCACCAGCCCGTTGATGACGCGCGCCACCGCCTTCTCGTTGCCCGGAATGGTGCGGGCGGAGAAAATCACCCGGTCGCCGCTGCTGAGTGTGACTTCCGGATGCTCGTCCTGGGCGATGCGGGCGAGTGCGGCGCGCGGCTCGCCCTGGCTGCCGGTGCAGAGCGCCAGAACCTTGTCCGGCGGCAGATAGCCGTAGGCCTGCATCTCGCGGAAATCCTGGACGCCGTCGAGATAACCGGTCTCGCGCGCGACTTGGACGACCCGCTCCATGGCGCGGCCGACCACGACGACTTCGCGTTCGGCGAGCCGCGCCGCCTCGGCGACGGCGCGAATGCGCCCGACATGGGAGGCGAAGGTGGTGACCGCGACGCGCGCCGGCGCGGTGCGGATGAGTTCGGCGAGCGTCTTTGCCACCTCAGCTTCGGAGGGCGAGCGGCCCTCACGGACGGCATTGGTGGAATCGCCGATCAGCGCCAGCACGCCCTCGTCGCCGAGCGCTGTGAGCTTCGTTTGATCGGTCGGCGGCCCGACCAAAGGCGTCGCATCGATTTTCCAGTCGCCAGTATGCACCACCGTGCCGAGCGTGGTGCGGATCGCGAGCGCATTCGATTCCGGGATCGAATGCGCGACATTGACGAAGTCGACGGTGAACGGCGCAAGCTCGATCCGCCCGTTCAGTGCCGCGACATTGACCGGGATTTGCGGCGCGCCGGGCTCCGACAGCCGGCGCGCTTCGAACAAGGCGGCAGCGAACGGCGTGGCGTAAAGCGGCACCTTGAGCTTCGGCCAAAGATCGATCAGCGCGCCCATATGGTCTTCGTGCGCGTGGGTGAGCACGAGGCCGACGATGTTGCGGCGCTCCTCGATCAGGAACCGGATGTCCGGCAGGATGAGATCGACGCCGGGCAGGTATTCTTCGCTGCCGAACGAAACGCCGCAATCGACGATCAGCCATTTTCGTCGGGGACCGTCGCCAAAGCCGTAGATCGAGAGATTCATCCCGATCTCGCCGATGCCGCCGAGCGGCGCGAAAACGAGCTCCGGGCCGGCCATCAGGCAACGCCTGTCATGGGAAACACTTCTCCCGCGGCGATCGCCTGAAGCGAGCCGTCCGGCAGCCGCAGCAACAGGCGGCCGTGCTCATCGAGCCCCTCCCCGCGCCCGATGATCTCCTTGTCCGGAAGGCGGGCGCGCATGTCACCGCCGATGCCGACGGCGCGCGCGATCCAATCGGCGCGGATCTCGGGAAAGCCGGCGCCGCGCCGCCACTGCGCAAGCCGCTGTGCCATGGTCGCAGTCAACGCTTCGAGCAATACCTCGGCCGCAACCGCGGCGCCCTCGCCTTTCAAATCGGTCGCCGGATAGGGCGTTTGCGAAGGGTGACTTTCGCAATTGACGCCGATGCCGATGGCAACGGCCAGCGCATCCGCAGCCCGCTCGCCCTCGATGAGAATGCCGGCGAGCTTGGCGCCACGGCAGAGAAGATCGTTCGGCCATTTCAGCGCCAGAGCCTGCCGCAGCGCCGGCGCGCAGGCAGCGATCGCGTCATACAGCGCCAGCACGGCGACGAACGAAAGTTGCGGCGCGCAGTCCGGCGGCGCCGGATCGGTCAGCAACAGCGTGGCGTAGAGGTTGCCGGGCGGTGAGACCCAGGCATTGCCGCGGCGGCCGCGCCCGGCTGTCTGCTGCCGCGCCGCGATCCAGAGCGGACCGCGCTCACCCGCGCGCGCAAGCGCCAGCGCCTCGGCATTTGTCGAGGCAAGCGTGTCATAAGCCGACAGACGATAGCCCGCCGCCACCGCCGCCGCCGAAAGCCGCATTAGAACAGCGACCGGGCGGCGGCGCTCGCGACCCCGACCAGCGGTGCCGGATAGATGAAAAAGACGATGTTGAACAGCGCGCAAACCCCGAGCACCATCTTGAGTGCGGCCGGCATGCCGACAAAGCCTTCGGCCGGCTCATCGAAATACATGGCCTTGATAATGGCCAGATAATAATAGGCGCCGACCACGCTCGCCAGAACGCCGATCACGGCGAGCACATAGAGCCCCGCCTTGATGGCGGCGAGAAATACGTAGAACTTGGCGAAAAATCCCGCGAGCGGCGGGATTCCGGCCATCGAGAACAGGAGCATCGCCATGGCGAAGGCCATGGCCGGATGGGTGCGCGCGAGCCCAGCGAGCTGGTCGATGGATTCCACCATGCCGCCCGCGCGCCGCATCGAGAGGATCACGGCGAAGGTGCCAAGCGTCATGGTGACGTAGATCGCCATGTAGACGAGCACACCCTGCACGCCTTCGGAGGTACCGGCAGCAAGGCCAATCAGCGCGAAACCCATATGGCCGATGGAGGAATAGGCCATCAGGCGCTTGATATTGCGCTGGCCAATGGCCGCGAACGAGCCGAGCAGCATCGAGGCGACGGAGACGAAGGCGACGATTTCCTGCCACTGCGTGGTAATGCCGGGAAAGGCCATGACGGCAACGCGTACGAACATGGCGATGCCGGCAACCTTCGGCGCGGCGGAAAAGAACGCCGTCACCGGCGTGGGCGCGCCTTCATAGACGTCCGGCGTCCACATATGGAACGGCACGGCGGAGACCTTGAAGCAGAAGCCGGCGAACAAAAACACCAGCCCGAAAATCAGCCCGGTGCCGGCCTCGGCAGCCGAATGCGCAATGCCGCTGAAGTTGACCGTGCCGGTAAAACCGTACACCAGCGAGGCGCCGTAAAGCAGCATTCCCGACGACAGCGCGCCAAGCACGAAATATTTGAGCCCCGCCTCGCTCGAGCGCAGCGAATTGCGGTGGCTCGCCGCGACGACGTACAGCGGCAGGCTCATCAATTCGAGGCCGAGATAGAGGGCGATCAGGTCGGCGGCCGAGATCAGCATCAGCATGCCAAGCGTCGAGAGCACGATCAGCACGGAATATTCGAAGCGCTGCTGGCCCTCGCGCCGGTCGTAGTCGATCGACATCAGGATTGCGGCGGCCGAGCCGGCGATGGCGAGCACTTTCAGAAAGCGGGCGAAATTGTCGACCACGAAACTGCCGCCGAAGGTGACGAGCTTGCCCTCCGGCAACAGAACCACCGCAACGCCGGCGATGACAAGCAGAATGATGGACAGCGCATCGATCAAGGTTTCACTGCGCGGTGTGCGATAGACGCCGAGCATCAGCAAAGCCATGGCGCCGATGGCGAGGATGATTTCCGGCAACAGCGGGACGATGCTGGCGAGCGTGAGAGACGTATTCATCGCTTACCTCGCCAGCTCGGCAGACTGCACGCTCGCAATCGCGTGGTGGAAATTGTCGATGAGCTGCGTCACCGAAGTCGCCGACATGTCGAGCACCGGCTTAGGGTAAACGCCAAACACGATGGTCAGGATCACGAGCGGCGCCAGGATCACCATTTCGCGCCAGCCGACATCCTTGATGTCGAACAGGCTCGGCTTCTCGAGCTTGCCGAAAATCACCTTGCGGTAGAGCCACAGCGCATAGGCGGCCGAAAGGATGGTGCCGAGCGTCGCCAGCGTCGCCACCCAGTTGTTGATGCGGAAGGTGCCCAGCAGCGTCAGGAACTCGCCGATGAAGCCCGAGGTGCCCGGCAGCCCGACATTAGCGAGCGTGAAGACCATGAACGCAAAGGCGTAGATCGGCATGCGATTGACCAGCCCGCCATAGGCGGCGATCTCGCGGGTATGCATGCGGTCGTAGATGACGCCGACGCAGAGGAACAGCGCGGCGGAAACGATGCCGTGCGAGATCATCTGGAAGATGCCGCCGGCGACGCCCTGCGCGGTCATCGCGAACAGCCCCATGGTGACGAAGCCCATGTGCGCAACCGACGAATAGGCGATGAGCTTCTTCACATCCTCCTGCATCAGCGCGACCAGCGAGGTGTAGACGATCGCCACCACGGACAGCGCGTAGATCAAGGGCGCGAAATCAACCGACGCTTGCGGGAACATCGGCAGCGAAAAGCGCAGGAAGCCATAGCCGCCGAGCTTGAGCAGGATCGCGGCGAGGATCACCGAGCCGGCCGTCGGCGCCTCGACGTGCGCGTCGGGCAGCCAGGTGTGCACCGGCCACATCGGCATCTTCACCGCGAACGAGGCGAGGAAGGCAAACCAGGCCCAGGTCTGCAGCGCGCGCGGGAAGGCGTGATGGAGCAGCGTCGGGATGTCGGTGGTGCCGGCCTGCCAGTACATCGCCATGATGGCGAGCAGCATCAGCACCGAGCCCAGAAGCGTGTAGAGAAAGAACTTGAAGCTCGCATAGACGCGGCGCGGCCCGCCCCACACGCCGATGATCAGGAACATCGGGATCAGGCCGCCCTCGAAGAACAGATAGAACAGCACGAGATCGAGCGCGCAGAAGGTGCCGACCATCAGGATCTCGAGCACCAGGAAACAGATCATGTACGAGCGCACGCGGGTCTGCACCGAGGTCCAGCTCGCCAGAATCGCGATCGGCATCAGCGCCGTGGTGAGGATCACGAACGGCAGCGAGATACCGTCGACGCCCATCGAATAGGTAGTGGCGCCGCCGAGCCAGGGCCGCTTCTCCAGGAACTGAAAATCAGCCGAGCCCGGATCGAAGCGCCAGACCAGGATCAGCGAAACGGCGAAGGTGACCAAAGTAGTCCAGAGCGCGATCCAGCGCGCATTGCGCACGCCGGATTCGTCATCGTTCAGAAAGGCGATGAAGATCGCGCCGACGATCGGCAGGAAAGTGACGACGGAAAGGATCGGCCAGCTCGCCATCAGTGCGGCCTCGCAAACATGAACCAGGTGACGAAAGCGGCCACGCCGATCAGCATGGCGAAGGCGTAGTGGTAGAGGTAACCTGTCTGCAGGCGCACCACATTGCGCGTCACGTCAAGCACGCGCGCCGATACGCCGTCAGGCCCGAAGCCGTCGATGACGAAGCCGTCGCCGCCCTTCCAGAGCAGCCGGCCGAGCCACATCGCCGGACGCACGAAGATCTTGTCGTAGATCCAGTCGAAATACCAAGCATTGAGCAGGAAGCGGTAGAGCACGCCCTGATCGCGCGCCAGGTTTTCCGGGATATCGGGCCGGCGGATGTAGAACTGCCAGGCCAAAAGGAAGCCGATGATCATCATGACCGTCGGCGCGAGCGATACCGTAAGCGGCAGATGCTCCATGTCTTCCAGCACGTGATTGTTCGGGGAGAATGTGAGCGATCCGCGGAAGAATTCCTCGGCGCCCTTGCCTTCGAAGATGTGCCAGAACGCCCAGCCGGCGCCGATCGAGCCGACCGCGAGAACAGCGAGCGGAACGAGCATCACCAGCGGGCTCTCGTGGGCGGCTTCATAATGATGATGATCGTGCGGCTCGCCATGGAAGGTCTTGAAGATCAGCCGCCAGGAATAGAACGAGGTCAGCGCCGCCGCCACGACCGTCATGATGAAGCCGTAGCTCGCCGCCATCCCGGTGACCGTATCGTCGGCTTCGATGATCGCGTCCTTGGAGAAGTAGCCGGCGGTGAAAGGAAAGCCGGTCAGCGCCAAAGTGCCGATCAGCATCATCAGGTAGGTGAACGGAATCTTCCGCCACAACCCGCCCATCTTCCGCATGTCCTGCTCGTGGTGCATGGCGATAATCACCGAGCCGGAGCCGAGGAAGAGCAGCGCCTTGAAGAAGGCGTGGGTGAACAGGTGGAACATGCCGATGGAGTAGGCGCCGGCGCCCATGGCGACGAACATGTAGCCGAGCTGCGAGCAGGTCGAGTAGGCGATGACGCGCTTGATGTCGTTCTGCACCAGGCCGACGGTGGCGGCGAACATGGCCGTGGTGGCGCCGATCACCAGCACGAAGGCCTTGGCGTGGGGCGCAAGCTCGAACAGCGGCGACAGCCGCGCCACCATGAACACACCGGCGGTGACCATCGTGGCGGCGTGGATCAGGGCGGAAACCGGCGTCGGGCCCTCCATCGCGTCCGGCAACCAAGTGTGCAGCAGGAATTGTGCCGACTTGCCCATGGCGCCCATGAACAGCAACAGGCAGATCACCGTCAGCGCGTCGGCGTCGAACCAGAGATAGTGGAAGCTCTTGCCGACGAGGTCGGGCGCCTGCGCGAACACGGTCTCGAGATTGATCGCGCCGGTCAAAAGGAAGACTGCAAAGATGCCGAGCGAGAAGCCGAAGTCGCCCACGCGGTTGACCAGGAACGCCTTGATCGCAGCGGCATTCGCCGACGGCTTGTGGAACCAGAAGCCGATCAGCAGGTAGCTTGCAACGCCGACGCCTTCCCAGCCGAAGAACAATTGCGCGAGATTGTCGGACGTCACCAGCATCAGCATGGCGAAGGTGAAGAACGACAGGTAGCAGAAGAAGCGCGGCTTGTACGGATCGTCGGCCATGTAGCCGATCGAATAGAGATGAACGAGCGCCGATACCGTCGTCACCACCACCAGCATCACGGCGGTGAGCGGGTCGACGCGCAGCGCCCAGTCGACCTTCAGGTCGCCGGACGTGATGAAATTGAAGATCGTGACGTGGGCGTCATGCCCGGCGAAGCCGACCTCGTAAAAGGCGTAGCAGGACAAGATCCAGGAGATGAACAGGAGCGTCGTGGTGATCAGCTCGGCCGCCTGCGAGCCGGCGCTCGGCGGCGCGCTGGCGTGCTCATCGTCCGACGAATGCGCTATCTCGGCATGTGTGTCCTGCTGATGCGCCGCCTGCGCCTCCGGCACGAGCGGGACGGCATGATCGTGGTGTGGCGGCCGCGGATCCTCGCCGGGCAGCCGGTTGCGCGCGCCAACGAGCGTGATGGCGCCGGCGATAATGGCGCCCAAGAGCGGCAGGAAGACGATCGCCTCGTACATACCGCTCAGCCCTTCATCAAATTCACGTCTTCAACCGCAATCGAGCCGCGGTTGCGGAAATAAGCAACAAGGATCGCAAGGCCGATGGCGGCTTCGGCGGCCGCGACCGTGAGCACGATCAGCGCATAGACCTGGCCGACGATGTCGCCGAGGAACGTCGAGAACGCCACCAGATTGATGTTGACCGCGAGCAGAATAAGCTCGATCGACATCAAGATGACGATGACGTTTTTGCGGTTGAGAAAGATGCCGAAAATCCCGAGCGTGAACAGGATCGCGGCGACCGAAAGGTAATGCCCCAGCCCGATCATGTGAGCCCCTGCCCCGACTTCACTTTGACGATATCGATGGCGGTCGAGCGCCGGCGCGCGACCTGCTCCGGGATCGACTGGCGTTTGACGCCTGGCTTGTGCTGGAGCGTCATCACGATGGCGCCGATCATGGCGACCAGCAGAATCATGCCGGCGGCCTGGAAGAAGTAGACATAGCGGGTATAGAGCACGAGTCCGAGCGCCTGGGTGTTGGAGACGTCGGCCGCAATGGGAGCGGTGATCGCCTTCGGCACACCGGGCGCAATCACCCAGGTGAGAACAATGGAGATGAGTTCAACAAGGAGAATAACGCCGATGACGCCGCCGATTGGCAAGTAATTAAGGAAGCCCTGGCGCAGCTCGGCGAAATCAACGTCGAGCATCATCACCACGAACAGGAACAGCACCGCGACCGCACCGACATAGACGACGATCAAGATCATCGCCAGGAATTCGGCGCCCAGCAGAACAAACAGGCCCGCGGCATTGACGAAGGCGAGGATGAGAAACAGCACCGAGTGAACGGGATTCTTCGCGGCGATGACCATGATCGCTGAGGCGACACAGACGCCGGCGAAGAGGTAGAAGAAAATCGCTTGCAGGATCATGGGCGCGGCGTCTCAGCGATACGGCGCGTCTTGCGCGATGTTCTCGGCGATCTCGCGCTCCCAGCGATCGCCGTTCGCAAGCAGGCGTTCCTTGTCGTAGTAAAGCTCCTCGCGGGTTTCGGTGGCGAATTCGAAATTCGGCCCCTCGACAATGGCATCGACCGGGCAGGCTTCCTGGCATAGCCCGCAATAGATGCATTTGACCATGTCGATGTCGTAGCGCGTGGTGCGCCGCGTGCCGTCGTTGCGACGCGGGCCGGCTTCGATGGTGATCGCTTGCGCAGGACAAATCGCCTCGCACAGTTTGCAGGCGATGCAGCGCTCCT